>DDLW01000303.1 GCA_002340345.1 Alphaproteobacteria bacterium UBA2562 | reverse complement strand
TGCGGCAAAAACAAAAACAGAGGGCATTTCATCTGATGCAAATTAAAAACACAAGACTCTCGTTTTGATCCGCGAAGGGGGGCATGCCGCGTCAGAATGCATCATGGAGACGTCAGACATGACCCTATCAGAGTCGGGCTCTTTTACACGGCTTGTTTGATGGCCTCTGCGATGATGTCAAGAGCTTCGTCGAAAACTTCATCTTGAATCGTGAGAGGTGGCAAAAAGCGGATGCAATTCCCATAAACACCGCAAGAGAGTAAAATGAGGCCTCTCTCTTTTGCATAAGACATAATAGAGGAGACCATGTCAGCCCGGGGTTGGCCATTTTCCATAAACTCGACGGCCACCATCAAACCTTGACCGCGCACATCTGCGATTTGTGGGATCTCAGAACGTAAATTCTCCAGAAGCGTGCGAAGCTTTTCTCCAAGGGCTGTCGTGCGGTCATGGAATGTGGGATCTGCCATGATCTCGCAGACGGCATTGGCTGCAGCGACCGCAACAGCGTGGCCCGCATAAGTCCCACCAAGGCCTCCTGGGTTCGGGGCGTCCATGATTGCAGCTTTACCGGTGACCGCAGAAATGGGCATGCCACCACCTAAGCCTTTCGCGGAAATCGTAATATCAGCCTCTATGCCATAATGCTCCATTGCGAAGAATTTGCCTGTGCGTCCGAACCCTGATTGGACCTCATCCGCAATCATTACAATACCATAGTCATCACAAAGCGCGCGGATCTGCTCAACCCAGTCTTGAGGCGCAACATAAAATCCACCTTCACCTTGCGTAGGTTCGAAAATGAGAGCGGCAATATGGTGAGCCTCAATGTCAGTCTTAAAGAGCGCTTTTAGAGCTGTGAGAGAGTCTGCGACAGAAACGCCATGGACTTTATTGGGGAAAGGGACGTGGAAAACATCATTCATCATCGGCCCAAAGCCCGCTTTATAGGGAACAACTTTTCCCGTGAGGCTCATCCCCATAAAGGTTCGGCCATGAAAGCCGCCGCTGGTGGCAATCAGTCCTGTACGTCCTGTATAAGCACGCGCAATTTTAATGGCATTTTCAACGGCTTCTGCACCGGTGGACACAAAAGCGGTTTTTTTCTGCCAAGCCCCAGGCACATGCTGATTGAGCTTTTCTGCTAATTCCACATAGCCCTTATAAGGTGTGACCTGATGGCAGGTATGTGTGAAAGCGGCAATTTGGGCTTCGATGGCCGCCATGACTTTGGGGTGGCGATGACCGGTATTGCAGACCCCGATGCCAGACCCAAAATCTATAAAGCGACGCCCTTCGACATCCCAGATTTCTGAGTTCTCGGCTTTTTCAGCGAAAAAATCTGTTATGAAACTGACACCGCGCGAAATGGCTTCCACCCGACGTTCTAACAGGTCCGCATTGGCGCTCATTTTGGCTCTCCCTGGATGAGATATTTGTTTTTCGATTTTATTTTCGTCTTGGTGACAGTTTGTAAGGCTCAGTAGAGTTTCAGCCATGTCGATTTGAGTTCGGTATATTTATCAAAAGCATGTAGAGATTTGTCTCGGCCAATCCCAGATTGTTTATACCCCCCAAAGGGAGTGGTGATATCATCGCAGTCATAGCAATTGGCATAGATGACACCGGCCTTTAAAGCACGGGCCGCCTTATGGAGGATGTTAACATCATCGGACCAAAGGCCAGCTGCTAGGCCATAAGGGCTGTCATTGGCGATGGAGATGGCCTCTTCGGTGCTTTTGGCGGTGATGACAGAAAGGACGGGGCCGAAAATTTCTTCTCGCGCGATGCGGTGTGAGGCATTATCAACATGATCGAAAATTGTCGGTTCGATGTAGCAGCCCCCGGCAACAGGATGGACTTGCTTGCCGCCGATGACCAAATCGGCTTCTTTTTTGCCGATATCGATATAGTCCATCACACGCGCTGTATGGGCATGATCGACAAGCGCGCCCATGCTTGTTTCTTTGTCGAGGGGATGGCGTGGAACAATTGTTTTGGCACTCTCTATAATGCGTTCAAGCACTTGGTCTTTTATGTTTTCATGCAGGATCAAACGCGAGCCTGCTGTGCACATTTCGCCTTGGTTGAAGAAAATGCCAGAAGCCGCTGCAGAAGCAGCGTCATCAAGCCGGTTGCAGCTCTCAAGAATAATGTGACCGGTTTTGCCGCCACATTCCAACCCGACATGTTTTAAATTGGATTGGCCAGAATATTGTTGAAAGAGCTTGCCTGTTTGGGTTGAGCCGGTGAAGAACACCCCATCAATATCCATATGCAAGCCAATGGCTTGACCGGCTTCAGCCCCTAAACCGGGTACGACATTGAAAACGCCTTCTGGAAGGCCTGCTTCCATGGCCAAACTTGCAAGGCGAAGAGCGGTTAAGGAAGATTGTTCCGCTGGTTTTAAGATCACAGCATTGCCAGCGGCGAGGGCAGGGGCCAATTTCCAGGCTGCCATGATCATGGGGAAATTCCAAGGCACCACAATCCCACAAATGCCAATGGGCTCTCGGGTGATGGTTGCCTGAAAATTGGGTGCTGTTGGTGCGACTTCGCCATAGAGCTTGTCAATGGCTTCGGCATACCAGCGAAAACAGCGCGTTGTGGCGGGGACATCGATTGCGAGCGCATCGGCAATGGGTTTCCCCATATCGAGGGTCTCTAATAAGGCCAATTCGGGGCCATGTTTTTCGATCAGATCGGCAAAATGTAAAAGAGTTTTTTTCCGTTGTGATGGTGCAAGTCCTGACCAGCGCCCATCCTCTACGGTTGCGCGGGCGGCAAGAACAGCTTGATGCACATCGGCCTCACCGCAAGAGGCAATCTGGGTTAGGACATGTCCATCAATGGGGCTGATACAATCGAAAGTTTTACCATCGATGGCATCGACGGCGGCTCCATTGATGAAGGCCTGTCCGTGAAAGCTTTGGGCGGCCGCCCGCTCAAACCAGTTTACTGGGGTATTTGGATTGACCATTGCCTTAGGATCTCTCGCTTAGCAGCTCATTTGTGATCACAATATAGATGTTGATTGTGATCACAAATTTAAAGAAGTCAAGCGGCTCACAGGCGCAGAATGCGTTTTTAGCGCTTTATAATTTTGATCACAAATCTAAAGGCAAAAGATTTCAGAGGGTTAAGGAGCTTATTGTCGCACAAAAAAGTCCTCTAGCTCTTCAAGGGACTGGATTGTGGCAATCCCATCGCGGATATCCGCTTCGATCGCGCGTCGTAAGCCGAATCCATCCCCGCGTTTGATGGCTTCAATGGCTTCGTTATGGCGGTCAATAACATAATTTTGGTGAAGTTTTTCAATAACAACCCGAAAGAAAGGCCCGAGCTGTATCCACACCGCTTCAATCAGGCGAAGGCTGATTTGATGAGGGTTGCGCGTATATAAAAAACGGTGGAATTCTTGATTCGCTAGGCTTCCAGCCTCGATATTGTTATGTTGATATGCAAAATTGACCTGCGCATCGAGATAGCTCAACTGCGCCACATCATCGTCACGCATATAAGGCAAAGCACATTCTGCGGCGTGGGTTTCCAAAAGAATACGAACATCACAGAGTTCTTTGAACCGTTCAGAACTCATGGTGCAGACTTTGAGGCGGCGATTATCCAGCATTTCCAGAGCGCCTTCACTGACAAGGCGTCGCAAGGCTTCACGGACGGGCATGGGGCTGACCCCTAAGACATGTGCCAAACCGCGAATGGTTAAGGCGCTGCCCGGAGAAATTTGACCAATCATTAAAGAACGACGTAAAGAGCGATAAACCCATTGATTGACGGTTAAGTCCTCATCTTTATCTAGGGGTGTAATCTCTAGGGTGTTTTTCTTTGTCATGATGGTATCTTTGCTTGTCGTGCGCTTTTGTCAGTCTGCCTCAAAAGGCTCGCCCTTAGGAGAGAGCGGATGTCCCATAAAATGATGACAGGGCATGCGCTCTATCTTATTGAATTTGCGCAAGGGTCCCCAAGGATTTCTGGGTGTCATTTGTGATTCAATGACTTTGACCTGCGAGCGTCCGACGTTTTTCCCATGTCCCATGCGGGGTATCGGAATCTCTCTCTTGCAGAGGCTTTTATACAAAATGATCACAATATGAAAATATCTTTTTCTGGAATTGCGAAAAACGGACTTGACCAGGCTCAATTTTGTGATCACATTATAGCGCAGAAAATCATTGGACAAGTTTCAATGAGGCATAAAGGGATAGCACAGGTGACACAAAGCAATCCAAAAACTCCGGCAACAGAATTTGATATTTTCCTTTCGGACTTAAATGGGCAATTGCGCGGGAAACGTCTGCCCTTCGCGCGTCTTGATAGGGTTATGGAGGAAGGTATCAAAATGCCTCGCTCTGTGGTTGCTGTCGATTTTTGGGGCGATGATGTTCTCGATACGGGGTTGGTTTTTGAAACCGGCGACAGTGATGGCCTTTGTCTGCCCGTGAAGGACAGTCTTGCCCCCGTGACGTGGGACGCTTTACCGCATCACCAACTGATTTCTATGATGGCCAATCCCGATGGCTCGCCTTTTTCTGCGGATCCTCGCCAGTGCTTGCAGGCAATTTGTGCACAGTTCAAAGATCTTGGCCTGACCCCTGTTGTGGCCACAGAGCTAGAATTTTATCTTTTTGATCTTGAGTCTATCCAAGCGAAACAGCCTCTGACGTCCCCCCTCATGCCACAAGGCTATGAATTTGAACGCAATGATGTTTACTCCATCAGCGAGCTTAACGATTTCACACAGATTTTGTCTGAAACCCGCAAGGCCTGTGCCGCCCAAGCTATTCCCGTGGATACGGTCATTGCTGAAATGGGCTCTGGTCAGTTTGAACTTAATTTGAATCATGAAGCCGATGCGTTATGCGCTGCCGATCATGCGGTGATGTTGAAACGGGTGATTAAAGGGGTCGCGAAAAAACATGGCCATTTGGCGAGTTTCATGGCGAAACCCTTAGGTGGCAAAAGCGGCAATGGTTTTCATGTCCATTTCAGTCTTGTCAATCAAGACGGTCAGAATGTTTTTGACAGCGGTGATGAGAAAGGGACAGCGCGCCTGCGCCATGCCGTGGCGGGGTTGATTGCTTGTATGCCCGCCAGCATGCTGATTTTTGCGCCTCATGCGAACTCATACCGTCGCTTTATCCCTGGGGCCCATGCGCCGATCGTCGCCAATTGGGGCTATGAGAATCGTACAGTGGCCGTTCGTATTCCAGAAAGTCCGAATGCGGCCCGGCGCATCGAACATCGTGTTGCCGGGGCGGATGCAAATCCCTATTTGGTGCTTGCGGTGATCCTGGGGGCAGCCCTGTATGGCATCACGCATAAGCTGGATGCGCCGCAAGAAACAATTGGTGATACCTCTGAAAGTCCTCTCGTACACCAGGCTTTGCCGACGGAATGGCATGAGGCCATCCATGGCTTTGCCAACAGCGATGTGATCCCAGAGATTTTGAATGATCAATTGGTTGCGATTTTCACGGCCATTAAAAAACAAGAATTTGCGAAATTCAAAGCGCGGGTCACCGATGCTGAATATGAAACTTACTTAGGGTTTCTCTGATATGTCTAAGATCATCTTACAAAGTCAAGATCATGTCGCGTCCTACTACGCTGCAACGGCCCCTGAAACGCCGATGCGGCCAAAGCTTGAGGCGGTGATCCAGGCGGATGTTTGTGTCATTGGGGCTGGCTTTACGGGCGTGTCCACAGCCCTGCATCTTGCGGAAAAAGGCTATGATGTTGTTATCGTCGAGGGGGCCCGCGTGGGTTGGGGCGCGTCTGGGCGCAATGGCGGACAGATTGTAAATGGTTATTCCCGTGATGTTGGTGTGATTGAAAAGCGCTATGGGCCTGAGGCGGCGGTCGCTTTAGGAGGGATGTCCCTTGAAGGAGGGGATATCATTCGTGAACGCATTGAAAAATACGCGATCGCTTGTGATTATCGATCGAATAATGTTTTTGCAGCTTTTACGGCAAAACAAATGCGCGGTTTAGAGACGTTACAAAAAAATTGGCGTCGCCATGGCCATGATGGCTTAGAAATGTTGGACCGTGAACAACTCAAGGCCCATGTGACGAGTGAAATCTATGCTGGCGGGCTGATCGACAAGAGAGGCGGCCATATTCATCCCTTGAATTTATGCTTGGGCGAGGCCAAAGCCTTTGAAAGTCTCGGAGGGCGGATTTTTGAGCAGTCTCGTGTTGTCAAAGTTGAGACACAAAAAGCGCAGCCAGAAGTGATCACCGCAGAGGGTAAAGTGGTGGCGAAATTTGTGGTGGTGTGCGGCAATGCGTATCTGGGGCGGTCTGTTCCAGAGCTTTATGACAAAACCATGCCGGTCAGCACGCAAGTGATTTGTACCGAGCCTCTGGGAGAAGAGCTCTGTCGCACGCTTTTGCCCTCGGATGGCTGTGTCGAAGATTGTAACTATATGCTCGATTACTACCGATGCACAGCGGATCATCGTTTGCTTTACGGTGGGGGCTCCTCTTATGGCGGTCAAGATCCTGCGAATGTGCTCTCTGTTGTTTTTCCGCATTTACGAAAAACCTTCCCACAGCTCAAAGATGTCAAAATCGACTATGCTTGGAGCGGGAATTTTGCCTTAACCTATTCTCGGATCCCACATTTCGGTCGTCTTAACAAAACGATATATTTTGCCCATGGTTATAGTGGCCATGGCGTGACCTGCACCCATTTGGCGGGTCGTTTGATTGCAGAAGCCCTTGATGGTGATGCCAAGCGCTTTGATCACTTTGCGAAGCTGCCTTTTTATGCTTTGCGCGGCGGGCAAGTCTTTCGGGTTCCCTATAATGTTATCGGATCGTGGTGGTATCAAATGCGGGATTTCTTTGGCATCTAACAAAAATTTTCAAGATCGTCGCTTGATAGAATAGTCACTCTGGAGGCCCTTATGACATTCAAAACACTTGTTTTAACAACGGTTTTTGCTCTTGGGTTCGGTTCTACCGCTTTTGCTGAAGACAAGGTGCTGAATATTTATAATTGGTCGGATTATTTTGATCCAGCCTATCTGAAAAAATTTGAGGAAAAAACCGGGATCAAAGTCAATTATGACGTTTATGATTCCAACGAGATCCTCGAAGCGAAGCTCATGGCCGGTGGCAGCGGTTATGATGTTGTTGTTCCATCTGGGGCTTTTCTTGAACGGCAAATTCAAGCGGGCATTTATACGCAAATCGATAAAACCGTCCTCTCCAATTATAGCAACCTTGATGAAGGTTTGAAAAAAGCCGTCCAAAAACATGATGCCGACAACAAACACAGTGTGCCTTACACTTGGGGAACCATTGGCATTGCCTATAATGAGGACATGCTGAAAGAACGTTTTGGGGATAGTCCTCTCAACAGTTGGGATCTGCTGCTTAAACCTGAGATGGCGGCCAAGATCAAAGACTGTGGCATTGGTGTTTTAGACTCTCCGGCTGAAATGATGTCTGTGGTTTTGAATTATCTCGGCCTCGATCCAAATAGTGAGAAAAAAGCGGATCTCAATAAAGCCACTGCGGCGATGAAAGCAACCCGTGACAATATTCGGTATTTCAGCTCTTCGAAAACGATTTCCGATTTGGCGAATGGAGAGATCTGTTTTGCCGTTGGTTATAATGGCGATATGCTCCAAGCCCAAAGCCGTGCGCAAGAAGCAAAAAATGGTCAGAAAATCAAATATATGATTCCCGATGAAGGCACATTGGCCTGGTTCGATATGATGGCGATTCCTGCCGATGCCCCCCATAAGGACGCAGCCCATCAATTCATCGATTTCGTCCTAGAGCCTGAAACGGGCGCTTCTATTGCGAATTTTGTTTTCTATGCCGTGGCCAATAAAGCCTCTGACCCACATATCACGGAAGCCGTGAAAGGCAATCCTGGTATTTATCCCCCTGAGGCGGTGAAATCAAAACTCTTTGCTCAAAAAGCGCATACAGCGAAATTTGATCGCTTATTATCCCGTGCTTGGACGGCGGTTAAAACAGGCCATTAAACTTTTAGGGAAACGGGTTTCGGCCTGTTTCCCTTTTTGTTACTTTTTGCATGGCTCTGCATTTCAGAAAAAAGCTGTCTCTCTTTGTTTTTTGCGCAAAATAGATCAAAATGATGCGTTCTATTTTGTCTTTTGCTTTAAAATATATGACCAAAACCTTAAGGGGTGACCATCATGTCTCCTGCTGAACGCGGCCAACAGGTCACTCTCGAAGAAAGGCAACCGTTCATCGAGATCAAGAATGTGACCAAAAAATTTGGTGATTTCGTTGCGGTCGATGATCTCTCGCTTGATATTTATCAGTCGGAACTTTTCTGTTTGCTGGGCGGTTCAGGATCTGGGAAGAGTACATTGCTCCGCATGCTGGCTGGTTTTGAAAACCCGACACATGGCCAAATTGTGATTGATGGTGTTGACATGACGGATATTCCGCCATGGAAGCGGTCGATCAATATGATGTTTCAATCTTATGCCTTATTTCCCCATTTGACGGTTGAAAGCAATATTGCTTTTGGTTTGAAGCGTGAGGGCGTGGCGGCGCGTGAGATCAAAGCACGTGTCCAAGACATGATTGATTTGGTGCAGCTGAATAAATTTGCCAAACGCAAACCAGCACAGCTTTCGGGAGGTCAGCGCCAACGGGTTGCGCTTGCGCGGGCTCTGATCAAACGTCCAAAGGTCTTGCTGTTGGATGAACCCCTCGGCGCTTTGGATAAGAAGTTGCGCGAAGAAACCCAGTTTGAATTGATCAATATCCAAGAAAGTCTAGGGGTGACGTTCGTTGTTGTCACCCATGATCAAGAAGAGGCCATGACCTTAGCTTCACGTATGGCTGTGATGCATGAAGGGGAAATTCAACAGCTCGGCCTACCGCATGAGGTCTATGAATTCCCGACCAATCGCTTTGTGGCTGAATTCATTGGCTCGGTCAATATGTTCGAAGGCCATGTGGTTGAAGACGAACCTGATTATGTGATGATTGCCTCCAAAGAGGCTGGGAGCCACCTGTATGTCAGCCATGGCATCAGCTGTTCTCCCAATCAAAATGTCAGCGTCGCCATTCGTCCTGAAAAAATTCTCATGAGCCACAATAAACCAGAACATGATTATAATTGCTGTCCCGGTGTGGTCGAAGATATTGCTTATATGGGGAATATGTCTGTTTTCAAAATACGGTTGGACAGCGGTAAAACGGTGCGGATTACGCGTTTTAACCGCGAGCGCAGTGAAGATGAGTACTTTACTTGGCATGATAAAGTTTTTCTAACTTGGGGACCCACCAGCTGTGTGGTGTTAACATCATGACGACATCCAGCGGTGCGGCTTGGATTGCATCACCGACCCTGAAAAAGGTTGCACAGGGGATTAAGAAAAAATTCAATTGGGGTCGCGCTTTGGTGATTTCGATCCCGACCATATGGTTGGCGATTTTTTTTCTGGTTCCGTTTCTTGTTGTTTTCAAAATTTCTTTATCGACGACTGAAATTGCTCAGCCTCCTTATAGTGCTTTGTTCGCGTGGGACGCAGAGGAAGCCATTGCCGTCTTAAGGCTCAATTTGGGCAATTATCTCTTCTTATTTGAAGATACGCTCTATATTGATGCCTATTGGAGCTCCATTAAGATCGCGGCGATCTCTACGGCTTTGACATTGGTCATCGCCTATCCAATGGCTTATGCCATTGCGCGCAGTCACCCGAAATACAGAATGATTTTACTCGCTTTGGTGATTTTGCCGTTCTGGACGTCTTTTTTATTGCGGGTTTATGCTTGGATGGGGTTTCTGAAAAAAGATGGTGTCATTAATGGCTTTTTGTTGAATGTTGGGATTATTGATCAGCCCCTGGCGATTATGAACACAGATACCGCCGTTTATATCGGCATTATTTATACCTACCTCCCTTTTATGATTTTACCGCTTTATACCGCTTTAGAGAAGCTTGATGGCACATTGCTTGAGGCTGCTGCTGACCTTGGGGCGACAGCTTGGAAAACATTTTTCTTTGTAACCTTGCCTTTGTCCGTTCCGGGCATCGTTGCGGGGTGTATGTTGGTCTTTATTCCCGCCGTTGGTGAATTCGTGATTCCAGCCTTGCTCGGTGGCTCTGACACGCTGATGATTGGGCGGGTCTTATGGGATGAGTTCTTCTTGAACCGCGATTGGCCCATGGCCTCGGCGGTGGCCATTGTCATGCTGCTTTTCTTGGTTTTGCCCATCATGCTGTTCCGGAACACCCAAGGCACAAAAGGCGAGAATTTCTAACATGAAAAAGAAATCAACTTTCCTGATGATCACAGCAACATTGGGTTTTGCTTTTCTCTATGCACCAATTGTGTCCTTAGTGGTTTACAGCTTTAACGCATCAAAATTGGTGACGGTTTGGGGTGGTTTCTCAACCAAATGGTATGGAGAATTGCTGGACAATGATCAAATTCTTGATGCCGCCTTTATAAGTCTTAAAATTGCCGTGATTAGCGCCACTTTAGCTGTGGTGCTGGGAACGATCGCTGGCTTTTGCTTGTCACGCTTTAAAAGATTTCGTGGGCGTATGGCGCTCTCTGGGATGGTGACAGCCCCTTTGGTCATGCCAGAAGTGATCACCGGCCTGTCTTTGTTGCTGCTTTTTGTCGCAATGGAAGGGTTGCTGGGCTGGCCATCCGGGCGTGGAACCTTGACCGTCATTATTGCCCATGTCACTTTCTGTATGGCTTATGTTGCGGTTATTGTGCAATCCCGCCTCTCTTCGATGGATGAGTCTTTAGAAGAAGCGGCTATGGATCTTGGTGCCAAGCCAGGCAGTCTGTTTTTTCTTGTCACTTTGCCCTTGATTATGCCTGCAATCGTGTCGGGTTGGCTCTTGTCTTTTACTTTGTCTTTGGATGATTTGGTGATTGCGAGCTTTGTCTCTGGCCCTGGCAATAGCACGCTCCCGATGGTCATTTTTTCCAAAATCCGCCTTGGTGTCAGCCCAGAAATTAATGCTTTGGCAACGCTTATGATTGCTGCGATCGCTTTAGGCGTGATAGCAACTGTTTTCCAAATGCACCGCCTGAAGAAAAATGCCGTCTAATCAAAAAGGAGCCCATTTATGCCTACGATGGATCATGGGGATCAAGCTTTTCAGAAACAAGACGTCTATGGGCGGTGGCCGGAAATGACCTATGCGGGGGCTCTGAGCTTTCTGCGTCGCAAATATAGCCGCGATCTCACAGGCATAGATGTCGCGGTGAGTGGCATTCCCTTTGACAATGCGGTGACCTATCGTCCGGGATCGCGTTTGGGACCACGGGCTATTCGCCAAGCTTCTGTGCAATTGGCAGAGTTGAATGCTTTTCCATTTGGGTTTGATCCTTTTGAGACCCTGGCTGTGGTCGATTATGGTGATTGTATGGTGGATCCTCACCACCCGGAAACGGTGATTGAAACCATCGAGGAACATATTGCGGGTATTTTGGATAAAGGCGTTATTCCACTCTCTTTCGGGGGAGATCATTTTGTCACCTATCCGATTTTGCGCGCTATACATCGCTTTCATGGTCCCGTCGCCCTGTTGCATTTTGATGCCCATTGCGATACTTGGCCCGATGATGGCAAGCGCTTTGATCATGGGTCTATGTTTTTGCGGGCAAAGGGCGAAGGTCTTCTCGATGTCTCGAGATCCTGCCAGGTGGGTTTGCGCACGGCGAATGAGACAGATCACGGGTTTGAATGGCTGACAGCACCTTGGGTGCATCGTAACGGCACCGACGCAACCTTAAAAGCCATCAAAGAGCGGATAGGGGATCATAAAGTTTATATTACTTTTGATATTGATTGTCTTGATCCGGCATTTGCACCCGGTACGGGGACCCCTGTTGCGGGCGGTTTAACACCGGCGCAAGCTCTTGAGATCGTACGCAATCTTGGAGATCTCAAGATTGTTGGTGTTGATGTTGTCGAAGTGGCGCCTGCTTATGATGTCGCAGAAATCACAGCCATAAATGCAGCAACCCTTGCCCATGATTTTTTATGTCTTCTTGCTCTGCAAAAAGGGGCCCAGGCCGTGCCTGTTGGTCGACTTTAAAGCAAAGTGCGGCTGGAT
>DDLW01000288.1 GCA_002340345.1 Alphaproteobacteria bacterium UBA2562 | reverse complement strand
GGCTGCCACTTTAACTAGCTTTGCTCTAAAACAAAACGGGTTGCAAATTGGCTCCCGCGATCAAGTTGGGGCAGGGGAGACAGGATTTAACGAGCTCTTCATCTCCCTCCCCCATAATGGGGCGCGGAATTGGCGATCGGAACAGGCTGCATTCTGTCACTTTGTCGTCTATTATTTGATTTTGCTTTTTCAGCGAATGACTCAAAAGCAACGGGAATAGGATTAATGAAACGTTTGCTCATGCTGATTGTGCTCCTGGCAATCTTCGCCGGTGGGGTCTATGGAGCGTGGTATTTCTTTGATCTCCCCGTGATGCTGGGACTGAAAGAACCGCCTGTCATAGAAGAAGAACTGCCGCCACCACCAGAAGTCTATTACACAACACTTGGCCAAATGACGATTCCAATTTTTAGGGGGCGTCGGGTCCATAATGAAGTGCAAATGGTTGTCTCTCTCGGCGTGCATTTTGAAGAGGCAGATGAATTTTTGAAAGCACAAAAAACACGTTTACATGATCTCGTATTGCGGGAGATGACGAGCTATATCAATCTACAATTCGATGAAAGCAATGCCATGAATGTGGCGGATGTCAAAAAACGCATCGAAATTGTATCGAATGCTTATCTTGGGCGACTTGCTTTTGCGGAACTTGATCGCCAGAAAGAAGAACAACGAAAAAAGCAACAAGAGCAGCAATCTTCAGAAGATAATACTGAAAACACAGAAGAAGAAGTTATTGAAACAGAAGCCCAAAAAGCAATGAAAAGGGCTGAGGAACGTGAAAGACGGAAAATTGTAAAAGTTGTTACCGTCGATCAGCTTTTCCTCGCGAAATAGAGGGCTCTCAATAAAACTAAAATACTTTAAAATAAAGGAGAAAGCCACTTTGAATTTTATTGTTTCAAAGTGGCTTATGGTCCTTATTGGAAGCGCACGATATGAACAGGGGTTTTGCGCTCCTGGGAAAGTTCCCCTTGGCGAAGAGACCAATGATCAGGTGTGACCTGAATATTCCATAGCCCTGATGTTGAAATGCGATAGGGTTTCCAATAGACCTCTTTATTACAGGCGACGACCTGATTAGGTCCCGGAAGATTAAGTAAATAGGCCTGATCATGGGCTTGGCGCATGACTTCTGCCGTGATTTTAATCAATTCCGGAGAGCCAATAGATTCTGTTAAAACCTGGGCGATTTTGCTATCGAATTCGGGATTAGGCGGCACAAAACTCCAAGGCATTTGGCTATTATAGAGCAGAAAAACAGACCAGGGATGGTTGAAATACCAATCATCAAACCGCCAACCGATCAAATCCCAAGGGGTCTTTGGTGGAGGGTCTGCTTTGATCGAGAACAGAGCGCCGAAAATTTCAGTTTCATTGGAGAGGATGTTATAGTCGAGGGTGACTCCAACTTTACTTAATTGAAATTCAATCCCTTTCCAAAGCCATAACAGTGAATCCATCGTTGTTACGCGGAGTGTTAGACCGTTCAAGATGTTTTTCAGCTCTTGATTGATGGTGGGATCATTTGGATCTTCTAAATCCGAGTAAGGGGGAAGTTGCTGCGCTGTCTCAGAAAGTCCTGTGAATGTGGGGGGGACCATGGTTGCTTTAATTTGCCCTTCCCCATCATAAACAAAATTCAGCAAATTGCGTTGATGAAGTGCTTTGTTGAGAGCGACTCGAACTTTGAGATCTTTTAACTTTGGATTGCCATTAAGCATATTGATATTAATAGCAAAATTATTATTACTTGGTGCTGTAACAACCTTTGCGTAATCCGACGTAATCGTCTGCACTTTTGCATCAAAGGGGATCGGGGTGATATCCAACAAGCCTTCTTTGGTCAAAGCGTCTGGTAATATTTTGTCTGGGTCATATTGTGTATAGATCGTGATCGTTTCAACTTTTGGTTCGTCGGGCCGCCAGTAATGGGGGTTCGCGGTCATTTTCGCAACAGCCGTTTTACGATCCCCCTGGATATAGCCTTCGGTGAGAATAAAGGGACCCATGCCGTGGGGGCCTGGTTCTTTGAGATTGGGACACCAGGCTTCTCCATGCCAGCCATTCTTTTCGAGATAGGCTGGTGTGTAGAAATGGAGCCAAATTAAATCTTGGACAAAGGCGCCATATTTTTCTTTAAGATGAAAGTCAACGGTCAGGGCATCAATTTTTTCAGCGCGGAGCAGATTTTGATGGAGCAAGGTGAATAAGAAGGGATCTTTGAGAAAAGCCTCCACATTCAAGATAACCGAGTCCGCCGTAAAAGGCGACCCATCTTGAAATTTAAGGCCCGAGCGAATGGACACGCGATAGGTTACCGAATCGATTTGTGTGACCTTCTCTGCGAGATCATATTCCCAACCTTGGGCGTTTCGCGCTGGCCTTAGAAAGCCAGCGCTGACGGCATGGCTCGTATAGATATGTGGGAAAGACGGCAAATAAAGTTTCACATGAGACCCTGGCGCCCGAAGAGGGGCTGCGCGTTCCAAAGCATCATCGAGTCGGAAGCGAAGTCGTTCTGCTGTCTTCGCAAAAACCTGTTCAGGACAAAAGGACAACCCTGCGGCAGAGGTCATGCCAGCCATAAAAAATCGACGATTGATCCAGTTCATCCTTAATCTCTCTCTTTTTATTTTATAATACTCGCGATATAAGCAGCTTTGCGTCTTTATGATGTTTCGGCGATACTCGCTTAAGGAAGATTTCTGCCACAGGTCTTATCTTGTATCCTCTTTCCCAGCGATAAGGTCTATACCACAGGTTAGCATTATGTGTATATCTGTTAAGTCCCATCGAACGGATACGAGCATGGAGGCATCTCTTCTGCGCATGCTCTTCTTTAACTGGCTACGGTCGGGTGGTCTCTAGAATTTCTAAGCTTCAAGAATTTGGCGAAAAGAGAAAACGAGCGATGAATCATATAACCATCTCACGGAAGCTCCTGGTCCAGAATACGGTTGCCTTGTCTGCTATTTTCGTTGTGCTTGGCTTCCTGATTTATGTTGGGACAGAGGGTAGATCGTCTTTAGAAACTGTGAATGGTGTTGGCCGGGAACTCGCTTGGGCGGGCAAACAAATAGCGCAACCTCTTGGCCAATTGCGAGAGCGCTCTTTAAGTCTTGTCTTGGCGCCGAATCAAACAGCGCGCGCTGCTGTGGAAAAAGACATTGATCCTTTGGTCCAAAGACTCGATTCTGATTTCACACGCTGGAAAACAGAGCTGCCAGACAGTATGCAAATGCGCTATGATGATATGTATAGCAGCTGGCTGCGCTATAAAACTTACCTCAAAGAAACGCGAGATTATGTTGCTGAAGGATATCGAGAAGCCGCCTTCATTAATGTCGTTGGCCCTGAACGTGAGCAATTTATAGATTTAAGTGCAAAAGTTGCTGATATGTTAGAAGCCGCCTCAGATGTTGGTGGGAAAATTTATCAAAGAAATGCTCAAGCAACCGATTGGGCGTTGGGTCTTGCGCTTGTCATCGGGATTGGATTTGCCATTTTAGCAGCGGTTTTGGCTGTTATTATCACACGCGGCATCACGCGCCCTGTATCCGAGTTAACACGCACGATGTCGCAGCTCGCCAATGATAATCTCGAAGTGGACATCCCTGGCCTGGAGCGTGGCGACGAGCTGGGCGGGATGGCAAAAGCTGTCGAAGTCTTCCGCGATAATCAAAGACATATTCGAGAACTGCAAGTAGAACGCGAAAAACAGCAAAAACAACAGGCTGCGCGTGCTGACGCTGTGGAACGACTCACCCAAGCCTTTGAAGAGCGCGTAACAGAAGTTCTGAGAATTGTTGATACAGCTTCTGATGAATTGGATGCCGAAGCAGCGTCTATGGTCGTGGTGTCAACGCAATCCATGGAACGGGCGGGGACCATCGCAAGCGCAACCCGAACGACATCTGAAAATGTAGAATCCATTGCAAGCTCGGCCGAGCAGCTTTCAAGCTCAATCGGGGAAATCGGTCGCCAAGTGGGGGAATCTGCAGATCTTGCAAATCAAGCGGAACAAGCAACGCGGCAAAGCAGCACCCAGGTGCAAGATTTGGCCGCCTCTGCCGAACGCATTGGTGAAGTTGTTGCTTTGATTAACGATATTGCAGATCAAACGAATTTGTTAGCCCTCAATGCAACGATTGAAGCGGCACGCGCCGGCGATGCGGGGAAAGGCTTTGCTGTCGTGGCAAATGAGGTGAAATCTTTGGCAAGGCAAACCGCACAAGCCACCGAAGATATCTCCTCGCTCATCACAAACATCCAAAATGCCACAAATAGCACCGTGGAAGCGATTGACCAAACAACAGATAGGATCACCAAAATGACCGAGATCTCTATCGTTGTATCGCGTGCTGTCGACCAGCAAACATCCGCTACAGAAGATATTGTGCGCAGCATCCAAGAAACATCAGATGCAACGAAAGACATAGCCTCTAGTATTGATGATGTGTCTCAAGGGGCGACAGAGACAGAAGGGACGGCACAGCGTGTGAAAGGTCAAGCCAGTAATCTTTTGGATCGCTCGAGATCTTTACGTGTTGTTGTTGACGATTTCCTTGTTGATGTGCGCAATGCTTAATAGAAAACATCGTCTCAAGTAAAATGATCATGACCGATCAAACAGGAAACTGTCTGATCGGTCTTTTTGTAATGGTTGTCCTTAGAGCAAAGTGCGGCTGGACGGAAACATCCAGTCGATACGT
>DDLW01000053.1 GCA_002340345.1 Alphaproteobacteria bacterium UBA2562 | reverse complement strand
AATGCTCTCTGTTTTTGTTTTTACCGCAAAACGGGGTTACTGTGAGTCTCCGAAAGCCACCATTTTGTGCTAAAACTAAAATTTAGAGCTGGCGCCAAATGCGATAACAGACAAAATGCTCTTACCAGTCGTCGCTTTAGGATACAGTACTGTTGAAGACTCCCGAAACGTCTTTAGCTTCTATGAAGGAAACTTTTGCATATGACAAAAGACGTTGATCTTCTTGTGGTCGGTGGTGGGCTCAATGGCACGGCAATTGCCCGGGACGCTGCGGGGCGGGGTCTAAGTGTTTATTTGGCCGAAGCTGTGGATTGGGGGGCGGCAATGTCCTCTAGCACCTGCAAATTCAGCAGCGCAACAGTGGGGTTATCGCCGTCCCAAGAGTCTGAGAAAATTCAGACTCTTTTAAAGGATAATGAAAATTTGATTCAATCCTCTCCCCATTTATGTTTGCCCTTACGTGTGGTCTTGCTGGAAAAGGCTGCGCATAAAGGCAAAGGAGGGTGGTTCAAAAATATTTTCCAGAATAAATCTCAAAGCGCGAAAAAAACCGATCATTCCGCTTTTCCACTAGAGATCAAAAAGAAAGAGAGTGCCCAGCATTTTCCACATTTGAAAATGGGACAGGGGGACTCCCTCAAAATTGGTTTTGAGTGCAGCCTTGATGATAGTCGGCTGGCTTTGGAAAATGCCATCAATGCCCGTGCAAAAGGTGCTGATATCGGCAATAATCGCCATGTTAGAAAAATTTTGCCTGATGAGGGCCTTTTCCGTGCTGAAATTATGACAGCGATGGGGCCGGAATTTGTGAGAGCCCCTTTTGTTGTGAACGCTGCTGGGGCACGGGCAAAAACAGTCTCTAAGATTTTTCAAGGCTTTGATACTGGGTTTGAGTGCCCAGAAATCCAAATGGCACGCATTGGTCAAATTATGCTGCCTATGGTCGAGCCTGTTTTAGAAGATGCTTTTATTCTACCAAATCCCAAGGGCAAATTTGTTTATGTGACGCCTTGGCTCCATAATACGCATCTCCTTGTCACAACTTTGCTTGGAAAGTCTGACGGAGAAACATCTGTCGGTGATTGTGGTGAGGCCGATCAAACCTTGATGCTGTCTGTTCTGAACCAATTCTTGTCGTTCCAGGCGCCAGATCGAGACTTACAGTTGGATGATGTGATCTGGCATAGAACAATGCCAGCGATTTTGATGGACGCGCCGGAGGCATGTATAACTTTTAATCCCCAGGGAAAAGGTGGGGCTTTGACTGTTCTTGGTGGGCAGGCCGAGCACCATATGGGGATTGCAGAGCGTTGCTTAACACAGCTCCAACAGGCGGGCTTGGCGATGGGGCCCGCTTGGACAGCGGAAACCCATAACCATGGTGGTGGCATGGACTTAGACGCCCTGATGGCTCTGGCAAAAGAGTCCAATGAAAGGGTCGAGGAACCTATTCGCTGGCGTTGGATACAAACCTATGGTGCGCGTGCGCAAAATCTCCTGGAAATGGTCCAAGCTGTAAAATTCTTAGCGCGAGACATCGCCCCAGGGGTTCCAGAAGCAGAATTGCTCTATTCTGTTGAAGTGGAAGATGCCAATACAGCAGAAGATTTTCTCTACCGTCGGACAAAACTCGGTCTGACGCTAGAGGAAGACGGCATTTCCGCAATCTCGGCATGGTTTGCAAAAGTTGAAGAAAAAGCCCATGAAATGAGAGCACTCCAGCAAAATGCTTAAGAGTGTTTTCAAACAGGTCTTGTGTGAAATCCTTCTTAGAACAAGAAGAGCCTATAGCTGTGTTGATAAAAAAGCCATCCAGAGGCTCACAAAAACACACAAGATTAAGCCATAGGTCAGATTCCAATGATAAGCAACGTCTCTTCCTGTGCAGCCTGCCGTTCTGGCCGTGACGAGCGGGACAACATTAAAAGGGGCCATTTGGATCGACAAAGCCCACCCCGCCGTTAATGTTAAAAGCATTGTCAGATCTGAGAGCCCAAGAGCGGCAGGCTGGGCGAAAGCAGCTCCAAGGATAGTTGCAAATAAAACAGGACTGCCGCCGATTTGGACGCCTGCGATCATGAAAATGATGGCGAGCGGGGGAAGAAGCCAAGAAGGCATATGGCTGTCTTGCATAAAATTCACAAGCACAGTCGGGTCGAGATGGGCGGCTGCAACGCTGCCAATGAAAGCTGCGCATGTTAAAATGGCACTCTCATTGCGCTGGGACGGAAAGTTATTGCGTGTTTCCTGCGCAATCCAGTGCGGCATGAGATAAAAAGCTCTTTTCCATTCTTGATATTTTGTGTCTTTTGCTGCGACGGGTCTTGCTGTCTGTGTTAAGCGCCATGTTATGGAGATGAGTGGGACTGTGATCATAACAGCGAGGATTATGGATGTCCCAAGGGCGAGTTTCACCACAGCAATTGCCGCAAAAATAAGAATAATGATACCAAAGAGAGGAAAATGCACAGACCAGCCCCTGTCTGAGCTTTTTCTCTGCTCCATGGTCAGAGAGGGAGGCTTTCCCTGTTTGCGAATATGGTCATAGCCCCAACCGACGGCCAAAACCAGCATTGCCGTTAGAAAACCGAGTGGCAGGGCATGGCTGAGAGAGGCTTGCGGATAAAGCGACA
>DDLW01000102.1 GCA_002340345.1 Alphaproteobacteria bacterium UBA2562 | reverse complement strand
TCACCTGGTCGCTGCGTTTTGCGGCAAAAACAAGAATCTAGCATCATCCGCGACCCAATTTGGTCGCGGATGATGCTAGTTAGCCTCTGTCTTAATGATCTCCGTCATGGAAATGCCCAACTTGTCATCAACGACCACAACCTCGCCCCGGGCCACAAGGCGGTTATTGACATGAATGTCGATCGCTTCCCCAACTTTTCGATCTAAGGGCACCCTCATGCCCACACCCATATTCAATAATTTTGAAACGGGCATGCTGGTATGACCTAAAACAGCAGAGACCTCGACGGGAATTTCTGCGACCCCTTCCAGCTCTTTTGCACTTTGCGGGGGGCGAGGCCGTTCGATCGTTTCTTGCAGCAATTCACCTTCGCCGGTTTCATCGACCACATGTTCTTGATCTTCTTCAAATTCGGAAAGGTTCAGACCCGCTTTGCTCATGGAACTCTCCTCGAAGGGGCTTACGGCAAAGCGTTTTCAATGACTCTCTGCCCATATCGTAAAAAGCACTTCATCATATCATAGTTTACAGCATTTTACTTTTATGAATCAGAAAAAATGCTGTAAGCTTTTGTTTTTGCCGCAGAACGCATGGTTAAAGTGCGTCCACTTTAACCAGCTTTGCTATAGTGCATTTTTAGGAACAGGTGAATGACTTCGCCGCTGTTCCCACATCCACTTATGGAAAGACTTACCGCGATAAGAGTTTCAATAGGGTTACCAAAACCTATTTTTTTCCCTTAAGAGCCCAGGCCAAAGGGGCATTCAACCTTTTTGAGATCTTCTCATATTTCTGTAAAAAAGCCATAAAAAGTCTGGAGCAAGGGATTTTTAGCCTCGAAATCAGCCGACGACCTCAAAACATTCTCATAAGGCTGAATCACAGCATTTTCAAAAGGCTGGACCAATTTCTCGGATGCGATCAAAGCCTCGGCCTCCCCAGGCAGCGCCAGAGCAACCCCCATGCCCAAGACCGCTGCGGTCAGGGCTTGCTCTGTCGTATCAAAGCGCGGGCCTCGGTCTGGGAGAACCCCTTGGGCGCCCTCGGTCGGGACGGCATGGGCCTGGAGCCATAAAGGCCAATCGAGGGGTCTTTCACGGCTATGGAGCAGGCTTTGAAAAGAGAGACGCTCTAAAGATGTTAAAGCCCCAGGCCCTGTTGTCAGTTTTGGGCTACACAGCAATGTGAGTGGCAAAATCGCCCCTAAAGACATGCGAGTCGCATCCGCTTGCCCAGGCGTGCTCTCTGCCTGGTCTGACAGGGCACAAAAAGAAAGGCTGATCCCCTCCTCTTGGCTTAAAGGATCGGGTTGCAAACCCTCATAGATCTCATACTCTAGGGTAAAAGCCGCCAGCGCCTCTTGGTGGTCTTGTGCGATTTTGGCCAGCAGGGCAGCAAACCCATAGGAGAGCCCACCAACAGGCATAAAAATTTTCAAGGTTACTTTTGGAAGGGGTGTCCCCTCGTCAACCGCTTGAACGCCTTGAGGAGCCTCGGAAATTTCGCTGGCAGCCTGTTCCAAAAGATCAAACGCTTTTTGGACCTGTGGCAGGAGGGCTTGTCCTGCGGCGGTCAATTGGATCGTTCGCGATTTACGGTCGAACAAGGTCACCCCGAGATGTGTCTCAAGGCCTTTTATCTGATGGCTAATCGCAGAGGGGGTTAATGCAAGACTAAGTGCCGCCTGCTTGAAGCTTAGGCTCTCGGCAGCGGCCTCAAAAGCACGCAGGGCGGCAAAAGGCGGTAAAATGCGACTCATGACGGCGCCGTCTCACAAAATGTTGCGGTTCACAAGCTTCAATAAAGCAAAAATCCAAAAATGAACAGCTTTGCTCTCAAAAGTCCCAATGTTTGTTTTTCTCTGCACCCCTTCGAAAAAGAGAGTTTCTTTGCCGCATTTATGGTAGAGCATTTCAAGTTTCTTTTGTGGCTAAAAAAGGAAATTCCGATGAGTCGCACTGTTAAAATCGTTCTCGGCGTCCTTGCTCTTGTGATTGTTCTCGCTGTTATTGCTGTCTTCACTCTGTTTTCACAGCTAGAAAGCATCATCCGGGCCGCTGTTGAAAAAGTCGGATCTGATGTCACCGGCACCGAAGTCACGCTTGGAGATGTTGACATCTCTTTACAAGAGGGTAAAGGCGTTTTCAGCGGTTTTCGGATGACGAATCCACAAGGCTTTAGACGCAATGATGCCTTTCGCTTTGATCAAATTTCTCTGACCCTTGATACGGATACCGTCTTCCCTGTTTTAAAAGACCCCGTCATTATCAAAGAGATCATTATTGATGGTCCTAAAATTACATATGAATTAACAAAAGGCGGATCAAACTTCGATAAAATTCAAAATAATGTCGATGGTTATAATGCTGACGGTCAAGAACAAGAACAAGAAAAACAAGAAAGCGAAGGCGACACGCCCAATTTCATTATCCAAAATCTTTATTTCCGCAATGGGGATGTTGCCGTTTCCGCAAGCGAATATTTCGACCAAAAACTATCCGCGCCTCTGCCCGATATCCATTTGCAAAATATCGGCTCCCAATCTGGTGGCGCGACCCCTGAAGAAATTGTCAAAGCCACAATGGATGGCCTTTATGGGGGAATCACAGAGGCCGTGCAGTCTGTTAATCTCGATGGCCTTGTCAAAGGTGCCGAAGAGGCTCTAGAAGACGCTGGAAAAGCCATTGAAGGCGCCGCCGAAGATGCCGGTGCCGTCGCGGACGACATCGCAACAGAAGCGGAAAAAGCCGCAACCGATGCCGAGAAAGCCGCCAGTGAAGCCGCAGAAGATGCCGGAAAAGCCATTGAAGGCGCGACAGAAGATGCGGAAAAAGCAATAAAAGGCCTTTTCCAATAAGAGCTCTTTTTTCGCTTACGCGAGAAATTTTAGGGGGCATTTCAAGAATGCCCCCTAAAAAGCTTTTTGACAGACTTCTTCTCGAAAAAATCGCCTAATTTCGCGTCAGCGAAAACCGGCCCGGCCCCGTGATCATATTTTGCCGCCGCCAATTGAGTAGGGGCAAAGACGCAAAGCGAGCAAAACGCGCTATAGGACTATTCGTCTCTTGCGCCCTCACAAATGTTGCAATGGTTGGGCAAATTTCATCACGCCACCGGCGGCCATTGAAAATCCCATAATGCCCCACCCCTTTTTGCAGATAATGCTGCTTCTTATTGTCAGGGATGTTAGAGCAAAGGTCATGGGCAATCGCCGTTTGACCAGGGGCTGAAATATCATCTTTTTCGCCCTCAATGGTGAGCAGCGCCGTGCGTTGAATGGCTTCAGGCTGCACCAGCTCTCCCCGCCAACGCAATTCGCCTTTTGGCAAGAGATGGCGTTGGAAGACCCGATCCACGGTCTCAAGATAAAATTCTGCCGGCACATCCATCACCGCAAGATATTCATCATAGAATGTTTTATGGGCTTCCGCAGAATCCCCATCGCCTTCGACCAAATGGGTGAAATAGCGCATATGGGCATTAACATGGCGGCTTGGATTCATCGACATGAAAGCGCCAAGCTGTAAAAAGCCAGGATAGACCCGCCGTCCCCCACCAGGATGATAGGAGGGGACTTTTGAGATCACACTGCGTTCAAACATATCCAGGCTGTGAGTTTCCGCAAAACGTGTCACATCTGTCTCAGCAACACGGCTGTCCAAAGGGGCCCCCATCAGAATCATCGATTTTGGCTGTGCCGGGTCATCCCAACTGGCCATGAGAGACACAGCCGCCGTCACCGGCGGAACGGGTTGGCAAACCGCCATGACATGGACGTCTGGACCAAGGAATCTTATAAAGTCAATGACATATTCGACATAATCATCGAACCCAAACCCCCCTTCTTGTGGGGACACCAATTTCGCATCCTGCCAATCGGTGACATAGACATCATGTTCTGGCAGTAAAGCCTCTACAGTCCCGCGTAAGAGAGTGGCAAAATGCCCTGACATCGGCGCCACGACCAAGATCTTAGGATCTGTGCAATTCTCAAGACCTTCGCGCGCAAAATGGAGCAAGTCGCAAAAGGGCCGAGACACAACGATATCTTCGCGAACCGAAACCGTTTTTCCCTCACACACCGTCTCTTGCAAGCCCCATTCGGGACGGTGACGGCGGCGCATCACATCTTCTGCAACATTTGCAGCCGCCGCAACACCACGACCAAAAGGCGTGTAGGATATTGGCAAAAACGGGTTTGAATATGTTGCTTTGGTGGCTGTTGCCAAAACATTGATGGGCTGCATCGCCGCCCGTTTCATATCCATGAAGGTATAAAGCATCCCAGTTGGAACTCCTTAAGCTCAGCTTGACAGCCCCTGGCATAGTTCCGATGGGGTGTCAAAGCCGTTCAACATCCTTGGCAAACTGATTTTCTGAACATCAGTCCACAAGGGGGTCTATCGCGCATGATATATGCGCGCTGGACGCTTTCCTCTCGCGTTCTAAAAGTCTTGTCAAGAGAGTGTAACAATCTTTCAGAATTTCTTTAGGTGCAGACTAAGCCTTTTGGGTGGAAAAATCCGCCTTGTTCTGCTGCTTTGCAGCACATGCTTCATATATTTCTCATTTGAAAAAAAAATTGTAATAAGATAACCAAAGAACGGCTTTTTGAGTTCTAAATGGAAAATTCCACACAAAAAGACATTCACGCTCTCCCGAGTCTCTGTCTCGAAAAACCGACTCCATTTTAGGGTTTATCCTGTTTCCACTGTTCCAAAGCTTGGGCAAAAACCGAGGGTTGTTCCTCTTCTGCCCCCTCGTCAGGATGCCGATAAGCGGCTGGAATTTCTGCATCCACACGACGCGGAAACGGGTCCATCGCCAAGGAAAGATGTTGTGCCGCAAGCTCCCCAAGATCAATAACACCATTTTCAATGATCTCTGGCGTATCCTCTTGTTCGAAGTCAATAAGTTCGCTGTCCTTATGGCGACCACCCTCTCCAGCATCAGGCCCTGTTTCCGTGAAAAGAGCTTCAAAATGATCGACAAGCTCTGTCGGCACGGGATCAAGGCTGACGACACAACGTTGCACCAGAGCCGCTTCTAACATTCCCTGCACTTTGATCGTGCCATCTTTTTGTCGTTTTAAGGTGAAATCGACTCGGAAAAAATGCAGGCTTTCAAGGTCAAAACGTTTCGCAAGCGCTTTACATTCTTCTATCGTGGCCTCGAAATGGTCCTTACGCGCTGTTGCTTCAACAGTCTCAGCGGCGAGCAATCGAGAAAATTCAGCCACTGGCGCGGATGTCTCGGCTTGATGGGGTGCTGTCATTTTCTTTCTCCACGATCCGCTTCAAAGCAAAGGCAGGCATGCCCAGCCCTCATTCTTGCGTGTTTTAGGTCCTACCTGTTTTACTGGAGACATTGATGTCAAAAAGCAGGCTTATCTTTGTGGTGCGGGTCCGAAAGTGATTTTCCCATTGAGAAGGTCTTTATCCTCTTGTTGCGCCAACGCCTTATGCTCTTTTCGAAAATACTGTGCGAGGGTTTGTAAGGTCTCAAGGTCTGGATCTTTTTCAATCGTCCCGTAAATATTACGTCGAATCACATCTCTCAGCATCTTATCGGCCTCTTCGCCTTCACTTTTAAGGCCCGCATCATACGCATAAAGCCGACCATTGAGGCCAAACGCCATATCTTTAATGCGTTTGCCAACGCTCATATCACCGACACCGATTTCTCTTAAACAACTATCCATATCTGCAAACATAATGTCATAAAGACTTTGGGCCAAATTTTTTGTTTTTTCTTCATCGTTACGCAAACGATCAACGACCAAGTAAATATGCGCACACAGCATATCAAAACGGCCATCAACAGTATCTGGAACGGCAAAATCGATATAAAAGCTGGGTTGCCTTGCTTGTTCGACAATAGAATCGTAGAGATCTCTGGCCTTTTTCTGTTCAGAAGAGAAACGCTTCCATAAAAAAGAGAAAACCATTGGAAAAACTTTCTATCGAGTGCATCGGTCCAAATAAAATGAATATATAAGAGCCCGACGTCTTGTCTGGCTTGTTGTTGAGCGCACGCCACGAAGTTAGAGCCTTTCACTTTTATCTTGAATCAGGTGAAATGCTCTATGTCTTTGT
>DDLW01000014.1 GCA_002340345.1 Alphaproteobacteria bacterium UBA2562 | reverse complement strand
GGATGGAAACATCCCGTCGATATGCCTTGCGGCGAAAACAATAAGAGAGAGCGTTTTGTGTGCGTCAATCATCACGCAAAAGGCTCTACACGAAAGACAGCGGAGTCCACAAAAAAGCATGGTCACAACACGCAATCGCATGCGATTTTATGCCGCCATCTCTGTGACAACGGCCCATGGGCTTCTCTATGGTCTCTTGCCGAAGGTGAATGTTGACCATATGGTGATTTCTTTGTCCGTGCATCTTGTGGTTGTTTTTGCCCTGTCGCCTTTTTTCACCAATTGGCTTTTTACCCGCCATATCAAGCGCATTCAAACTTTCGTTGAAGAGCTGAAAAATGGCGATTTTACAAAACGCCTCCCAGTCACAGCCGATTCGCTGATTGAGATGGATAGCAGCGAATTGAACCAGCTGCATCAATCTCTCAATTGGATGGCGCGGCAGATTGATATCCGCGAACAGACAATCCGCGCGCAATTGGAAGACACAAAACAGCGAGAACAAGATTTGCAGAATATGGTCATACGCGATTCCATGACCAAACTTTTCAACCGAAAATATTTTCGCGAAAAAGTTTCCCTGGCCTTATCCCAGCTAGAGCACCATGATTGCCCTTTTGCTCTTGCCATTCTTGATATTGATTTCTTTAAGAAAATCAATGATGGCTATGGGCATTTGACCGGGGATGCCGTTATTTTAAAACTGGCCCGTCTTTTAGAACAGCATGTCCGCGGTGAAGACATTGTGGCCCGAATCGGTGGAGAAGAATTTGCTGTTCTGCTCACCCATGCAGACCAAACATCAGCGGAAAAGATTTTGACACGACTCCAGGCTGGTATCCGCGCAATGGAAATCCCTTTAGAAGATGGGCTGTGCTTACAAATCACCGTCAGTATTGGCTTTGTCGCGGTCCATGCCACCTTGCCTACAAACCAAGATGAGCTGTTTCATCAAGCAGATATGGCCCTTTACCATGTTAAGCAGAATGGGCGCAATGGCCTGAAGCATTGGTCGTCAGACGAGGCCGCAATGGCTTTGAATAACCCATAATTAAACTAAGGTTAAGCAATTATGCGCGTGCATCTCAGTGCGACAAAAAGCAGCGCAAAAAGCCTTTCACGCCTCTTAACACCTTATATTTTAGGCGTATTTGCTCAGAATACATCATATAAATCGTGGGACATTCAGAGAAACTAATAAAAGTTTCGCTTGATAATGACAATCACTCATACTTCACTGGGCACTCAGACTTCACGAGGCACTCAAGATTTCACCAGGCTTATTGACAGCTTTGAGTCTTTGCCACCCTGTTAGACCTCCGAGCATCATATGGCTTTCGGATTGGAGAAGTATCTTATGCAGTTTTCTCGCATGCCCCTTTTGGCCGCCAGCGGATTGGCGGTGGCGCTCTTGGCAAGCCCTGCATGGGGCCATACCCCCCTTTGCGCCTGCTATGACAATGGTGATGGCACCGTGCTCTGTGAAGGAGGGTTCTCCGATGGATCCTCTGCTTCTGGTGTTGGCATTATTGTCCGGGATGGCGCTGGCAACACCGTCCTGGAAGGCAAGATGAATGAGAATAGCGAATTCGAATTCACCAAGCCAGAAGGCGACTATTCCGTGCTGTTTGATGCCGGTGAAGGCCATCAGATCGAAATTCCGGGGAAAGATATCACGGAATAAGGCTCTTTTGCCTTTAGACCCTTTCCTCTCAAGCGTTGCCCGCGCACGAAACAAACAATAATCAATAAGGTTCATGAGAATGAAAAAAACCATCCTTGGTGCTGCAACAGCCCTGTCTTTGTTGGTATCCGCGCCTGCTTTTGCGCATTTCCAGCTGGTCTATACCCCAGAGGTCAATCTGGAAAAGCCTGCCGAAGTGCCCTTTAAGCTGATTTTCTGGCATCCTTTTGAAAATGGCCATGCCATGGATATGGGCCAGCCCTTGGAATTTTATTACATCCATAAGGGCAAAAAAACAGACCTCATGGACAGCCTAAAGCCCATGACCTTCAAAGCCCCCCATAATGAGTCCAAAGCCTTTGAATCCGTTGTGAAAGTGCGTCGGAACGGCGATTATATTTTTGTTCTGAACCCAGCCCCCTATTACGAAAAAAGCGAAGATATTTACATCCAGCAAATCACCAAATCTTATCTTAACAAAGGCGGAATCCCAACCGGTTGGAATGAAGCCCAAAATCTGCCCACTGAAATTGTCCCCCTTAATAAGCCTACCAATATTTTGGCGGGATCGACCTTCTCGGGCGTATTGTTGTCCGATGGCAAACCTGTTGCTGGTGCTGAGATTGAAATCGAATATCTCGCCGCCGCTCCAGAAATGGACACCAACAAAGCTGGCCCTGCAACCGCAGAACCCATGCCAGGCGGCGCTGTGGTCGCGATCACAGATGCCAATGGCGTGTTCACTTTTGGGATTCCAAAAGCCGGTTTCTGGGGCTTTGCGGCCTTAGGCTCTGGTCCTGCAAAAGAACATGAAGGCAAAGAGCTCAGCCAGGACGCCGTGATTTGGGTCCGGGCTTATGACGTCAAAGCGCCAGCACAATAAAGGGTTCTCCTGATGCGGGGCCTTAAGCGGGCCCCTGTGAGGGTGAGGCGGTTTCCGGTAGAGAGAGTTCCGGAAAACCGCCTTGACCTGTTTGAGCAAAAGACTTTTCCATACCAAAGCGCGCCGAGCGCAAAAGGACATTCGCTATGGTTGAAACGCTTCCAGACCAGGGCCCAGGGGAGCAACAGGGGGGCCAACACAGGTCCCAACACAGGGGCCAACACAGGCATCGCCATGGCCAAAGTGAGACCGCGCAAGGGGCCGCACCCTTCCAGTCTTTGAACGACATAGCGAATAACACAAGCTGCCGCATTCGCCGCCTTCACACCAAGGGCGCGATCCGACAACGTCTGCTGGATTTAGGGCTGGTGCCCGGCGTGGCGGTCACCATGATCCGCTGTGCCCCTTTGGCAGATCCTTTGGAAGTGCGGATTGGCGATTCCTTTATCACCCTCCGTCGGGCGGAAGCGGCCCAGATCGAGGTGACCGATGTCTGAAACAATGCCTGAAGAAACAGCTGAAAAAACACGCCTGCTGGTCGCCCTCGCCGGACAACAGAATGCCGGAAAATCGACGCTGTTCAATATGCTGACCGGGGTTAAGCAGCATATTGCCAATTATCCGGGGGTCACCGTTGACAAAAAAAGCGGCTCTTACCGCGAGGACAAAACCTTTGTCGAGATTGTTGATCTTCCAGGAACCTACAGCCTGACCTCCTTTTCCCTCGAAGAGCGGGTGGCGCGGAAGTTTCTGCTCGACGAACGCCCTGATGTTGTGGTCAATGTGCTCGACGCCTCCAATTTGCGGCGCGGCCTTTATATGACTTTCCAGCTCTTGGAAATGGGCTATCCCGTTGTTGTTGCCCTGAATATGATGGATGTCGCCGCGCGCCATGGGCTGGACTATGATCTGTCTCTTTTAGAGCAACGCCTTGGGGTGCCGGTTGTCCCCGTTGTCGGTCGCAAAGGCACCGGCCGTGAAGCCCTGCGCAAAGCGATTATCGCCCGCGCGCAAGAGCAAGAGACCGTGCCCGCGACCCTGAATTATGGCAAATTAGAAGAGGCCGTTGCTGAAATCCAAGCCAGCCTTTCCGCATGCCCTGAAATCGTCGAAATCGCTTCGGCACGCTGGCTCGCGGTGAAATTGCTCGAAGGTGATGAAGGCGCGGAAGAGCTTATCCGCAAACAGCGCCCGGACCAAACAGCTGTGGTAACACGGGCACAAGATCTTGCCCAAGCCTTCGAAGCCATAGAAGATCTGACCGCAAGCGATCATATCGTCACCTGCCGCGACCATCTGGCGGGCGATATTGAAACAACCTGCGTGACCGATCATAAAAAAGGCAAAACGCCTTTGTCTGAACGGATTGACCGGTTTTTGCTCAATCGCTGGTTGGCACCGTTGTTTCTGGTCCTGACCGTTTGGGTGATTTATGAACTCTCGATTGTCCAGGGCTATGAACTGACCAAGATCACTTGGCCTGCTCTGGCCTGGGCGCGGAATTTTATTGCTGACCTTCTGCCGCAAGCCGGGTTCCTCAACGACCCTCAAGTCCGCGCCATGGGGCTCTGGATGGTGGATTCCGCCAACACCCTACTCAATTATGTTCCGATCTTTTTGATCCTTTTCGCCCTGATTGCCATTTTGGAAGACAGTGGCTATATGGCGCGGATTGCTTTTATTCTGGATCGCATTCTGCACCGGTTCGGGCTGCATGGCCAATCGACCCTGCCCTTTATTCTTGCCGGTGTCTTTGCCGGGGGCTGCGCCGTGCCAGGGGTCATGTCCACCAAGGGCATTCCCGATCAAAGGGCAAGGCTGGCGACCATTCTCACCGTTCCCTTCATGAATTGCCTGGCCAAGGTGCCGCTTTATACCCTGTTGATCAATATCTATTTTGTCGAAACCAAAGGCTTGATCCTGTTTTACCTCTCGACCATCACGGTGATTGCGGCTTTGCTGGTGGCGAAGCTGCTTTCGGTGTCCGTGTTGCGGGGCATGGAAACCGCGCCTTTCGTGATGGAACTGCCGCATTATCACACCCCGACCTTTGAAGGGGTGCTGCGACGCTCGGTCGACCGAACCTGGATCTATATCAAGAAAGTTGGCACGGTGGTGGTCGCCGTTGCCGCCGTCGTTTATGTTCTGCTGCAATATCCTGGCCTGCCAGAAGAACACGAAGCCTATTACCAGCAACAGGCCGAAGTCGCCATTGCCGATTTCCATAAAAGCCTGGACGGCAATAAATATGCAGCGGTGGTGGCGGACTATGACGCCCTGGTTTCCCTGGTCAATGTCTATACCTCATACAAAGCGCGCAAGCTGAACGCCCAGGGGAAAGAGGCCTCGCTGGCCGTGGATGAGCGTTTCAAAGATCGTTATCCGGACTTCTACCCCTTCTTAAAACGCAGCCGCGACAAGGAGGGGCGGGCCGCCATCCGCGCCCTTAAAACCCTGGCCACGACCCGCAAAACCTTACGCCGGGAAATGAAAGAAGAACGCATTGTCACCAGTTTCCTGGGCCAGATCGGGCGGGGCTTAGAGCCCGTCACCCAATTCGCCAATTTTGATTGGAAGATCAATGTCGCGCTTTTAAGCTCCTTTGCCGCGCGGGAAAGCAGTGTGGCAACCCTCGGGGTTCTGTTCGAACAAGATGAAGGTGAGAACAAAACCCTGGAAGAACGCATGGGCAACCAGCAAAAAGAAGCTGGCTATACAGCCTTAATGGCCGTATCGATTATGCTGTTTTTTGCCCTCTATCCACCCTGTTTGGCGACGACGATCATGGTGCGGGTGCAGACCCATTCCTATCTCTGGATGAGTTTTTCCATTGTGTTCCCGACCATCCTTGGGCTCACCGTGTCCAGTCTTGTCTATAGCCTTGGGGCGGCACTGTCCTTCACGGGGCTTGAGATGATGACGGCGACATATTTCTTCTTGTTGGGGTTACTGTTGTTGGTGGCGTTCTCCGGGCGGTTTTTCCGGGGCGGGGCCTTGCGGCCAGGAAGCCCAGGTTCGGGAACTGTGCATTCGGTGTCTTAAAGGGTAAGATGGTGTTTCTTGGCCCTTTTTCGCTGGCGCGAAAATTTTAGGCGACTTTTTCGGGAAAAAGTCTCTCAAAAAGCTTTAAAAGAGGTGAGGTAAGATGGCACAAAGTGAGACACAAGCGACCTCTGGAGAACAGACAGGACACACCGCTGAAATTGGTATCGACTCTAGCCACTCTTTGGCCCAGGAATCCCAAGGGAGTCCTTGGGATCTTGTGGCTGTGGCGGTGGTTGCTATTCTTGGGGCCTGGTTTCTGGCCCATAAATTCTTTCGCAAAAAAGGCTGTGGCAGCTGTGGGAAAGCTGGCGGTTGCCCCTCGGCAAAGACTTCGAAAACCCTCTCCACCCCACAGTCATAGCGGTAAACAGGAATGGCGATACAAGAGACGCCCGTCATTGAGGTGCGCAATCTCACCCATTTTTACGGGCAACGCCGGATTTACGAAGATCTCAATTTTCTCGTGGAACCCGGTCGGATTTTTGGGCTTCTCGGCAAGAATGGTGTCGGAAAAACCACGCTGATTAAGCTGTTAATGGGGTTTTTGCGGCCTGTATCAGGGACCTGTCAAGTCTATGGCGATACCTCTCACGCCTTGTCTCCCGCCACCCGCAGGCGCGTGGGCTTGCTGTTTGAAGGCCATCTCGCCCATGATTATTTGACCATCGCGCAGGCCGAGGCCTTCCAATCCCGTTGGTATCCAAAATGGCGGCGAGATCGCTATTACGATCTGGTCGATCGTTTGGCTCTGCCCTATAGCCATAAGATCAAAAACATGTCCGAAGGCCAACGCTCGCAAGTGGTCCTGGGGCTTTTGATGGCCCAGGATCCCGACCTTCTGATCCTCGATGACTATACCATGGGGCTGGATGCGGGCTATCGGCGATTATTTCTCGATTATCTTACGGATTTTGTGCGCGATGGCCAAAAGACGGTGTTTGTCACCTCCCATGTTGTGCAAGATCTGGAACAGTTGGTCGATGATGTCATTTTCCTGCAACGCGGCGGTACCGTGCTGCAAACGGGCCTGAGCGCCTTTATGAAGGATTTTTGCCAGTATCGCTTGCCCTGCCCCCCAGACCAGACCGCTTTGCCCACGCCAGATGCGGTCATCCACAATGTGGAACGAGAGGCCGGCCAATATTTTTCCGTCTACAGCTTTCATCCCCAGGACGCGGTTGCCAGCGCTTTGCAACAGCAAGGCTTTGCCCTGCCCGAGACGGGGTTGAAAGCGGTGCCCATGAGCCTTGAAGATGCTTTTATCGGCTTTACAGGCAAATATTAAAACAGAGCGCCTTTCGCTTGGGTCTCCCTAAAAGCGAAAGGCGCTCATATGATGTCACCCCCCCGGAGAGCTTTTCGCATGCGCGCCTTGTTTCTGAAAGAATGGGTCAAGCTGAGACCCGTTTGGGGTCTCTTATTGGTCGCAAACGGCCTCCTCATGCTCTATCTGTGGATCGATATGCGCCATCACTTCCGGGTTGAACATGCGGAAATGCTCTATTACCAAGCCAACCGCATTGGGCGGCTGTTTTACAGCGATATGCGCTACGCTCCTTTGCTGACGGGCCTTTTGCTGGCGCTTGCCCAGTTCTGGCCGGAAGTGACCAAGGGCCGCCTGCGCCTGTCCCTGCATTTGCCCGTGGGCTTGGCGACCCTGACCTTGACCTATCTTACCATTGGTCTCGGTGGGCTTGCTGTTTTGTTGCTGCTTGAGGCGTTGGCCCTTTATGGCATCATCGCGCTTTATTTCCCGATCGAGTTTGCCAACAGCGCCCTTGTCACCGCAAGTGCCTGGATCTTGGCCGGGTTTGTCGCCTATCTCGGGGTCACCATGATCGTGCTTGAGCCTGGGCGGGGGCGAAAGCTGTTTTACAGCGTCATCGTTGGCGGGCTGGTCTGGCTTTGCCATCTGGCCCAGCATTATGGCCAGGCAGCTCCTCTCTTGCCGGGGCTTATCGCTCTGACCTTGCTGCTCATTCCAGCGGTGTTTCTGCCAGTCTTTCGCTTTCGCTATGGGGGAAGATCATGATGCCTCTCGCCTCGCGCTTTGCCTTTCTCAGCATCGCCATTCTCGTCATGGCCATTGGCCTGCCCGAACTCTATAGCAAGATTTTTAGCGTCAAAATCGCGCCCACACAGATGTTCTATAGCCCAGTTCATCAGAGTTTTGTGTTTCGAGAACATCACGGCGACCATGATTTTGTCTATAGCGATCAGACCGGCAGGATTTTTGACCGGAAAGGCTTTGAGACCGCGATCCCCTTTATTTATTACAAGAATATGGATCTTTGGGGGCTTTTACCGCTCACATTGAACGGGCAGCGCTTTGACCTCGCCACCATGCGCGAGAACCGCCAGGTTTTTGAGTTAAGCCCGCGCGAGATCAAAGACCGGCGCCCAGCCATCGCCATTCAGCCTTTGCTGGAATCCAACCCAGGGCGCACACGCTTGCAATTTCCCGAAGATGTGTTCCGCATGACAAAGACAGACATGGTGTTTGTCAATGTCGATCACAATGTCCGCGATGAGGCCCTGACAACCACATTCACAGCGGCTTTAAAACAAGCGGGCTTCACCTTTCCCGCCGGCCTCATTGCGGGCAAAGACACCATTCTCAAACCTTTTGATGAAGGCTATTTCATCGCCGATGCCACCGGGGCGATTTTTCACGTCAAGCGGGTCAATGGCGCCCTGTCTGCGGTTCGGACCCCCATCCCAACGGATCTGCAGCCCCGCCATATCAAAGTCTCGGAGAATAAGGCGCGGGCTTATTATGGCTTTCTACTGACCCAAGAGGGGCGGCTTTATCTGATTTCCTATGACCAATATCGCCTGATTCCCTTGCCAAGCGATGGCTATGACCCGGACAGGATGTCTTATAAGATCCTCTTAAATCCGCTTTATAAAACAGCGATCTATGGGGATGATCACGTCATTCGGGCCGTGGCCATGGATCCGGATTTTCAGCCCTTTGACCGCTATGAACGCCCGGTCCCAGGCCCAGACAGCACCCTGTCTTGGCGTGTTATGACGCATCTTTTCCCCTTTCGCCTCACCCTTGCTGATCGGACCTCTGCTTTTCTGGATTGGCACGTCCACTGGCATGGGGTTTCAGGCCTGATGGGCAGTGCTCTTTGCCTTCTCGCCTGGTTTGGCGTGCAATGGCAGTGCCGCAGGCGCGCCTCTGGGGGAATTTCCTGGAGGTCGATCTCTTGGAGGCCGCTGAAAGAGGCGCTCCTGATTCTCTGCACAGGCCTTTTTGGCCTCATCGCCGTGCTGATGATCCCAGAAGAGTGAGCGATATGCGCTCACTCTTTATTTCGGATCGCCATATCAGGGCCTTTCACCGGGGGGAGAGAAACGAAAGGCTCTAGATCATCATTGTTTTTGTCATGCCCTGTTCAATGAAATGTTCAATCTCGCCATAGCAGGCGATGGCTTTTTCGGTTTGACGATCGGCTGTCGCCAACAGGAGTTCGGCTAAGGCGGCCATGGTTTTCTCTTGAAAAAGCTGGAACGTGCCACCGGTCTGATCGGGAAGAGGCGTTACAGAGGAATCCATCAAGTCCATAGAGAGAGCCGCGCGCTCGTCATGAATGCCATAAAGAGCAGACATGCGATTCGCTAAGCCCATAAGAGGTTCCATGAGACGTTCGGCAATTGGATTGCGCGCCGCCTCACTGATCAAACGCCAGGCTTCTAAAGACAGACCAGAATACTCCGAGGCTGTTGGTTCTGATGGGTCTTGCTCCAGATTTTTCAGGCGATGGGACAAAGACAGCATCGCAGCCCGTTGCTGCGGGGTAGCTCTTTGTGTTGCGGCGCGGATAAGAAGGTGCGAGAGGGTTTTACGAACCTCAATCAATTCAAAATAATTGCGCGCGTCAATATCAGCAACCCGAATGCCACGTCTTGGCAAGATTTCAACCAAGCCAGAAAGGGACAGCTTAATCAGGGCTTCTCTGACGGGTGTTCGTCCCAATTTTAGCAATTGGCACAGCTCTGTTTCTGAAATCCACGCTCCTGGGCCGAATTCGAGAGAGAGGATTTTTGCCTCTATAGCGCGATAAGCATTATCCGTTTTGCTCTCATTGATCTGCTTTTGGTCACAATATACCATTTATATGCGCCCCTAAACATCTGTAAGCAAAATTTACGGCATTTGATTGTATGCACGTAAAGTTAGTATATCTTTTGTCGATCAGTTTTATACTATATATAATGGCATTAAAATACAAAAGAATACAACCAAATTTTACATCTAAAGTGATTCAAAAAAAACTTTCAGATTTCATATTAATAAAACTCTAAAAAAAGTGGTATTTCTTGAAGGGATGCTTTTTTCAAGAGGTTTTGAAAATAACAAAACACTAAAAATACAACTATTCTCTAGACTCTAAAATGGTTATGATGAGAGCGCTAGAAAAGGTTGAAATGATCTCTGAAATCTGTCACTAAAAGTCGTGGACCCTCGCCACCCCCTTCTAAAACTGCAATAAGATCAATCTACAAAGTCGATATCTTTTCGGTTGATATAAGATCAAGAACAAGCTCATCATTTTGCTATAACGCGAGAAAAATGCTGTAAATTAAAATTTTATCACTATGGTGATGCCTACGGGAATGTGCCAAAGGGCGGCTCCGCCAAAAGGCTTTTCTATGACATACGGGATTGCTGGAGAACGACGATGAAGCAAACGCGCCCCATGACAGCCACAGGATCTGACTCGGCCTCCCAAGATCGCCGCCCCTATCGTATTGAAGTGCAAATGGCCCAGAGATTGTCCCAGCGCTCTGGCCTGTCGGTTGATGAGGCCCTCGCCAGATTACGGGCCGCTGGCGCCGCCTCCGAGCACACCAAATCCAAAACGGCACAGCACAGCAAGGACCCTGGGGCCAACATATCTGGGACCAACCCGTCCGTAAAAACCCCGCCCGTAAAGACATTACCAGCACCGCAGCAAGATGACGAACTCCCCCCCATGGGATTTGCCGACGCAACCCCCATCATCGACGCCATAGACCGTTTAGAGAAAAAATTCGACCGCTTTTTAAAAATTGATCATACGGAACTTGAAAAAATCCAAATTGAAGTCGCCGATATTTCTGGCCGCATTCGAACAACAAAAGCCGAAATTGCCGCCTTACGCCATCCCTTGGCAAAAGAAGACCGATTGCAAGAAGCCTCGCAACAGCTTTCTGCTGTGGTCGCAGCCACAGAAGAGGCGACAGATAATATTATGAATCATGCCGAAATGATCGAGGAAGTGATTGCAGAATTGAAAAGCCACGGTCTTGATGAATATCAAGCAAGGCGCCTCCAAGACATTGGAGATTTGGTGGTTGGGATTTTCGAGGCCTGTAATTTCCAAGATTTAACCGGGCAGAGGATTTCCAAAGTCGTTGATGCTTTGAATTTTATTGAAGACCGCGTTTATGCCATGATGGCCGCCTGGAATGAAAAAGAATTCGAAACCATGCCCATGCCAGAAGGTCTTCACCGTAAAGATGGTCATTTAGACTTGCACGGCCCCTCGAAAGCCGAAGAGGTGGATTCCATGGATCAGAACGCGATTGATGCTCTGTTTGGATAGGGATTGGTTTCGCTTTTCGCTGACTCGAAATTAAGACGACTTTTTCGGGAAAAAGTCTCTCAAAAAGCTTTTAGATCTGTTTTTTGCCTTACAGTTTTTCGATATAGCCGGACTCAAGAAGAAGGTCTTCGATACAGGCCATTAAGGCATGCCCCAATGTAATATGGATTTCCTGGATGCGGCCTGTGTCATAAGACGGTGCGACCAGTGCAAGATCACAAACGCCCAGCGCTGGTCCCCCATCTTTCCCCAGAAAGCCTAGAGCCTTGATGTCCATGCCTTGGGCCGCTTTGAGGGCTCTGACAATATTTTCAGAATGCCCAGAGGTGCTGATGGCAAGCAAAACATCGCCGTTTTTGCCAAGGGCTCGGAGTGGGCGCTCAAAAATGGCCTCATAGCTAAAATCATTACCGCAGGCCGTCAAAGTTGAGGTGTCCGTGGCCAAGGTGAGCGCGGGCAAACCCTGGCGATTCACATCAGAGCGTAGCCTAATCAGCAATTCTGCTGCCAGATGTTGCGCATCGGCTGCCGAGCCGCCATTGCCGCAGAGAAGCAGCTTGCCGCCCTTTTGGATGGCCTCGGCAATATCCTGGGCCATGTCGGCGATGATGGCAATATGAGGACCATCAAGCAGCTGTTGTTTCGCATCAATGGAGGCTTGAATCACGGTGCGGATCTGATTTTCAGAAGAAGATGTCATTGATTTTGATCTTAATCGCTGTTGGGAAGGCCAAGGGAGATCCTGGAAAAAGAGAGGGACATAGACATCCTTTAAACGACTGGGTTCACTTCTTCTTCTGCAATGACCCAAGGTTCTTCGGCACCGGCCTTTTCCCACTCTTGATAGGCTGGAAGTGTGCGAATGGTGGTCATATAAGCTTGGCAAAGATCATCAACAGGCACGGCATACGTCCAAAAACGGCTCACGACCGGGGCATACATGGCATCGGCAATGGAAAATTTGCCAAAAAGAAAGCCCTGATCCGCCGCCGCCGGACGACCATAGCGTTCGCGGCAGAGGGTCCAGACCTCTTTGATCCGCGCAATATCTGTTTGCACCGCGTCATGCTCTTGGCCATGTCCTGGCACGCGGGCACGCATATTCATATGCAAATGACTGCGAAGCCCCATGAAACTGCTATGCATTTCTGCGGCAACAGACCGGGCGATGGCTCTGACCGCTGGATCTTGTGGCCAGAGCTGTGCTTGCGGGAAAAGCTCGGCAACATATTCTAAGATGGCAAGGGAATCCCAAATTTTGACATCCCCATGCTGCAATATCGGTACTTTGCCAGACGGTGATTTCGCGGTTAGAACCTCCAGACTGTCATCACGATAGAGCGGAATGACGTCTTCTGTGAAGGCGATCCCCGCCACTTTCATGGCGAGCCAAGGACGAAAGGACCAAGAGGAATAATTACGATTGCCAAAAATAAGATGCAAATTCGACATAGAGTTTGTCCTTTCCTTTATGACAGCCTTTTGGTTTTTATGGAACTTAGGAAAAATGCTGCATGGCTTTGTTTCGCCGTAAAACGATGGATTGTATCACCTTAAGAAGACCGGAGCCGTGCCCGTCACATATCACCTCCCTTTAGGCACCCGGCCCAGAAACGCCTGCATCTTCAAAGCTGGCCATGCCGCAATGGCACGCCACCGCCGCTTTGACAATATTGATGGCGAGGGCCGCACCAGAGCCTTCGCCGAGCCGCAAACCCAAATCGAGTAAAGGCTCTAAGCCAAGTTTTTCAGCCAAGAGACGATGGCCAGGTTCTGGGCTTAGATGGCTAATTTGACAATGGCCAAGGGCCGTGCGGTCCAAAGCATGGATGATGGCGGCGGCAGAACCGCTGACATAACCATCCAGCAAAACAGGAATACGCGCCATACGGGCGGCAAGAATGGCCCCCGCCATGGCTGCGATTTCAAGCCCACCCAACCGCCTTAGAATTTCAAAGGGATCTCCCCCCGCCGCCTGGATTGCGGGTTGGTGGTGTGCGACGGCTTTGGCGACAGCGGCGGTTTTTGCCTCGAGGACAGGGCCTGTCACCCCTGTGCCAGGACCCGTCCAATCAGAAGCTGCGCCGCCATAGAGGGCATGGCAGAGGGCGGCGGCAATGGTGGTGTTGCCAATGCCCATTTCCCCAAGGCAGAGCAGGTCAAGTCCAGGCTCGACGGCCATCATGCCATAGGTCATGGCCTTGGCGCATTCGGTTTCATCCATGGCTGCGGTTTCGGTGATATCGCCGCTGGGGCTGTCAAGATCGAGTTCATAAACCCGAAGGTCGGCATCGGCAATCGTGCAGAGCTGATTGACTGCAGCCCCCCCTTGGACGAAATTTTGCACCATTTCTTTGGTGACAGAGGGCGGAAAGGCGGACACCCCTTGGGCGGCAACCCCATGGTTCGCGGCAAAAATGGCGACGCGGGGGCGGTGAAGCCTTGGCGGGTGGGCCCCTTGCCAACAGGACATCCAAAAGCTGAGATCTTCCAAGCGACCGAGGGCACCAGCAGGCTTTGTCAGGGTGGCATCTCTGGCCCGGGCGGCGGTTCCGGCTTCAAGATCCGGTCCTGGCAATTCCCTGAGCACCCGGCGGATCTCAACAAAGCTGGGGACGAGTCCTTTCTCCTGCACAGTATTGGCTTGTGGATTTTGCGGCTGGTCTTGCACTCTGAGGCTCTCTTCTGATTTTTAGACGGCGGATTGAT
>DDLW01000177.1 GCA_002340345.1 Alphaproteobacteria bacterium UBA2562 | reverse complement strand
ATAAAAGTGAAATGCTCTAGCGTTTTTTATGTATTATTTTATGATTCTTTTTATGGGATCGACCAACATAGTCGAAAGGTTTTTTCGATATCCATCGACAAAAATGCGCAATATCGGGATGTGACCGTAAGGCCTCCGCTGTGGAATAGTGAGTCGTAAGGGTTTTTTCATCAAAACAGTGATGAATCATTTTATGGCAAGAACGGTGAACAAAGCTTTGGTGATGACCGCCACAAGATTTGGGAATCCAGTGATGCTGATCCACAGAAGGGCCCGCTTGCATCGGTCGTTGACAAAGAGGACAAAGCCCAAGGTCTGATGTTGATGTTTGCGTCTTTAAGCGATTGAGGTCTTTTTCTTGCTGTTTTTGATTCTTTTGTGCTTGGCGAGAGATTCGTTTGTTTTTTGCGCGTCCCATTGTCCTGTTTTCTTCAGGGAGTTTTAGAATGCTTCCGTAAAATCTTTAGAGCGTCCTCTGATCCAGCCATCTGTGCGGCTTTTAAGGCAGTCCAATCGTCCCGCCCTTTGCGAAAGGGATCTGCGCCATGGTTGAGAAGCAGAGAGACAATGTGAGGATTGTTATGGTTCGCAGCATACATCAGCGACGTGTGGTGGAAATCTGGTGTGTGATAGTTTGGATCTGCGCCAGATTCAAGGAGTTGAAGAACCGTTTCTCTTGATCCACTTCGCGCTGCTTGCATTAAAGGGGAAAATCCATCTTTCCCAGGTAAATTAGGATCGGCACCAGCTTTTAAAAGAAGTTGGACAGTGGACATGTCGCCATTGACAGACGCGCGATCAAGGGCTGTCTCACCTGTATTGGCTCTTTGGTTAATTTGAGCGTCATGCTGTAATAAAAGACGAATGATGTTTTCATGACCTTTGTAAGCAGCAAGAATCAGCGGTGTTTTTCCCTGATGATTTATTCTATTCGGATCAGCATTTTCTGATAATAAAAGCTGTACACCAGCGAAATTATTCGCTTCTGTCGCTTCCATCAGAGCCGTCCAACCATCTTTTGCGGGTTCGTCAATAGGAGCCTCTCGCATTAAAAGCTCTGCGAGCGTGCTAATGTTACGCGGCTCTGTCGCGGCTAGAATTAAAGGTGTATTTTGATGGGTTTCGTCTTTTTGCTCAAGGCTGACATTTTGATCCAGAAGAGCGAGAAGACTCTTCATATGCCCTAACCGCGCTGCGATTAAAAGAGGTGTATAACCATGTTCCGGCTCGCGAATCATAGGATCTGCGCCAGATTCGACAAGAAGCGTGACAAGTTCGCTATTATCTTTGAAAATAGCGTGCATCAGAGCTGACCAGCCATTCCTATCACGTTTATCAAGGGCAGCGCCTTTTTCCAAAATAAGGTCAATAATATGACGGTGGCCTGTTGTTGTCGCAGCGATGAGTGCTGTTTCGCCAGCGATGGCGGTTTGATAATTTAAATTGGCACCTTTGGTAAGGGTAAAGGAGAAAAGATCTTTTTGGCCTTGTCGAGCGGCTTCAACCATGACCTCATTGATTGCCGCTTTATCAATCGATTCAACTGTTGATCTCAGGGCTGGCTCTGCTGATATTTTCTGCCCTTTGTTTGTTTGAAGACACCCTATTAGGCATAGAAAACATGAGACGATGACTAAAAGAACAGGAAGCCTGGGATGAGAATGGTAGAGAGGCATATTCGATCCAAATGATTATTGAAAATGCGAATCATATTGAAGCTATCGATCACACATATGGGCATTTTCAGACAAGCTGACATTATCATAAAGGATTAAGCCTGTTATTTTAAATTTTATTTTCCTGGAAGCAAAGCTGGTTAAAATGGAAGCCCCTTGAATCCTGCGTTTTGCGGTAAAAATCTGAGAGCAAAGGCCTTTGGGTTCGTTTTGCGATAAAAACCTGAGAGCAAAGGCCTTTTGGTCCGTTTTGCGATAAAAACAAAGACATGAAGCATTTCATCTGCTTCAAGTTAAAAGCGAAATGCTCTAAAACCTGGGAAGAGGTCGTAGGCGATTTTCATATTTTATAAAATAAAAACAATAAGTTATAATATTTTTTTAAGTGAAGATAAAAGCAAAAAGCCGTCTGCTGTAAAATAAAAACAGCGGTCAATGGAGCAACATTGACCGCCTTTTAGCCTAAAGGATTCTTATCCAGAGGGCTTTGTTTTCATGGAAAATACGATTGACTGGCTTCTTCTAAAGTGACGGGTTCAAGTATGATGCGGAGGGCATTGATTAAGATCTTGCCTTGATTCTCGAAATTAACTGTTATCCTATCGCCAATAGCGGATTGGATTTGCCCAATGCCCCAATCGGGTCTGTCCGGGTGACGGACAAGACAGCCAGGGGTCAAGAAGCCAGCTTCTGTATATGTGGCTCCAGCAGGTTGATTTTCATATGAGAAGGTCATGATCATTCTCCTTGCTGCCGCTCTCTAAATGCACCGTAAAGCAATCTCGTTCAAAGTTTATGCTTTAGGACCCTATTGAAACTTTCTCAACATGTTGGCGTGTTTCTTAGGAAACAAAGACTTTAGAGTCTTGCGCTTTTATTGAGATGAAAGTTAGAACTTCTCTGTCTTTGTTCTTGCCTCAAAACGCATGGAGAGTAATTTAAACGCCTTTAAAGGTATAAAGTTACTCTACAGCTTCTATATTTAAAATAATATGGCTGTGTGTGTTTTCAAGAATAAGCTTAAAAAAAGCCATCACTTAAGCGTTATTTAGGGCAAGGTGATAGGTCCATCCTTGTTATTCGTTTTGCAGGAAAATCAAAAACTGGTGGCATTCGGGTCTTTTTTTAAAGAGCTTTTGTCTGGAGTCTCTCTGAGAAGCATGATCTAGAAAAATATGAGTGTTCCAAGAAATAGACGAAGCAGTTTAATAGAAAAGCTTTAATTCATTCGTATCTCTGACACGTTTCGTCAGAAGCTTTATAAGTTTTTTCAAAAAAGGGTCAGCGCGGTCTAAGATTTGATCAAAATCAGTGTCTGTTAAAACAAGACATTGCGTGTCTTCCATCGCTTGCGCAGACGCTGAGCGATTGCCTTTATCGATTAAAGCAATTTCGCCGAAAAGCTCGTTCGGACCGACAATACCAATGATATGGCGATCCCCATTTTGGTCGTCATAAATCTCAACCCGGCCTTTCTCTATAAGGAAGGCATAGCGTGCGACATCGCCAGCTGAAAAAATCACGGTACCGCCTGAGAAATTCTTGCGGTTAAAGACTTTATCCCGCTGCATTGAACAGCCCTCATCATAATCATTATTCCAATTATATTTTCATAAAATATGTTTTAGTCCAAGTTTAATTACTGCTCTATCAGCTTAAAATGGCTATTGACTTTAAGGCAAAAGCTTCAAAATGCTGATATTCGCTCTTTAAAGTCAGTGTGGGGGAGGAGATTTGCTGAGCAAAGGGTGGGATCATTTTTGAAATATACTCTAGGTCGCTAAAAACTGCACTTTAGCCCTTTTAGCGAGAGTGCTTCTTTGGATAATAATTATAACAATGGGTTTTATTTATTCTATTCAATTAAGTTTGAAAATCTATTTAGAATACATCGCATGTCTAGCCGATAATATAAGACTAAAAATAACAACGCTTTAAAATATGGGGAGAGTGACCGGAGTTGAACCGGCGGCCTCCAGAGCCACAATCTGGCGCTCTAACCAACTGAGCTACACCCTCCATCGAGAGAAGCGACTTATATCTGAGGATCCATAAGGGAGCAAGAGTTTTTTTAAAAACGGTGGCACAAAATGATAGAAAAAATCATAGTATGATCTTTGAAACGCGTAAAAAATAGGCTTAATCTGCCAATTTTGGTATCAAATTGCTTAACAAAGCATCAAGGCGTATTGACCCTAGGACTGTCTTTAAAATATGCCTCTTATTATTTAAGTTATTGTTATTAAATATATTTTTGATATTTTTTTCAAAAAGTAAATTTGGCTCAATATTTGCTTTATACACCCATCAAAATGAAGACTTTTAAAAAAGAAGTTTCACTTCGCTCTGTCTGATTCTAAGGCGGACAACAGACCAAACCTACTCCTAGAACTCAAATGATTGCGCTTACATGATCAAAAACCAGACCAATTATGGGCGTCTATGGCGGTCTCTTCAAAAGCCTGTCCTCAGAAAAGTAAGGCCTTGTTGCTGTGCCTTTGTGCGAGCTCATGCAAAAAGCAGGGCAAGGGTGTTTGAAATGTGAACCGCAGGAAAGGACAATGGAGACTCACGACATTTTTCTGAATAAGGATGCTATATTTCATTCTATGTTGATTTATATATGCATTTAAAAACGGTTTATCGTCTTTTTTAGGCTTCTTTTAGCAAAGGATTCGAAATTCAAGGTGCAAGCGTGATCAATCAGGATTAGATTAAAGCAGCTTTACCTTAAGAAGCGATTGACTTCACCCTTTATAGTGACGATCGGCAAAAATGGATAAAGAGAGCATATGAAAAAAATCGAGGCGATCATCAAACCATTCAAGCTCGACGAAGTGAAAGAAGCTCTTCATGAAGTCGGCATCCAGGGCATCACTGTCACCGAAGCAAAAGGCTTTGGCCGCCAAAAAGGTCACACAGAGCTTTATCGCGGTGCAGAATATGTCGTTGATTTCCTGCCTAAAGTGAAAGTCGAAATTGTTATTGATGACGACATGCTTGAGCGCGCTGTAGAAGCGATTCAGCAAGCAGCACATACGGGGCGGATCGGCGATGGCAAGATATTTGTTTCTACTTTAGAGGAAGCGATTCGTATTCGAACAGGAGAAAAGGGTTCGGAGGCGATTTAGAGTTTAAGGCTTCATGCCATGCTTCATCTTTAAGAATCAGCATGAAGACCCTTAAAAAAAGCGTCATAAAAGTCTTTGATACACGGCATTTGCCAAAGTGTATAACGGGTTTTTGTGGCCTTTAAAATCTATCTAATGTCTCAAGATGCCTCATTAAAAGTCATGGCTTTTAATGAGGGGGACATGAAAGCCATAACTTGAAAGTTTTCAATTTTCAGGATTATAGGTTTCAGGAACGAAGTGTTCTCAAAAACTTAACCAACCGTCTTTTCTGCTTTTCTCTTATTGAAAGTGGATAAAGAATCGGTTTTACAAAACGCACCAAGAAAGCAGAGGAAGACCGCATGTCCGACGTGACGACCGTGTTGAATATGATCAAAGAAAATGACGTCAAATTCGTTGATTTTCGCTTTACTGATCCGCGTGGCAAGTGGCAACACACTGCACAATATGTGTCTACAATCGATGCAGAGAGCCTTGAAGAAGGTATCATGTTCGATGGCTCTTCTATTGCTGGCTGGAAAGCTATCAACGAATCTGACATGATTTTAAAGCCGGATCTTTCAACAGCTGTTATGGATCCATTCTCTGCTCAACCGCTCCTGATCTTATTCTGTGATGTGCTAGAGCCTTCTACAGGTCAGCCTTATAATCGTGACCCACGCTCGACCGCGAAATTGGCAGAAGCTTATATGGCTTCTTCTGGTATTGGCGATACGGCGTTCTTCGGGCCAGAAGCAGAGTTCTTTGTGTTTGATGATGTTCGTTTTGCGACAGATCAGCAACATTGCTTCTATGCTTTGGACTCAGAAGAAGGTCCTTATAACTCTGGTAAGGATTTCGAAGAAGGCAATATGGGGCATCGCCCTGGCCCGAAAGGCGGATATTTCCCCGTGCCTCCTGTCGATAGCGGACAAGATCTGCGCGCTGAAATGTTGACCCTTTGCGGTGAAATGGGGATTGATATTGAAAAACATCACCATGAAGTGGCGCCGTCTCAGCATGAAATGGGCATGAAGTTTAATACTCTTGTCGAAATGGCCGACCAGATGCAGATTTACAAATATTGTGTGCATCAAGTTGCCCATTCCTATGGCAAAACAGCGACCTTTATGCCAAAGCCTGTGTTCGGTGATAATGGTTCAGGCATGCATACCCACCAGTCGATTTTCAAAGATGGCCAGCCTTTGTTTGCAGGTTCTGGTTATGCTGATCTTTCCGAGACAGCTCTTTATTACATTGGTGGTATCATTAAACATGCGCGCGCATTGAATGCTTTCACAAATCCATCAACCAACAGCTATAAGCGTCTGGTTCCTGGTTATGAAGCGCCAGTCTTGTTGGCATATTCAGCGCGTAACCGCTCAGCGTCTTGCCGTATTCCTTATGTTGCAAGTCCAAAAGGCAAGCGTGTTGAAGTGCGTTTCCCAGATCCAACAGCGAATCCTTACCTTGCTTTCGCTGCGATGTTGATGGCTGGCCTGGATGGCATTCAAAATAAAATTCATCCTGGCGATCCAATGGACAAAAACCTTTATGACCTGCCAGCTGAAGAGCTTTCAAACATTCCAACTGTTTGCCATAGCTTGCGCGAAGCTTTAGATAGTCTCAATGCGGATCGTGATTTCTTGACCAAAGGGGATGTTTTCACAAATGATCAGCTTGATGCTTATATTGAGCTGAAAATGGAAGAGGTGGAACGTTTTGAAACAGCACCTCATCCGATTGAATTTGACATGTATTACAGCGTTTAAAATATAAGCGCCGTAATCTCTTTATCGAAAATTAAAACGGGTTGCCAAAATTTGGCAGCCCGTTTTGTCTTGAAATGTCTTATTGTCACAAAAGTCAAACCATATTGACATTGTGTGTGTGAGACACTTTATTTACGATGTATGAACATGTTGGAATGACATGATTTATCAAAAGGGTGCTTTTCCCGTTGTTCCTAAATACGACGTCTGTCGAAAGGCAGCTTCAATCATCGAGGGTGCATAAATTTTAGGGCAAAGGGCAAAGTGATGGGGGCATCACCTTGATGCATTTTGTTTCAAAAACAAAAACTTACAGCGTTTTTTCTGATTCAGGACAAAAGCAAAATGCTGTAAATTTCCTAAAATGGGAAATGTAAGGAGAGAGAGCATGGCTGGATCAAATGACATTGATTTGCGTGTTTTGGAATTGGTCTGTGCACGCTTGTGTCATGATTTGGTAAGTCCAGTGAGTGCCGTTGCGAATGGTGTTGAAATCATCAATGAACTCTCTGTGGAAACGGCTGGTACCGATCCGATGTTTGGTCAGGCCTTGACGATTGTTGAGGGAAGTAGTCGAAAGGCGACCCATCTTTTGCGCTTTCTCCGTGCTTGCTATGGCACAGGCGCGCGTAGTCTACAGGGCGGAAGTCGAGAATTAGCACAGATTGCCACTGAATATTTAAATGAGCGCAAGATTAATCTGATATTGCCGTCGACGGGTGCTGCTTGTTTCGATGTTTTTGGAAAGAATATTTGGGATTCAATACAGTCAAAAAGGACTTTTCATCATGCCTCTGGGACACAGTCAGAGCCAATAGAATTCTTAGAAGATGATCTGGCTCCGATCGCAAAGTTGGTTTTATCGAGTCTCGGTTTTTTAGTTGAGACACTTCCTATGGGCGGTGAAATTGCTCTGGAGTCCTTAGAGGGCGGTCTGGTGTTTATCGCGAAAGGCACAAAAGCACGCGTCAAAGAGGATTTACAGCAAGCTTTGCTCTCAGATGTGAAAAGCGCTGATTTAGCAGCGCATACAATTCAAGGGTATTTTTTAAAATTGATTCTTGCTAGTTATGATCTTGAGTATGATTTGTTGACTGGACCGGAACATGTGCGTTTAGAAATGCGCTCTAGACGAGAATAAACCCTCCTTTGCTCATAGAAGAGAAAGGAAATGAAAGTTTTCATTCTGATACCGGAATAAAATATCATGTGAAAATGCTAAAAGATTAGGTTTAACCAAATAATTGACTATATGTCTTCTCAATAGAGTGATAACTTAGGTTGAAGCTCAATGGCTCTCAATCTTGGAATAGAGGAAGGAGAACTTTAAAATAGCTGTTATATAAAGTTGCTCTTTGAGCGATAAGTGGTTGTTAATATTGAAACCATTGAATGACTTTGTGTCTTTAGAAAACAAATTTTTTGCTGTTTTTAAAGGCAGCTATTTCGGTTGTTCTCAAAAGCCACGACAGCAAAAAAGACTAAGTGGTAAGAAATTTTCTTTTGAAATAGGTTAAAATGGTTGTCTGAAAAAAAAGATCTGATAGACAAACACTCAAGAGCATTTAAAATCTATCTAAATGTTTGTAAGATTGATGCGCTATAGAGTAAGACAAATTAATATTTCCCTACCTTGGAATTGGGAGAGATATGCAATGATATGGTTTGACCCTAGCTGTGATAGGGCTTTGTGAATGTTTGTCAGGTTTTATAAAAAGCTCTAGCGGTTATAGAATGCTTTGGGGCAAAATTAAGGTTGTTGTCCTGGGCGACAGTAAGCTTAAAATATGAGCTGTTGACCTTTTGACTGGGCTTAAGGTTGACCAGAAACAGATCGAAAAGGCTTGAGGGAAAAAATTCCATGGATGATCTGCTCAGCGAATTCCTGACGGAGACCTCGGAAAGTCTGTCCGAGCTTGATGTTCAGCTTGTGCGTTTGGAGCAGAATCCGAATGATTTGGATCTGCTGGCAAATATTTTTCGGATTGTTCATACCATCAAAGGAACATGTGGCTTTTTAGGTTTGCCTCGTCTTGAAGCTGTCGCGCATGCTTCGGAAAATGTTCTTGGAAAGATTCGCGAAGGGGAAATGGAAGTTTCTCCTCGCGCTGTGTCCCTGATTCTCATGTCATTGGATCGTATTAAAGCTCTCATGGCGGCTTTGGAGCAAACAGAGCAAGAGCCTGAAGGGGATGATTCTGATCTTATTAAGCAATTAAATGCGCTTGCCGATGGCCATTTAGACGAAAGCACAGTGGAGACAGGTATCAGCGGCGGCCTAAACGCCAGTGCTGTTGATGAAAATCGTGCGGCCTCTTTCGATGAACCTCTCATCCCAAATGATGATGAGATCTCTAAAGCGGATGCTGATACAAGAACTGTCCCACAAGTGGCTGAAATTGAACCTGAAGCCTCAAATGCTGTGCCTGTTCCAACGTCCCCAGATAAAGGGATGCAGGCGAAGGCTCCCGCACAGCAAACAAATGGCCGACAAGTCGCAAATGACGAGGAACCTAAGGTCCGCGAGTCCACAGTCGCCTCGCAAACGATCCGTGTTCATGTTGATTTGCTTGAGAATCTTATGACGATGGTGTCTGAGCTGGTTCTGACGCGGAACCAATTGCTTCAGATTCTCCGTAGCCATAAAGACAGCGAATTTGCAACACCTCTCCAGCGCCTCAATCATGTTACGTCTGAACTTCAAGAAGGCGTGATGAAAACGCGTATGCAGCCCATCGGGAATGCATGGGCAAAATTACCGCGTATGGTGCGTGATTTGGCACTGGAATGTGGTAAAAAAATTGATTTGCAAATGTTCGGTGCTGAGACCGAACTCGATCGCCAAGTTCTCGATATGATCAAAGATCCGCTCACGCATATGGTGCGGAATTCTGCCGATCATGGCTTGGAAAGCCCCCAAGATCGTTTGGCAGCAGGTAAATCTGAAATTGGCCGTATCACCCTCAATGCGTATCATGAGGGGGGGCATATCATTATTGAGATCGCCGATGATGGACGTGGTCTCGACATTGAACGGATCAAAACGAAAATTGTTACAAATGGATTGGCGACGGAAAGTGAATTGGGGGCGATGAATGACTCCCAAATCCAGCAATTCATTTTCAAACCTGGTTTCTCAACAGCACAAAAAGTAACAGCCGTTTCTGGCCGCGGTGTCGGTATGGATGTTGTGCGCACGAATATCGAGAAAATTGGGGGGAATATAGAATTAAAGTCGACTCGAGGCCGTGGTTCGACTTTTATGATTAAAATCCCACTGACTTTGGCAATTGTGAATGCTCTGATTGTTGAAGCTGGTGCCGAACGCTTTGCCATTCCACAAATTAGCGTCGACGAATTGGTGCGTGCCTCTGCGCATAGTGAGCATAAAATTGAGCGTATTAATAATGCTCCAGTTCTACGTTTGCGCAATCGCCTTTTGCCGCTTGTAACCTTAAAGAAGCTCCTGAAACTGGATGATGGGGAAGAACTGGCAGAAAATAATGACCTGTTCATCGTTGTGACCCAGGTCGGAACATATATGTTCGGCATTATTGTTGATCGTGTGTTTGATACAGAAGAAATTGTTGTAAAACCAACCGCTCCTATTTTGAGACATATCAATATGTTCTCTGGGAACACGATCCTAGGAGACGGTAGTGTCATTATGATCCTCGATCCAAATGGTATTGCTGCTGCGACAGGTGAATTGTCGATTGCTGAAAGCCATTTAACAGATGCAACAAAACATAAACAACGTCGCGATGATTTGTCATCTTTGCTTGTTTTCAAAGCCGGTGGCAAAGCACCAAAAGCCGTGCCTTTGGCTTTGGTTGCCCGACTAGAAGAAATAGATTTGGCCGCGATAGAATATTCGAACAACAAACCTGTTGTGCAATATCGTGATCAATTAATGCCCCTAGTCTCCATTGATGGAACAGCGGAATTTGGGAATGAAGGACGAACGCCAGTTCTTGTTTTCGCTGACCGTGAACGCTCAATGGGGCTTGTTGTTGATGAAATTGTTGATATCGTCGAAGAAAAAATGAATGTTCAGCTTTCAGCAGAACGCCCGGGCCTCCTGGGAAGCGCTATTATTAGTGGAAAAGCAACAGAAGTCATCGATGCTGGCTTCTTCTTGACCCAAGCTTTTGCTGACTGGTTTGATGGACCGGCCGAAGAAACACAAACATCACATCAAACAGCTCGTGTGCTCTTAGTTGATGACAGTCCTTTCTTCCGCAACCTTTTAACCCCCTTGTTAACAGTGGCGGGCTATGATGTTACGACTATAGAGAGTGGCCGTGATGCCTTGCAGCTTTGCGAGGATGGTGAAGATTTTGATGTTATCATTAGCGATATTGAGATGCCCGGAATGAATGGTTTTGAATTTGCTCAAGAAATAAGAACAGCGACAAGATGGAAAGATACACCTCTCGTTGCGCTTTCCGGTTACACATCACAAAAAGATCTAGAACGAGGTCGTGAAGCTGGCTTTAGTGATTATGTTGCAAAATTTGATCGCGAAGGTTTGTTACAGACTCTTGCACAAACATTAGCCGAACATCGGGGGGCGGCATGAGTGACGCACGCAGCTTAACGGTTGGAACCCTCAGCAGTGATCTGATCGAAAATGAAAATAATGAATATGTGACTTTTACGATTGGCGGGCAGCTTTTTGGCATTCCTGTTCTTCAAGTCCAAGATGTCCTAGGACCACAAAATATAACGCGTATCCCTCTGGCACCTCCGGAGGTTGCGGGATCTTTAAATTTGCGTGGTCGTATTGTGACGGCTATTGATGTTCGTATTCGTCTTGGCCTGTGTGATCGGGAAGACGGCGATGAAGGCATGTCTGTTGTCGTTGAGTATGGTGGTGAACTTTACAGCCTGATTATCGATCAAGTTGATGAGGTTAAAAGCTTATCTGATACATCTTTTGAAAGAAACCCACCGACATTAGACCCCCGTTGGCGCGCTTATGCCGATGGCATTTATCGGCTGACAGATCAGTTAATGGTTGTTCTTAATGTTTCTCGCCTATTAGATTTTTCAGATCGTATAGGGTGATTTAAACTTTTGCGAGGGTGCGAAACTTGCTGCTCAGTCGGTTATTGGCTTTTTCACCTTGTTAAACCTGACAATGTGTGTTGAGAATGATGTTAAGACAGCCATAATCTTTGGAATAGAAATTTGGAAACATGTTTTGTTCCCTATTGTAAAGTTTGTCCTAGTAATTTTATGCTTTATAATAGGTGTAAAGCATACTCTTAAGACTCTTATGTATCCTTGAATTCCCTAAGCTATTCGCCTTTCCTATGCTCTGTTAAAGGGCAAAGTAAACATTTTTAAAACCTGTTGTTCTTGTCTGTACACAAAGGTTTTAACAGTCTTAAAGTTTTTTGTTTTAACTTCGTCATGTTATGCAGATCTGTAATGTCCTCTTGAAAATCTTGACGTAATAACTTGCGATAAGACGTAAAGGGCGATAATAAAAGAGAAGCATTGTGTAGTTTTCGCTGGCAGAGAGGGGCCATGAAGTCCTGTTTGGTCGTCGACGATTCTAAGGTTGTGCGTATGGTCGCACGGAAAATCTTGGAAGAGTTGGATTTCGAGGTTGAAGAGGCTGAGGATGGCAGGGGCGCGATGGACTCTTGCAAACGCCGCATGCCTGATGCGATCCTTTTGGATTGGAATATGCCAGTTATGAATGGCCTTGATTTCTTAAAGCAGCTTCGACAGCTCGCTGGGGGAGATGCGCCTATTGTTGTTTTCTGTACAACAGAAAATGATATACAACATATCCAAGAGGCTATGAACGCTGGGGCAAACGAATATATTATGAAGCCTTTTGATGGTGACATCATTCAAGCAAAATTCTCTCAAGTCGGTTTGCTATAAAGAGTTTAGATTTGATCTAGGAAACTTTTCCTTTGATGGTAGACGACTTTCTTTGCTGAATTCTTTGAAAGTTTTCATCATAAGTTAAACTTTTAAATATGAGGCTACCGACGCCTATGAGCATTGCACAGATGCCCCAATCCAATCGTTTTAGAATGGAGGAGCAACCATATCGTATCATGGTTGTTGACGATTCGGCGGTCATCCGTGGATTGTTTACACGTATTCTAGAAGATGACCCGGAAATAAAAGTTATTGCATCCGTCGGCGATGGGCAAATGGCTCTTAATGCTTTGAAACGCCATGATCCGCCTATCGAAGTGGCGACGCTTGATATCGAAATGCCAAATATGGACGGTATGACGGCTTTACCAAGAATGAGAGACGTCGATCCAGATCTGCAAATTTTAATGGCGTCCACATTAACAAAAGCCAATGCAGAAGTTACAATGCGGGCTTTGAATAGTGGTGCTGCTGATTATGTAACAAAACCTAGCTCACGCTCGGACATTCATAGCTCTGAAGAATTCAGACGCGAACTGGTGACGAAAGTTAAAGGATTGGCGGCTGCAAGACGCCGGAAAGCAGGTGTCAAGTATAAGCCAGCTATGAACAATAGAGTGGAGCAACCACGTGCGACATCATCTACTGTGGCAAGGCCTTCTGCGCCTTTAGAGACGCGAAAGAGCCGTGCGCCAAGCAGTTCTGCGGCGACCAGGCGCGCGCCTGCAGCTCCTTTGGCAAATAGATTAGCGCAGAAAGAAGTTGTTCTGCGTCAAGCTGGAAGAGAACGGCCTGATGTTCTTGCGATTGGGAGCTCAACAGGGGGACCGCAAGCTCTGTTTCAGCTCTTGGGTGATCTTAAAAATAATGTTATGAAAGTGCCGATTTTAATCACGCAGCATATGCCAGCCACTTTTACAACGATCCTTGCTGAGCATATTGCGCGTGCAAGTGGCATGGCTTCTGCCGAAGCACAAGATCATGAACCTATTGTTTCTGGCCGAATTTATGTGGCGCCAGGAAATTTTCATATGACGGTTGCAAAAGAAGGCGATAAAAGAGTCATTCGGCTCTTACAAACGCCACCAGAGAATTTTTGCCGACCGGCTGTTGATCCAATGTTGAGAAGCCTTACAGAAATTTATGGTGGTCGAAAAATTCTAACGGTGATCTTGACAGGAATGGGCCAAGATGGATTGAAAGGAGCGAAATTGGTCGTCGATGGCGGCGGAACAGTTATTGCTCAAGATGAAGCAACAAGTGTTGTTTGGGGTATGCCGGGGGCTGTTGCCACCGCAGGCCTTTGTAGCGCAGTGGCACCTATTCAAGAAATAGGTGCTTGGGTCAAACGCCAGACATTAGGCGGGGCGGTATGAATCCGGCTGATTTCCAGCTTCTGGCAGGTCTTGTCAAGGAACGATCCGGTTTAATTTTAACCGAGGACAAGGAGTATTTGCTTGAGAGCCGCTTAATGCCAGTGGCTCGGAAGCAAGGCGTCAAAGACCTGGCTGAATTATCTAATCTTGTGCGTCAGAAGAAATCTGAGGCATTGATGAAAGAAATTACGGAAGCTATGACGACGAATGAGTCGTTTTTCTTTCGTGATGTAAAGCCGTTTGATCGCTTTAAAGAAAAAGTTTTACCTGATTTACTTGCTGCAAGAAGAGATAAACGTCGCATTCGCATTTGGTCTGCAGCATGTTCAAGTGGTCAAGAAGCTTATTCTTTGGCAATGATTTTGCGCGAATATGATCAAAGTAAAATTGCTGGTTATAATTTTGAGATTATTGCTACGGATATTTCTGATGAAATGATTATGAAAGCAAGAGAAGGCGTCTATTCCCAGTTTGAAGTACAGCGTGGATTACCTGTTAATTTAATGCTGAAATATTTTCAGCAAGATGGAGATCGTTGGCAGATATCTTCTGAATTGAAACGCATGGTGACTTTTAAGAACTATAACTTGTTAGATAGTTTATCTCCCCTTGGTAATTTTGATGTTGTTTTCTGCCGCAATGTTTTAATTTATTTTGACCAAGAGACAAAGACAAAAGTTCTCAATAACATTGCCCGCTCAATGGCCAAGGACGGCTTCTTATTTCTAGGGGGCGCAGAAACCGTGATTGGAATCACAGAAGCCTTTAAACCTTTCCCGTCCGAAAGAGGTATTTATGCGCCTGACCTATAGACTATTCTTACAAATAATAGGATAATGCTCTAATAGATTTAAAGACTGGCGTAGATAAAATATTCTATATAATAGAGGAATGAGGATAATTGAAAGTTTTATCATGACCTTTTCTGATAATAAGTAGGTGGTCTGCATATGGTTTGATTGCAATTATTTTATTATGAAATGGAGCAAGGGCATCAGAAAGCTGTTATGATCAAGAACGTATGAGAACAAAGCCCGTTAAAGTGGGCTTACTTTAATAGTGCGTTTTGCAGTAAAAACAAAGACATAGAACATTTTACCTAGTTTAGAATATAAAGTGGAATGCTCTAAATTATTTTCGTGATATAGGAAATGTGGAAAGATTGTTCTATTTGATTCTTTCTATAGAGACGTTAATGTAAGATATTGTCTTTAGAATAAAAACCTAAGAAACGGATTGTGGACGAAAGGGTGGGACGTATAATGGCGCGCATAATGTTGATAGATGACGAAGCTGATGTTCGATTAGCCCTTTCTGTTTTTTTAGAGCATGCTGGTTTTGAGGTTGATGCCTTTGAAAATGCTGACCTCGCAATTGAAGCTCTAAAACAAGATACCTATGATGTGGCTGTTATCGACATTATTATGCCAGAGCGTAATGGTATTGAAGTTATTAGTGAAATTAGAAGCCAGAAACTGGCTGTGAAAATTATTGCGATGTCTGGCGGCGACCCTAAACTGCCTGCGGCAACAGCCTTACAGCTTTCTGAAATGTTTGCTGCAGATGCAACTTTATATAAGCCGTTTAATAGTGAAGAGCTTGCGAAAACGATTTCTGAGCTTTTATAAAGCAAAGAAAATGTGTTTTTAGTGCCCTCTATAGGCGCCCGTCAAGAATTCCGAATATGCTGAAATACTTTGATTTTCAGGCCTCTGTAAATTCCAAATCCGTAAGAAATTGGCCTTGAGGCACGGGTTTTCTTACGGATTTTTTTGCGTTTTGGGCTGGATTGATGACCACAGCCATGATTCTCCATAAAGCATTTCAGTTTTAACTTAAGAGATATCCCGCAGCATTGAAATAGTTACAGCATTCTTTTAGATTGTATAGATCGCAGATCAAACCGATGGAACAGTCCAAATTACCGACTATAATCGATATTTTGAGCTAGAAAGTCTCTCATTGCGGGATTTTATCGGTAAATTGGGGCTATTTCTGAGTGTTTCTGCGGTGATCCAGGGCTATCCCTCGGATTTTAGGGTTATGCGAGCGCAATTTGGCTGTTGAGGGTCACAATGCGGCGCATAGTATTAGGCGAGATTGGCAAAACCGATTTTCGTTTTAGCCCTTTCCAATCCGATGGTTCGGATGACCATGTCCATCCTTTGTGGCTGATGGGCAAAGACATGTTAGACCTTGGATCGGATTTTTGATTTCCGGCCATTCGCACGGGCCATATTTTGCGGCATTACTTTGCCCTTCGGCTTTCTCCGGTGGATGTGGCTGCGCTTGCCGATGGTCTCGAGAAAAGCCTCGTTCGCTACCGAACGATAGGCGCTATCAGCCCAGACATCCGAAGCCGTATTGTCTTGACCGATAAGCTTTTCTCGCAATCTGGTCCCACCATAGGCTGCCGCATCCGTCATTAACCCAGTCCGGATCAGGCCGTGCTCTCGATCAATGCAGTGTGGCTTTATAGTCCCCGTTAACTGGCGCTGATTGGGTGCATTTCTTCTGATATTTGGCTTAGGATGAGGGGCAAGATTTTGGGGAAAAGTCTCCTGAGCCATCTAAGGATCAGCCGGAAGTTGTATCCTGTTGCACTGAGGATGGCGTTTGCTTTGTCACCGTGGCGGCCCTTGAGATAGTTTCGGCCCATATGGCCATCGTTTTTCAGATGCCCGATGACGGGTTCGACGGCGGCCCGGCACCTTAATTCCTCTTTGATCTGCCCATGCACCCCACGTTTCTGGCCTGAGATGAAGACCCGTCTGGGGTCTGGGGCCTTATGGCCACGATAGCCTTTATCGACATAACATCGTTGGACCCTTGCGCCTGTTCTGGCTTCGACCCGAGCGACGACATCGGCCAGGGTCGAGGCATCATAGGGGCGGCCATGGATGGCCTGGGCATCGATCACGAACTGGCCGCCGGGTGAGCGTGCATTTTTCGTGCTGATAGAGACTTTACAGCTAAATTCGTAAGGTTTGTGCGCTTTCCCCTTACCGATACACTCGGTTTCCAGGGCATGACAAGAATAAAGCTTCCAACCGCGATCCTTACGCCGCTGCTTTTCGATCTGGTGCGCGCGACAGGGGCAAGGCGGAGATTTCGGACAAGTGATCATCTCCCTTGGTTTTGCGCAGAAGGTCGCGGCGGACCCGACCTACACGGGTACGTAGGAATTTGATCTCCCTGTTCTACTGTTTGAGCTGGTGTGCATGGGCGTAGGGCGCCGCTATGATCTGGGCTTTCAAATAGCTTTGACACAAAGTGATGCCTTCACGACGCGCCAAAGCATTCAGTTGGACCAGCGCCTTATAAAGCAGTTTAGCATCGGTTGGATGCGTGATGTTTTTAGGCTGAACTTTGGTGCCCACCGTGATCCGGGTCAGATGGTTAGGCCGGATCGCCCTGGTATCAAGTTGCCCGTTAAGAACTCCCAATAGTCTGAAATAATTTCAGCTTCAGCGCCCTGCAAGTATTGAAATCCGCAAGAAAAGGGCTTTCGTGCATCGTTTTTTTTGCGGATTTTTTCTGTTTTTTGGGCTGGATTGGCCGACACAACCGTGATTCTCTAAGGGCCTCTTCAAAACGGTTTGAGAGAGGCAGATCATGCGGCCACGACAAGGCAAACCAAGCGGAACCGATGATATGTTTTGGTCGCGCTTGGATCAGATCATCAATATGCGCCATGAGTTGGTCAGCCTGGCCAATCGGATCGATTGGGCCGGGATCGATGCGGAGATCGCCGACGCCTTCAAGGCAAATGGCCAGCCTGCGCTGCCCTCGCGCTTTATGATCGGGCTGTTGTTGCTCAAACAGATTTACAATCTTCTCGGACGAAGCTGTGTGCGAGCGTTGGGTCGAAAACCCTTATTTTCAATACTTTACCGGTGAAGCGTTCTTTCTGTATGCCATCCCGCACGAACGCTCGGGCCTGAGCCACTGGCGGAAACGGTTGGGCGATCGCCTGGAATGCCTGCTCGAAGAAAGCCTGCG
>DDLW01000212.1 GCA_002340345.1 Alphaproteobacteria bacterium UBA2562 | reverse complement strand
AGTCTCTCAAAAAGCTTTTTAAGGATTATACAATCCGGAAGATCTTACCTTTCGGCGTGAAGGGCAGCCTTGCAGAGGCCGGCATCAGGAACGCATGGTCCCGTCTGATGTGCACTCTCTCACAACCACCATCGGTGATGATGAGGAGGGGGCCGTCCTTTGGAAAATCTTCTGCTTTTTGGAGAAGATCAATGCCCGGCTGGAGCAAGGTGCCGCCCCGGCCTTTGACTCTCACACGCTGGGACAGGTCGTCTGGGGACACATAGCCTTGGTCATAGGCAACCGCATCACAAAAAACCAGACGGATATGCGACACATCCCGGGATAGGCTGTAGCTTGCAATCGCCCCTATGGCCTTTGCCAAAAGGGCGCGGTCCATGGAACCAGAGGTGTCTAGGATCACGCCAAAGGTGCGATTGTCTTCAGCTTCCCAGTGGGTGACATATCTTGGGCGCAGGATATCTGGGCTGCTGGATTGTCTTCGACTTGGCCTTGCATAAGAACGTATTTTTTCAAGCGGAGCAAAGTGATCCTCAAACCAGCGCGCAAGCGCGACATCCCAAGAAATTGGCGGCTGTGCTAAGGTCTTGATGTCTTCAATAAGACCCGCTGGTAAATAGCCCCGACCTTCTGTTTGATGATAATCAAGCCCTTGCATGAGACATTGGCGGTAAAAATGGTCTAAATGTGTGGCCCCTGCATGGGCTTGCCAACCGGACATATGGGGATCTAGGATGTCACAGGTGCCAACACCATGATAGGTCGCAAATTTACGGATCTGACGTAAATCTGTTGTGATCTTATCATAGATGGATTCTGCGGATTCGCCTTTAAGGTCCGGATCATAAAGCGTGCCAATGGCTGGCATATCGCCAAGACTCATGTCAATAAGCCAGCCATTGATGACAAAATCACAGGCCACATTCCATAAAAACGGATCTCGCCCTTGTCGTCTCGTGTCATGACGGAGACCGACATGGAGCAATTCATGGGCGATGACAAATTTGCATTCTTCTTCTGTGAGCCCTGCCGCCGGATTGATATAGATTTCTTGGCATTCAATATGGACTGCGGCCACGGAAATATCCAGGCTATGGCAGAGGCGCTGGTCTTCGATAATATCAAAATTGGCGGCAAGAGAACCGAGCAGAGGATAAGCGCTGAGAAACCAATCCCGCGCGCGTTGTGCTTTTGAATCCTGAAAGATTTGCGCGCCGAGGCTCTCTTGTTTACCCGCAGCCACATTCACAGCGCTGGCGACCGCATGGCGCAATCCGATGCCGAACCGCTTGCCCCAATCAACGGGTTGAGGCGGGGCATAGGGCCTGGCTGGGTGAAAAGACATGTCGGCTTCTCCTGGAGATCCAGTGCCGAAGCCTATAAATTTTTTATCAACGCCTTGTTCTAGAAAGTCTTTATAGAGGTCTTCTTCTGTCTGGATAGAGAGATCTCGGATGATATCGCTGTTATGGTTCGGGGCGTGCCCGAGTTTAAAGTCATCAAGAAATTTTGCGACGGCGAGATCACACGCGATATTCCATAAATCTTGGCGGTGTTTTTCTTTGAAATGCTCAAAGCCGAGATGGAGTAAGCAATGGGCGAAAACATAAATCCAGACATCGACATCCTCATGGCGTTTGGGATGGGCGTGGATGTATCCGTCTTTTGTGACAATGGCATAGCCATTTTTAGGATAGGGGGCGTTCTCTGCGCGCGTGATGACGACCTCTCGCATGAGGGGCGCAAATAAAGGATGCGTGTCAATATGATCCTTTGCGGTCGTGAATTTTTGGGTCGCTGGATCTGATCTTGCTTTTTGTTTTTGTTTTTTCGTCACTTAGATCCTCCTTTTTACGAGTCGTGGAAGATCACGCACAATCTTTACCAAAAACCAGTCCGGTAATGCGCTGCCATCATCATTTTGGGCGACCGTCATTTGCGCAATTTCAAGACTAATCGCCGATAAATCTTTTAATAAAGCCTTTGCTTGATGGGCGAGTTGTTTTTGAGAAGACGATAATTTGGCCTCATCCTCGATGAGTTCTTTCATAAGATGGGCTCGAAAACTTTGTGCCAGGAAATAGAGCAGATCGCGATCTTCGGGGCGATCGGGCCATTTTTCTTCTCCTTTTAGAATTTTAGAAATTCCATATTTATGGCGAATCTGCTTCACAAAGGCCTTAAATTGACCAGCATGGGCAGGCGAAAGACAGCCATGGGTCAGAATCCCAATGGTCTCATCAGAAATTTTATCATCATAAGCTTTTAAAGCATCGCTCAAAATATGCCATGAGCGGGGGGAAGAAAAAGGTTCTTCATGTTTGGGAGGCTTTTGATGCAAATGGTCGGGGCGATTTTGGATATAGTCTATAATCCAGGGGTGAATATCAGCCTGTTTCGCCCAGTCTAACCAGTCCCTATGGGAGGCCCTGAGTTCGATATGGAACATACGATTGATGAGGGCCGAAGACATGGGTTTGACAATGGCGCTATCTTCAGCGCGATTCCCAGCACCAATTACAATAGAGCCCTTTGGCATGCTATATTCGCCAATGCGCTTATCAAGAATAAGGCTATAGAAGGCCTTTTGGACTTCATGGGAGCAGGCGTTTAACTCATCTAAAAATAAGCAATAGGGGCTGTCGCGCGCGATAAGACGCGGCGGGCAAAAACGGCTTTTGCCGTCAATGATTTGGGGAACACCAATCAAATCTTCCGGGGCCAACTGGCTGCCAAGCAAGGAAACGCAGGGTAAACCAACGTCAAAGGCAAAATTTTCGACAAGAGAAGATTTGCCGATACCGGGCGGTCCCCAAATAAAAACAGGCCGCGCCAGAGCCATATTGAGGAGAAGTTCACTTAAATCTTTTGGCGTAACAGAGAACGCAAGCTTCACACTGTCCTCGAATCTGTTGCTTGAGTGGTCTGGCTGAAACTTTTATGTGAAATAATATATCAGCGATTAAAGTCCTTATTATGCGCGTATTTTTTAGGATTATGAACATTAATAACTCCTAATAATTCTTATGAAAAGACGCATTTATTTTAAGTATTTCGCGTAATGAAAGAATATTTTTCTTTAAGACACGGGCTGAATTTATATTTATTTTACTCTGGGTTGGGCTATATAATGAATGGATTATAATATGAGGCCTAAAAGAGGGAAATTTCACGAAAATGATGACGTTCACATGTTGATAAAGATATATGCTCGCGTCAATGAGTGTTCTCTGAAGGACCGATACTCTGTCTTGAGAGCAAAGCTGGTTAAAGTAGCAGCCCCTTTAACCATGCGTCTTGCGGCAAAAACAAAGACATAGAGCATTTCCACTGATTCAAGATAAAAATGAAATGCTCTCGGTAAAAAGATCAAAAGCTGTGCCCATCGGCCTTAGATTGGTCGTTTGAGGGATAAAAGGATCAATCTTTTGGATGGAAGTTTGCTCAAAAATCAAGCACTATGTTTTTTCAAATTGGATGTCATTTTGTGCTTTTATCTCTTCAACGGTTTCTTTTTGCTGTGCAAAAAGTGCATTGCACAAAATACATATAAAACAGTGCCTTCAAGATTGAAAAAGGACGAAGATCCATGGATTGAACGCAGAAAAACTCTGGAAAGAATGGTGGTTCTTTTAGAAATTAACCAATTATGTTGTTCTTGCTGTTAAAAAAAGACAAACCGCATTCATGATGATCGTGCACCTTCGTAAGGGTGCGAGAAAAAAATTACTTTATGATGTTTCCGCAAGGTCCGTTTGATGTCTGATCAAATGTATTCCCATGATGAATTGGTCTCTTTAGCTCATATCTTTAAAGTTATGAAAGGTGAAGATGACTCTGTGAAAGATAACGTGAATATTTCTACGGATGAAGATGAACTTATCGAAGCGATCAAGCTTCTTAAGTCTCATAATATTGACGTAGAAAAAGAATTTGGCCTTGTCAAAGATGTCATCTCTACTGTTTCTGAGCCTGAAAAAATAAAAACAGAAGAGATCGAAGTTTCTCAGATTGCAAAAACTGGTTTTACTTTAACTCTTCAATTATTGCTTCCCGGCGGTGCTGTTGCAAGAACACTGTATTTGAAAGGAAATGACCGCGACTGTATTACTTGGGTTCATGACCAGTTTGCTTCTGTTAAAGGATTTGGTTGGGCTCTCATTAGTGGTAAAGGCACATTATTAGCACGCCGTGATGCCGCAGATCTGCCAATACCAGACTAAAAATTATTATTTTTGGGTGAGTGCGCTACTTTTTAGCTTTCCTTAAAAGTATTATTCAAAAAAGTAAATTTTAATTTTTTTTTGAAGAAGCTATTTCCAACACTATATTTGTCGAAAATTTACATGAGAATTTAACGAGAATAAATGATTTAGAGCAAAGAACAAAGTGATTGCTTTATCACTTTGACCCTTTTCGTGGTAAAAACAAAAACTTAAAGCATTTTTTCTGATTCAAAATAAAAGCCAAATGCTGTAAAATAATGTTTTGTTATAAAATAGAGAAAAGTAAGGCGCATTATTTTGGATTGGCCTTTGCTCAAATTGGAAGGATAAGATGGTGGCAGTGATTTCTGAATATGCAGAGGCGGCAACCCATGAAGAATTAGATGGTGCGCGTCAAGCCGCAGCGCTTTTAAAGGCGGTTGCGAATCGTGACCGGTTATTGATTTTATGCGCTTTAACAGAAGGTGAAAAAAGAGTAGGGGAGCTAGAGGCACTGCTCGGACTGCGGCAGCCAACCCTGTCGCAACAATTGGCGCGTTTGCGTTCAGAAAATCTCGTTGATACAAGACGCGATGGAAAATCGATCCATTACACAATTGCAAGCCCAGAAGCAAAAGCCCTCATCAGCCTTCTCTGTCAAATGTTTCATCCGCCTGTAGAATAAAGACAAAGATGATTTCTGCGTCTTTCCCCTAAAAAACCGCCGATCTGCAAGCAGACTTACGAAGATAGTGTTTGATTCCACTTCGAGTATGCATGATAATGAAGAGCAGATTGACAAGCTGTTGGCGATTGTCGAACGGCTTAAGCGTCTAGAGCAAAGCTGGTTAAAGTGGCAGCCCCTTTAACCATGC
>DDLW01000097.1 GCA_002340345.1 Alphaproteobacteria bacterium UBA2562 | reverse complement strand
GCTTGCCCTTTGGAAACCCTTAGATTTACGGTCAAGGACGCGGCCTGGTCAAAAAATTGTGATCCCTCTTGCTGATCCTATGCCGTAAAACAGTATATAGTTTTTATGCCTTTAACGACAAATAGAGCACAAGGCCAAAATTGTTCAAGCTATCTTTAAATGACAATAAAGTTTCTTTTTCAAAATAGGATGTCCTGATGGTCAGCCTCGACGAATTTAGTCTTCTGATCCAAAATTGGAGTGGCAGCCCGCTGACCTTGTTGTTTTTGCTTTTTTTGGCAACATTCATTTTAGAAGATCTCGCCATTGCAGGCGGGGCGTTTGCGGTTTCCACCCAGCTTTTAGATCCCTTCGTGACCTGCTGTTTTTTAGCCTTTGGCATCTATTTTGGCGATCTTGGTCTTTATGCCCTTGGGCGTCTTGCGCGCCGCCTTCCTTGGCTGAAAAATTATCTGCAAAAAGGGAGCGTTTCGCCAGATCAAAAGGTCCAAGACACGCCACCGCCATGGCTTTCTAAAGGGCAGGATTGGTTACAAAAGAATCTTTTGCTGGCTCTTTTTGTCGCGCGCATCACCCCAGGGGCGCGTTTGCCAAGCTATTCGGCCTGTGGCTTTTTTGCCCTGTCTTTTCCGCATTTTTCGGCCATTGCTGGCCTGTTGGCCCTGCCTTGGACTTTTTTGCTGTTCACCCTACTCTATCTTTTTGGAGAAGCCTTGCTGGCGCTGCCAGCCCCTTGGAATTGGTTGATCGGACCTGTTTTCCTGGTCACCGTTCTTGTCATGCCCCGTCTTCTCAAACGATTCGTCGCTTTTCGGAAAGGACCATGACCCCATGGATCATCAGACTTTCAGCCCCAGCCCGATGAGTCCCAACCCTCTTTGTCCCAATCCTCTTCGCCCCAGCCCTGTGAGTAACGAAGCGGCCATGCCCCCTTTTGAGCAAACAGGGCCGCAAATTTCTTTTTTTGAATTTTGGCCGATTTCGCGATTCTATGCGCCTTTAATGATTTGGTGGTTGATTCTTTCGATCCGTTATCGTGGGTTTACGCTCCCGACAATTGCCAATCCCAGCTTTCCTGGCGGTGGGTTGGTTGGAGAATCCAAAAGTAAAGTCTTTGAAGTGGCCACCGGCGCGATGAAAGACTGCATTCCGCCTTGGATTCTGGTTTCTCCCTTGGCCTCTCCTGGCAGCCAGGAGAAAAGCTTTTCTTTTGCTGAGATCCAACAGCAAAAACGCCATGCCGGTCTTTCTTATCCGCTGGTGGCGAAGCCGGATATTGGTTGTCGTGGTGCTGGCGTGCAGCCCATTGCCAAGGACGCGGATCTCAAGCGTTATCTGGCCACTTTCCCCCCCAATGCGTCTTTTATTTTACAAGAACAAGTCCTTGCCCCAGGCGAGGCTGGCATTTATTACATGCGGCGACCAGGGGAAAAAACAGGGCAAATTCTCTCCATTACTTTGAAATATTTCCCCCGCGTCATCGGTGATGGCAAAAGAACTTTACGAGAGCTGATTCTTGACGAACCCAGAGCCGGGAAACTGTCTCATATTTATTTAGAAAGACATCACGATCATTTAGACGATATTCTCCCCGCCGGTCAGCCTTTTGTCCTTGTTTTTAGCGGCAGTCATAGTAAAGGAACAATTTTCCGCGATGGCACGGCATATCGAACAGACGCTTTACGGGAAAAATTCGATTCTCTGACCAAAGATTTGCCTGGGTTTTATGTTGGGCGTTTTGATGTGCGCTTCCAGGATTACAAAGCGCTGCAACGCGGTGAAGATTTCATGATCCTGGAAATCAACGGCGCAGGCGGCGAAATGACCCATATTTGGGACCGCAATATGAGCTTGCTCCAAGCTTATAAGGCACTGTTTTTGCAGTATAAACTCTTATTTGAAATCGGAGCCCGCCATCGCCGTTCCGGACATCGCCCCTGGTCCTTAAAACGTTTGGTCCAAGCCTATCGCCATGAACTCGCGCTTCAAAAGCATTATCCGCCAACTTTATAATCCGCACGGACTTTATTATGGAGTCGCTTGGCCCAAACAAGGGGAAAAGCCCGTATTTCTTATTTTTACGGTGTTTTCTTTAGAGTTCTGAAAGGAAAATACGCTTTGATAAAAGTCGGACTTTGCAAGCATATCCCCCAAGACTCCAACGCCCATCCGGTTCTAGAGCATTTCTTCTAAAGCATCATAAAAGCAAAATGCTGTAAAACACGGGCCATAGACCCTCCCCTCACGGGCTGTGAAGGGATTTATCGACGGATGAAAGACATGGCAACACGCAAGCGTTTTTACGTCATTGACGATGATAAAAAAGAATTAGCAATCCTGGTCTCTTATCTTGAAGAAGCCGGGCATGACGTCAGAAGCAGCGATTCCAGCGTCCAAGCCGTCCGTGAGATTCAAAACGATCGTCCTGACTGTGTCATCTCGGACCTGATGATGCCAGAACTCGACGGGCTGGAAGTGCTCGTCAAATTACGAGAACAGCGCAGCTTTGATGATGTGAAAATCATTATCGTCTCTGGGAAATCCTATGAATTCGACGAAATCCGCGCCAAAGAACTGGGCGCAGATGGCTATGTCAAAAAACCCATTGATCGCGAAAAATTTATGAATAAGGTCGTTGAAGTCATGGAAGATAAAATTGAACTGCGCTATTGGGGCGTCCGGGGAACACTGCCTGTTGCTGGCGAGCAAATGCGCAAATATGGCGGCAATACCTCTTGTATTAGCATGCAATTTCCCAATGATCGTCTTTTTATTTTTGATGCGGGATCCGGCATTCGTAAGCTCGGCCAGCATTTATTGATGACCAAGAAATCGCGGATTTCGGCAAAGCTTTTTATCTCCCACCCCCATTGGGACCATATTAACGCCCTGCCTTTCTTTGTCCCGCTTTATATCCAGGGCAATGAATTCGAGATTTGTGGGCCCGCGCAAGCGAATTTGGGCATGCGTGATCTCGTGTCCGCGCAAATGGAAGGCGTCTATTTCCCCATCACCATGCGGGAATTTGGCTCGAACGTCTTTTTCCGTAATTTGCGAGAAGAAACCCTCGATATCGATGGTATCACTGTACATACAAGATTGCTCAGCCATCCTGGCTATTGCTTAGGCTATCGTGTTGATTATCACGGTCGGTCCATCTGCTATGTGACAGACAATGAGCTGTTCTTGCCCGGCACCCCTGAATATAATGAGTATTATGTTGAGCAATTGACCGAGTTCATCAAAGGGTCTGATATTCTCATCACCGACACGACCTATACCGATGAAGCCTATAAGAGCAAAGTCGGATGGGGCCATAGCTGTATCGGTCAAGTGGTTGATCTGGCACATAAGGCCCAGGTGAAAGAACTCAATCTCTTCCACCATGACCCCGATGAAGATGACGATGCCATCGACCGTAAACTCGATATGGCCACAAAGCTCTTGGAAGAGAGAAAGTCGGATACCATCGTAACCGCCCCTAAAGAAGCCGAACTGCGCTTGCTCTAGGCCAAAGGGCCCCAAGGGGATCGGGGGGCCCTTTGGGATCCCTGGGCTTGGAGAGAAACGCCAAACCACAAAACACAAACCTCGCTGTAAATCTCCCAGACGCGATACTTGAACGCAAACTATGAAATCCATAGGATTTCATAAACATGCCTCCGGCGGCCAAAGGACTCGTCCTTTGGAAACCGGGACTTGGAGGACAACCTCCTCTCTTAACAAAACCAGATTTCACAGGGACAGCTAGGGTCTTAAGAACCCACATTTCTTTCGACCAAACGCACCAAACGTCGTACCAGCACCATCGATGTAAGGACCGCTGCGATGAAAGCGTAAAGTCCGAAATGCATTTCGACATCGGCGATTAAAGAGATTTGGATCGCTGCCACCATTTGCGCCACGATAAAGACATCCAACATCGACCACCGCCCCAGCTCTTCTAGGAAGGTGAGCGCGCGTTTTGAGATCGATGTCTCAAGGTCCATGCGATACCAAAGCCACGCCGCGAACAAAAGCTTTAAAAAGGGAAAGGCGACGGCAAACAGAACAACAATCAAGAAGAGAACAAAGCGGTCTGCCTCCCAAAGCCCTTGCAAGCCTTCCATCAGCGAGACCGCTTCGGAGAAAATGACCAAGGTCTTGACGGTCATCAAAGGGCTCAGCCACCCCAGTAAGAGGAGGAGCATGGCGAGAAACAGGCCAGGGCCAACCAACCGATCCAACCCTTGCGATGTGCGCCGTAATGTTTTCACGCATTTTCCTTTCTTGGGCGAAGCACCGGGTGGGCCTATAACGTCCACGCGGTGTTTGAACGCAAGCACTGAAATCCAATGGATTTTATAAATAAGCCTCCGGCGGCCAAAGGCTCTATTTTATGACTCTTGGTTTCGCGTGCTCATCCAGGGCGACGAAGGTGAACAGGCCTTCTGTGACCAGCTCCCTTGGGCCGATGCCTTCGCGCAAGACCCAAGCTTGGACGCGGAAGGTCACAGAAGTGCGCCCTAAACGCTCTTCATGGGCATAGCAGCACAGGATGTCGCCAATATGAACGGGTTTGTGGAACACCATGCGGTCTAAGGACACGGTGACAACACGGCCTTGGCTGCGCTCTTTTGCGGCTAAGCCACCGGCAATGTCCATTTGTGCGAGCAGCCATCCGCCGAAAATGTCGCCATCTGGATTGGTGTCGGCGGGAAAGGCCGCTGCCCGTAAAACCAGCTCTCCTTTTGGGGTGGCGGTTTCTGGCTGTTTCTCAGAC
>DDLW01000352.1 GCA_002340345.1 Alphaproteobacteria bacterium UBA2562 | reverse complement strand
AGGGATCGAAGTGTCGGAGTCAATCCACTAGCTTGATCCCGGCACCTCGGCAGCATCTCAGCGAAGATGAAAAAGCGACCATCAAAGAGGGCCAAACGGCCGATGAGATCTGGCCTGATGAACCGCGCAAAGCCGCCCAAAAAGACACCCAAGCCCGCTGGATGGTAAAGACCTCCCGGTCAGTGCCCTTGAGTTCAGGCGAGAAGGCTAAGCCCGGTCTCGCCATCCCAGTTTTTGGCTACAAAAACCATATTGGCATTGACCGCGAGAACAGCTTGATCTGAACCTGGTTGGTGACGGATGCGGCGGCCCATGATGGGGCCAGATTGCGAGAAGGCCTCGTAGACCGGAACAATACGGCCTCTGATGTTTGGGCCAATAGCACCTATCGATCGGCAGTAAACGAGGCTTTTCGCGAGACCATCGGCAAGCGCAACCAGATCCACTTGAGAAAGCCAAAAAGCAAAGCAATGCCGCAGAATATGGCCCGCGCAAATGGCCGAAAATCAAAGATCCGATCTAAGGTCAAACATGTCTTCGCCCATCAAAAACAAAGAATCGACATGGTTATCCGAACCATGAGATTAGAAAGAGCGAAAACGAAGATCGGTCTTGTCAATCTCGCCTACAATATGCACCGAATTGTGACCCTCAACAGCCGAATTGCGCCCGCATAATACTAGATTGGGGGCAAAAGCCTCCTAAAAACGAAAGAAAACCAAAAACAGCACTCAATTTGCCAGTCTAAGTCTTGGAATAACGCCGTTTTACCCCTCAGATGAGAGAGCCTCACAGTGATTCGGAGTGTCCAAGTGAATCACATCTCAATGCAAAATGCATTGGGTTTTTCGAGGTCTCCAAGTTTCTCACAGCCAAGATGAGCTGCTATTTTCCCATAGATAGCGTTTTCTATTTGATATTATGATTTACTTCCTTATGATTTTTTCCAAACCTCAATATTAGAAGTTTCATATATTTTTTCATATCCCCCTGGTCTTTTCAAACTCCTTGCAAAAAAATCTTCTTTTAAAAGAACAATCCAATCAGGATGGTAGACTGAATCTCGACGTGCACTCCGATAGTCTTCTCGAATGGTTCGCAAAAGCGGTTGCGGTAAGATCATACGCCAGGCATCAGACCAAGACGTTAATTTCATCGCAATAGATTGTTGTGCTGTGTAATCATTTTCACCCGCGACTCTATAATACTTATGTGCTCTATATTTTTCACAAGCAAGAAACCACAGGCTATTTCTTGGGATTAATACCCAATTGAGTAACTCTTGAAAGCTCCAATCAAACAACATAGCAAATTGATAAATACGATATCTGATCGCTTTTTCCTCTAAAACAGAAACACAGGCATTTGGCACCAAAACATTCCCCCGCAAAATGCCAGCCCACCACGTTAAAATCTGGTGATCATTTGTCGCTAAGACTTCATCTTCCACAATAGCTTGGGCTTCTATAAAAGACATAACTTCAGAAAGATCTTTTTTATACTCATCAGGTTTGACAGATGCATAATAATCAGGATTTGCAAATGTTTGAGATTTTATCGCTGACCATTGGCCGCTTAATGCAGTTATAAAAAACAATATGCAAATACCAGTGACAACGAGGTGGCTATCGCTTTTGTAATATTTAGAAAATGTAAAATACTTTTTCTGGATAGAGCTTTTTATTAAAAATACAATATAAATAAAGAGTAAGAATAAATAATATGACTTCAAAAAATCCACAGAACGCTCAAGCGGGAAATCTAGAGCTAGATAAAAAACAACTGAAACTATAATGTAAATATAGAAAGCATATAGCAATAAGAAAAAATTTTTCTTTAAGTTTGTTCTTATATTCAGCAAAGTTAGGAACACTAAAAATGTAATAATGATCACATCAGCGAGATCATAAAGAAGCTCTGTTATTGATGAAAGCTTATCAAAATGCTCAGAGAAACCAATTCTTAAAAGTTGATCAGACTCCCATGATAATATCTGTAAGAAATACACGGCAGGAAATAATATAAAAATCACAAGAATTATCATAGAATAAAATATTTTTTTACTTTTAGAAAAGTGCGTATCCTTGAAAATACATGCGACTGTAATAAGCATAAAAGAAAGAGCAAAACATAAGAATTCAACTTCAAAAGATGCAAAAATTGACATAATAAAAGCATAAAGAATGATATTCTTTAGATTTATACTTAGATTTCCATTTTTTATAATATTCATGCAATAATATATGAAATAGCTTATTATTGCCATCGGTAGAAAACTACCAAACTCTGAAAGATGGTATATTTTTGATATATAAGACTGAGGGAAAAACACATCTGATGAAACGATGAGACAAGCAAACACATAAGAAAAAAGCACACTCAGTAATTTAAAATTTAAAAACACATCAAGAGATTTATATGTAAAATAAAAAAACAAGTAAGCAAACAAAAAATCATATAAAATAATAGAGAATATTAAGAAATATGGCTCGGAGGAAATAGAAAAAGGAATTGAAAATAAAAATAATTTCACTAAAGAATGATATGGAACCCCTAGCACTTCCTCACCGGGCTGCAGATCGACAAATGTCGGGAAAAAATTAAAGTAAGAATTTGAAATGACACTTAAAATTTCATTTAGGTCATTATAACGGTACAATATATGTGTTGAAAGAGAGTTATCATTGTGAATTAAAAAAGAAACACCCCAATATAAAAATACAATAGAAAAAGACATAATAGAAAATAAAGTCTGATCTTTATATTTTCCAAGTCTTTTAAACATCTTATAACCTTATTTATAAAAAATATATCCGTTATAAAAGCTATGGTTTTATTTCAATTGGAGTCCCTACAGGCACAACTCTCCATAATTCTTCAATCTCTGCATCTGTAACAGCAAGACAACCAGATGTCCAATCCCAGTTTGGATGGAAGTCCTGAACATTTCTCGAATCATTATTCGGCATACCATGAATCATAATATCCCCCCCTGGATCTACCCCTAATTTTTGTGCATATTCAAAATCTTCGATATTTGGGTAAGAGATTCCTAGAGAAAGATGAAATTTACTTTGAGGGTTTTTATGCGTTATATAATATTGACCTTCAGGTGTACGGCCATCGCCTTGCCATTTTTTTTTCCCTTCCGGAGAAAATCCAAGTGCAATAGCATAGCCTTTAATAGGTTTATTATCCTCAATCACAAAAAGCTGGCGCTTGCTTTTAAAAACCACAAGACGATCAGCTTTGGCATTATAAGGCAGAGATTTTCCTCCTGGCTGGGGCCAATAAATAAAAGATTCTTTACTCTCTCTATCCCTCTCCAGGCGATTGCCAAAGCCGAATTCTTTATCCCACAATTTCGAATGTTTAACTTCTTGATTTTCATTTTGAGATGGAGAAGAATTTTGTTGCCAAACAATATCGACAAATCTATCAGATCCTAAATAAGCACTTTGGCCGTAAGAATCTTGATAAGATTCTCCGCCACAAGACAACAATAAGCTTGACCAAGCAAATATAAAAAATATGTTTTTAAGATACATGGCTTACCAAGATAAGAGCAAAATATCATTCTTTTCAGCATGAAAGGCAGACCAAAAGAACGCTACAGTTCTAATACCAACCAACAAAATAAAAACTTATAGCCGGTTGGACATTTGCTTTGCCGCAAGATGGATAAAAGGATCACTTCACCCTTTTGCCTTTTACTCTCAGCCCACGCGGCGCTTGAGCAAAATATCAACGAAGAGTCAGAAGACCCTATCGCTTGGTATGAAGCATCTTTCACAACAAGAAGCCCTTAGTATTATTCCCGCAAAAAGTTAGAACAATCTTAATCACCACTGCCAATAAGCAATCGTTTTAAGAAGCAGCCGCCATACCAGAAGAGACTCCACCTTGCCAAGGCACCTCAAAAACCTGAATAGGGTCTTTAAAACCTTTGAATTTATGTTTACCGAAATCTTTAAAAGTATATTTATTGCCTTTCGTATACTCTGCCATCACTTCAGATACTAAAATTTGGTCTGTATTACAAACAGCATTAATCCGCGCTGAAAGCTGGACCGTAGAGCCAAAGAAATCCCCCCCTTCTTCAATGGGCTCCCCTGCATTGATGCTCACCCTCAAATGAATCGGGCGTTGCGGCGTCATTTTATTATGCATTGCCGCCCCTTTCATGATCGCAACGGCACAAGGAACAGCCTGCCCTGGGTTAGCGAAACTCGCCATAATGCCATCGCCTGTGTGCTTTACCTCTCGACCATTCATATTACGAAGCGCTTCTCGCACAATCGCATTATGAGCCGTCACTAATTTATGGCTTTCTTCATCACCATGGTCTTGTGTGAATTGTGTAGACCCAACAATATCCGTAAACATGACAGCCACGGGGGCTTTTTTCTGCTGTTTGCGTTGGTTCCAATTGTCTAAGCCCCATGTTAAAACACGGCCAGGAGCTTCCTTTTCTCCTTGCATGAATTTACTCATGCTTTCTCGGCCAGAGCGGAACATTTCTTGGTTTTTATCATCAAGTAAATATTCATCATATCGTGCCGCAAATTGGCGGGCTCTTTCTTTTGATTTAGAGAAAGCTTGGCTTACTTTTTCAATAACAGGCATGTGCAGTTCTGATGCAACTTTTCGCTTTTGGCAGAAATAGTCTGCAGCCCCTGCCAAATAGAGGTGGCAGCCGAATAAATTGTACGCATCGAACCCATCACTTGTTGCAAACTGGCTATTTTGCATAGCATATGGCAAAGCACGTTGCATAAATTTCATAATTTTTGCAGCGCTTTCTTTAACAACATTCTCATCAAATTCTGAAAGACCACTTTCTGTCTTTGTCTTTTTCTGTTCTTCTTCTTTGTGGGTTTTATTTTCTTCTGCATCTAATTCAGCATTAATCTCAGCAAGGAGTTTTTCTGAATCTTCGTTGAAATCTTTTGTCTCTTGTTGCTCTTCTAGGGTTTGGGATTCTGAAGGCGGTTCCACGGTGATATCATCTTCAACAAAGGGCACCTCCATATCCTCGAAAGACGGAATAGGCTCTGCCCCCCCTGCTTCCTCAATTTCTTGCTGCGCGGCTTCTAATCCTGCGATATCCCGGCGACGCTCTTCTTCTAAATCAATGGCTTCAGCAAGTATATCATTACGCGCTTCTTCTTCGCTTTTTCTCAATAAGACATCGCGTTCATCTTGCGAGAGAAAGACATAGGAAAGCCCGACGACAAAAAACACAAAGGCCAAAGAAAAAACAAGATAAGGAAAGCTAATTAGAGGGTAAGATTGGACAATTTCTTTTGGAATAGAAATATGTATAAGTCCGGACACAGCAAGACTTAACACCATACTGACAAAAAGTGTTATAAGGACGTTTTTAACTAAATTTCCCTTTTTGACTTGGTTTTTCTTTTTAGCGGGACGCGGTTTGCGAGTTTGCTTCTTAGGTTTAGGCTTTGGCTTTATCGTCCGATTTATATTAGAATTTTTCTTTCTCGGAGAATTCCCACCCGCACTGACTTTTGCACTGCCAGAGCGTCCAGGAGGTGTATAGCGACTTGGTTCTGCTTTATTTAAGTCTGAAGAACTATCTTTAGATTTTGCTTTAAAATATATACTCGCTTCAGTTGTTAAATTTGTTTTGGGATCAAAAGTTTCTTTAACAACCTTTACCCCTTGGATATGAGCCTGACGTTCTAATTGACGCGCTTCTTCTAGGGCAAGATCCTGTTTTCCCTGGCCAACATGATTAGCATAGAGTTCCCAACGTCCATTGACGCGGGTATAGATTTCGAAGCAAATATTTGCGTTCGCCATTAAGCTTGCCCTATTATCAGCGTCATATCCAATAATATGGATATTATAAATTTGGCAATGTCGTTCAAATTATGCCAACAAGGTCTTGGTTACAAAATTTATGCGCTATGATCTTTGCGAGACTTTTCTTTAGTGCGACATCTCATCGAGATCAAGAGCTAGTGCAAAGGTCTAAACAAAAGAATCCGACACTCAATCGGGCTATTTACTTTTATCCTGACTCAAGAGAAATGCTATATGTTTTTATTTTTGCTGCAAAATCCATGGTTCAAGGGGCTCCCACTTTATCTAACTTTGTTCTCGTGGGCCTAAGCTGGCTTGCCAGGATAGAAATATCGCAGGGACTCATTTGATATGAAAACCCCATGACTCATATAGCACGAATTCATTATGTATAGCCTAATTCCCACAAAGATACAAAGTCATATAAAGAGAAACTCTTTACATATCAAATTGCTCATAGGTCTGGTCGGATGATAGCCAAACGGTAAAGAATAGAGATTGTATACTGTTTTTATAACCAGAGTGATTGATATATATTATAGCTTCAAGATAGCTCTGAAAAGACTACATTTTTAATTTGGAATTCTTTACCAAAGACCTCTGCATAATATC
>DDLW01000148.1 GCA_002340345.1 Alphaproteobacteria bacterium UBA2562 | reverse complement strand
TCATAAACACGACGGTAGCCCCTCAAACACAGCCCCTCTCAGGGATACCTCCCGCCTGAGACAACCATCAAACCTCTCAGGGATACCTCCCCTCAAACCAAAACACAAACCTCACCGCATCCCCCTGATACTTAAACGCAAGCTAGGACCTAAGGCCCTAAAAACGGAGCTTTTACAATGCGTGAAACGGTTGAATTTTCCCTCGACGGCGATCTTTACACAATTACGCAATGGAGCGCTATGGAAGGACTGCGGATGCAGTCTCGGCTGGCGCCCTTTTTGAAGCCCCTTGCGAAGGCACTTGCCGCAGCCGATGGGCAAGGCCAAGAAAGCGAAGATATGGATACAGCGGCAATCTTTGCCTCTGATGGTGTGCAAGATGCGATTGTTGATTTTATTGATGCTGTTTCAACTTCGAAGGCCCCAGAGCTTATTCGTGATCTGTTTAAAGGGGTCGAAGTCATCGATCATCGGGATGGTGATCCTATTAAGGTGAATCTTGAGCGCAAATTTGACCAGCATTTTGCGGGTCGTTTGGCTTTGGTGTATCGGTTGCTCCCCAAAATTATGGAGGTGCAATATGGCGATTTTTTCGGTCCATTGAAAGACCTCTTTGGCAAAACAGCCCAAACGGGGTCGCCGACAGCCCAAAGCGCCTTGACGAGGACAGCGCCGCCTCAGACGGGGACGGGCCCGACCCTGGCGACTATGACAGTCCCGAAAGCCGCCAACCAGGACGTTTAAATCCAGACCTGCTGTTTGAAGTGAGCGCTTGGCGTGTCGTGCTCGCCAAAATTGCTTGTTTGGAAGAGTTGGAAACGCACTGGTCTCTCGGAGACTTGTTGAAAGCCAATGCGATGCTGGATATGCGCGATGCCTATGAAAAACAGGCGCAAGAAGAGGTTCGCGAAGACATGAATAAGTCAAAGAACAGACGGTAGTTTTACTGGAAAAAGAGGCAAAAGGATGGGTTTGTCCTTTTGACCTTTGCGCCAACATTTGAAAGCTGTTTGTGGCTTCTTACGCCCAAGCTGCCAAGCCATAAACAGCTCTCGCTTTCTAGAGTCATGTGTCACCAAACCTAAGTCACGAAGGGCTCTAGATTCTTATTTTTGCCGCAAGATGCAAGCGATCGCGGGAATGTCCCCGGTCGCGCCTTGCTTTCGTAACGAGAGATGCACATCATGGCTAACCTTCTTGAACAATTCGACGCCATTGGCAAAGTTCTCGTTCAGAACACATTGCCTGAATTGAAAAAAGTCGCCGAAGATCTGTCCGAAAGTTTTAAAACCGCATCCAAAAAATTGAATGACTTCGAGGATGGTCTAACGCGCCTGCACACAGCATATGCAAAATTAACAAACAAAGCAGACGCATTAACAGATTCTTTAAGTTCAACAAAAGACGTATCGACAATCATCCAAAGCTTTGGCAGCGAAATCAAACATGCGAGAAACCATTTAGCTGTTTTTGGGCCTGTTATCAGTGATTATAACAAAAAAACGCGCCAATATATCTCTTCTCTGCCCCCTGTTCAAAAGTTCCTCGAGAAGAAATTTGTTGCAAGCACTCTCAAAGCCAGAGAAGAATTCAGAGGTATGGCCTCAGAGATCAAAGCGGATCTAAAGGATCATATCCCAGGAGCCATCGCGCTTCTAAAGGATCATACCCCAGGGGCCATAGATCTTTTCTTCACGTCTCTTCGGTTGATTAAACGTGATTTTAAAGAAGCCTTTCCGACCTTTTTCCCTGAAAAATCAAGTCGAGGGATTGCGGATTCTGCTGCGGTTAAAAAGATCACCGGCGTCTTTAAAGGCGCCTTTAAAGGCATAAGCGCAGCCAAAGAATTTGGTGGAACCGCTATCAATTCTACCCCTGTCAGAGGGGCTATGCGCTTTTTTAAAAGCTTGCGTGAGGCGTCCCAGAACTACAGACCACAAAATCCAAAAGATCCTCAAAATAGCTTTGCCGCGCAGCTGAAAAGAAGGGCCACGAGAGTTGGGTCTGCCCTGAAACGCATGGGCAGCACGGTTATCTCCAATCTTGGCAACTTTATGAAAGGGGCCGCCTCTAAGGTTGTCTCTGGCTTTTCTGGCGTTGTCTCTGGCTTTAAGGGCATGGTCGGGCTGATCGAGGGCTCCCTCGACGAAGTCAATGACATCAACAAAAAAGCTGCCGACGCCAGGATGTCGGTGGAAGATTATCAGTTCTTTAGCCAAGCTGCCATCGAAGCGGGGGAAAGCCCTGAAAGTGTGTCTGCTGGTCTTCGGAACTTTGATATGCAGGCGCAAAAAGCCTTGGAAGGCGGTGGCGAGGATTCTCGATTTACCCAAGCCTTTAAGCAATATGGCATTGCGGTCAAAGGGGAAAATGGCGAACTCCGCAGCTCTACCGATCTTTTAGGCGATGCGGCGAAAGTTGTGAGCAATCTTGAAGCCAAAGGCCAGTCACCAGCCGCTTTTCTAGACACGCTTTTCAATCTTAAACATAATCCTGGCCAAGATAATTCAACCGCAATCCTTGCCGCGCTCAAAAAAGGCGGGGGAGACCTGCCCGCAGCCTTAGCCGCGTTTAAAAAGAATGAATTTTTCCTTTCAGAAGAAGAAGTCGAAAAAGGGAAAAAATTTAAAAAGCTTTGGGATTCCACCAGCAAAACACTTGGTGTCATCGGCAATAAAATTGCTATTGCCCTCTTGCCTGTCATTGAAAAAGTCGTTGGCGGCTTTCAAAATTGGTTGAAAGCCAATAAAGCGCTCATTACCGAAAAGATCGGTCATTTTGCCGAGACCGTCGCATTTGCCTTTGAAATGCTCTGGAATGCGATCAATCGCATCGCCCAATTCCTTGGCTTTAAAAATGCTATGGATGCGATTTCTGGCGCTCTTGATGTTTTCCGCTTTGCGATTGTGCGGGTCAATGTCCTGTGGGAGCGCTTTAAAACGGTTATGGGGGGCTCTCGAGAAGCCCTGATGTTTGTCGCCGGGGCTGTTGCGCTTCTTGTCGGTATTTTCTTCTTTATTCCCATCGCTATTGGGACTGCCATTGCGGCTCTTTTCCTCTTCATCGATGACTTGATCGCTTGGTCTTCTGGAGGGGAAAGCATTATCGGGGAGTTCCTGGGTCCCTTTGAGGAAATGCCTGCAGGGATCAAAAATATCTTTAAAATCGTCGGTGATGCCTTGCGCGGCTTTGGCACGCTCATCGAAGGGATCATCTCCGGCGATTTTGAGATGATTGGCAAATCCCTTGTCAATATCTTCATGACGCCCATCAAAATTGCAGAACAAGCAATCTTTGGCATCATCAATAGCATAATCCGCATGATGAACGATGTCATCGATGAAGTGCCTGATGTGGTCAAAAACAGATTGGGCATCAGGCGTTTCGAAGAATTTGATCTCAATGAGGTCAATGACAAGCTGACCTTTGATATTAAAAAAGATCAAGAAAACGCCGCACAGGAAAAAGCCGCCGGCAGCCCCGCACAAAAACAGGCGCCCCCCACAAAGACTTCAAACATCAATGTCGGCGGGATCGCTGTGACCCTTCCCCCTGGTATTCAAAATCCGCAAGAAATCGCTCAACTTGTGGCAGAGCTGGTCGCACAACATATTGCGCGGGCCAATCGACAAGCCACAGAAGATTCTGCGGAGCTACACGGAGCCATCGCCCCATGAGCACTGCCATCCTCTATGGTCGCCATTCACAAGCCAATCTTGGCGGTATCATCGCTGATCTGACCACAAAGGAGGATCATACCCTCTCTGCAACCGTCACCAGCCATCCCGTCGAAGAGGGCGCCGAGGTCTCTGATCATATTCGTAACGCGCCACGGACCCTCACCTTAGAACAAATTGTCTCCCAAACGCCTTTACAAGATGGGCTGAAGGTCAAGGCCGACCATGTCGGTGAAACTTGGGATTTGTTAAAGCAGCTGTGGAAAAAAGCAGAGCCGATCACCGTCGTCAGCTCCCTCGAAGTCTATGACAACATGGCCATCGAGCGTGTCAGCGTCAATCGAGACCCCAGCAATACCGGCTATCTACGCTATAGCGTGCAATTGAAGCAAATTCGCCTCGCCAAAAGCCAGACTGTCTCTATCCCGCCTGGCCGGGTCGGGAAAAAACAAGCCAAAGGCGATGCCCCTGGGACCCTGGAAAATCAGGTTCGTCTGCAAACCCAAAAGGGGCAAACCCAAACAAGTCCGGTTGAGATCCAGAATAGAAGTGGTCTTCACGGCATATTCTCAAGGAAGTCCTGATGGCTGAGATTATTCCTTTTCCTGATGCTCCGGCTTGGTCTTTACGGGTCCAGCTGTCCGGGCGATCTTATCAATTGTCCTGCGGTTGGAACAGCCGGGCCGCCCTTTGGAGCTTGGATATCGCCACAGATCGTGGGGATCCTATTGTGCAAGCCATCCATTTGGTGCCGAGCTATCCCCTGCTCTCTCCCCATGCCGATCGGCGTTTACCAGAGGGGGAGCTGGTGATTCTCGACCAGACCGGGGGGCAGCTCGATCATGTTGGCCGGGAGGACTTTGCTGCAAATCGCGCCCTGCTCGTCTATGTGCCAGAGGGGTGAGACCTTGTGATGGCCTGATCGGAAGGGCTTATTCTCTTTTCCGCTTTGCTGCCATTTCTGTTATAATCAGGGTCTGATGTTTTTAAGAGACCGCGTGTGCTGCTTTATCTCTCACAGCTTCATGCGCTTTCTTGTGGACAATATGATATCTTATATCTGCATAAACCTCTTGCTCTGCATCTTTATGTATGCTCATCTGGTCGGACTCCTAAAGTCCCAAAGGATCCTTAAGAATGACAGCCAAAACCGGTGCCCACAGAGACGACCTCAACGCCCCCGCCACCCGTGCCGATTTCGAAGCGCTCGCGGCAAAGCTGTCCCATATCGAAGCTCAAAATGTCCATCTCCGCACCAGTATGGAAGCGCAAAACGCAAAAATAGAGGCACAGCTAAAAGCGCAAAACGCAGAGATAGACGCAAAAATGGATGCGCAAAATGCAAAAATAGATGTGTATGCCGCAGAACATCGTGAAGCTCTCGCCGAAGAAAAGGCAGAACGGGCAGAGCTCCGGGCAGAGTTTCGCGCGGGCATCGCTGAATTTAAGCTAGGCAGTGCAAAATTGGTCGAAGCCGTCAATCGCTTGATCCAAGACCGACAAGGATAAGACCGAAAAGGACTCGCAGAATGACAGCCAAAACCATTGCCCATAGAGACGACCTCAACGCGCCCGCAACCCGCGCCGATTTCGAAGCCCTCGACGCCAAAATAGAGGCCATGGGTGCGAAAATGGAAGCCTACCAGGCTGAAAATCGCGCCGCGCGGGCAGAACAGCATGCTGAAATCAAACAGACACAGGCCGAGGTCCAGAAAACACAGGCCGAGGTCCAGAAAACACAGGCCGA
>DDLW01000079.1 GCA_002340345.1 Alphaproteobacteria bacterium UBA2562 | reverse complement strand
CATGAATCTCAACAGACCCTAATCGCAAAATGTCCTGCGGCCAACCCTGGCCAATTATGCATACCGAAAACCATATCTGTTGGAAAAAGTTCGAAAAGGCCTTCTTCAACCATAACACGTCCCCCGCCTTCATTCTCTTCCGCAGGCTGGAAGATAAAATGGACTTGGCCAGAGAAACAGGGATTATCAGCCAGAACTTTCGCAGCACCTAAAAGCATGACGGTATGACCATCATGGCCACAGGCATGCATTTTTCCTTTTATAGAAGATCGATGGTCAAAGCGATTAAGCTCATCAAGATCCAAAGCATCCATGTCAGCACGTAAAGCAATAGAAGAAACAGTGTTCTGCTGAGAGGGTGGCTCTTGTCCTGATAAAGTTGCAACAACACCTGTTGTTGCAAGACCCCTATGCACTTTGAGGCCAAAAGACTCTAAGCGCGCGGCAACAAAATCTGATGTCCGCTTTTCTTCAAAAGCTGTCTCCGGATGAGCATGTAGATCTTTTCTCCAATCGATGAGCGTATCATGAAGTTGAAGAAGAGAATTATCAATTTTCATATTACATACCCAAATAAAACAAGACTCATATTCTATTTAATATTCTGCATAACACAGGGCAATGATATCGACCGAAAATAAATGACAGGGTTCCTTGTCTTTATTTTTGCATTTTAGAAACCTGTTCATTTATTTCCGTTTATACTCACACTCTCTAAGATTTTAAGCTGGCTTTCAAAAGTCTCAGTTTATCTCTTAGAGCCTGGTCCACAATTCAAATTTAATTGTAATTGTGTTTCTAATCTCCAGCACTACCACGCTCCAGGCTCCGAGATAAGGAAAATTTAAGAGCGTTACCCCCCCAATTGGAAGTATAGGTCAGGCTCTTAATGAGACATCAGGACAGGAGCCGTCATTTGTTGGAGAATGGTTCTTGTTGCCCCACCGAGCACCATTTCTCTTAAGCGGGAATGGCCATATCCTCCCATGACAAGAAAATCAATCCCTTCATCCGTCATACGGTTGAGAAGCATATCCCCGATAGAAATCCCCTTACCAACAAAAGTTTCAACTTCCGCTTTTACACCATGGCGTGCCAGCATAACCGCGAGATCAGCGCCAGGCAGAGGGCCTTCATCACCATTTGGATTCACAGACATAATTTTAACAATTTTCGCATGCTTAAGCATCGGAAGAGCGTCGTAAACAGCACGTACGGCTTCACGCGAGGCATTCCAAGCAATCATGGCATGCTCGCCCATGTGATTGAAATTACCAGTATAAGGCACGATAAGCGTCGGACGGCCTGTTTCCATGACAAGGCGCTCTGGTAAATCGTCAACAAGCGCCAGTTCATGGTCCGGGTCTTTTTGACCCACAATCATCAGATCAACATAGCGAACATTTTCAATGACTAAGCTTGCAATATCAGATTTAGAGGCATGCATAGCACGCCATTCATATTCGACATTAAATTCTTTAACAGCTTTTTCAAAAAGATCTTTTGAATGCTGACTGCGTAATTCTAGATCCCTTTTTTGCTGATCAAGAACAGAGGCAGGAATTTCAGCCGCAACATAAGAAGGATATGTAACTTGGCGAACAATGTGCAAACCAATTAAATGCGCGCCTTCTTGTTCTGCCAACCGACAGGCAACTTCCAGCCGTTTTGGGCAAGACTCTTGCTCATCGACATAGACCATAATTGTTTTATAAGCCATTGCAGTTTTTCCTCTTTAAGTTTCAGTGATTATGGCTCACTGTTTTTGTTGTTCAAATAGTCTGAGCTGATAATAACAGAGGCTTTTAAAAGATATCTGGAGCCATACTACCTTATGCTCTTCGTTTACAGCATTTTGCTTTAAAGCAGGTTCATTTAGGAACGCATTAGAGTTAAGTTCTATGGCCATTATATCAAGCGGAATAGTCCTCATCTTAAAAGCAATTTTTCTTGACTTTCGTAACCCTTTGCATATCAACGCATTTGCGGCTTGTGTGTCATATCTGTTTCATAGAGGAGTAGCCATTGATCGGCTCTGACAGCAAGATTGATATTATCTTTTTTTCCCCAAATAGTTTTTTCAAAGAAAAGAGGAATATAAGCAACGTCTTCTGAAGATATTTTATAAATATCTACAATATCACTCTTTTTCTTGTCATCATCGCTTTCTTTATTTATATTATTTATAATGTTATCAATTTTTTCATTGCAATATCCACTTATATTTATTTTTGGAATATCAGAACTATTATTATCACAAATATAGAATTTTTCCAAGATTGAAAGATTATTATAGTCAGAAACCGTCCAGCTCAAAATAAAAAAACTACTTGAGGCATCTTCTCTCATTAAATTTGGCAAATATTTTGATGCACTTCTAATATCAGCTTTTATTTTTATCCCCACGCGCTCTAACATAGATACTATTGTTTCACATATTATTTCATCTTGCGTGAATAAACCTGCAGAACAATCAAGTCGGAGGTTAAACCCTTCTGGGTAACCTGCCTCCTTAAGCAAACGTCGTGCTGCATCTGGGTCAAAAGGAGGGCGTGTAAATTGACTCGAATCGCTATAAAGCGCAGGCGAAGCCATGAGAGAAAGAGAAGGAGAGTCGTCTTTTAATATATTTCTTTTTATAGCTTCTATATCTATGGCGTGGAGAAACGCTTTTCGGACGCGCGCATCTTTGAGAGGATTGCGTCCTTTACCTTTAATATTTGAACCTTTAATTTCCTCCTGAGCATGGTTAAAACCTAGGAAGATAATCTTTAAGCTTTCAACATCTTTCGTATCAATATGCTTAATTTCACCAATCCTATTCATGTCTTCCATGTTAAGATTGTAAGCAATATCAGCCTTTCCTGAAATGAGCGCCTCAGCCCTTTTTTGCGCTGAGGCAATTCTGCTATAATAAATATGCTGAAAGTTATACTTTCTCTCCCCCCACCAATTTTCATTTGTTTCTAGAGTTAATATGTCGCGAGGCTTAAATTCTTTCAAAGAAAAAGGCCCAGTACCATTTGCATTATGTATTATGTAATTAAGGTTTTTCTTATTATCTTCATTCTCAAGATTATTATTTTCTTCTTGGGTGTCTTCGGAGTATTCATAGAGTCTTGTGACAGGTTTTTCTGCTTTATTATCTTCGAACCATTCCTTATCTAAAATAAACCAACTTTCCCATTGAGATAAGAAGGCAGTACCTTTCTCTTTTATGTAAAAATCCACAGTATAATCATCAATTTTTTCTACTCTCTCGACAGATTCGAGTCTTGACTTAAGAGCAGATCCCCTTTCTTTTATTCTTGTCACGCTAAAAATTACATCATCTGCGTTAAAACCATTGCCATTATGAAAGATAACACCCTTTCTAAGAAAAAACCTCCAATGCTGGGGTTCTATTTCTTCCCAATTCTCAGCTAAAGATGGTATTATTTCTAAGTTTTTATTTCTTCTTACCAGTCCTTCATAGATATTAGACAGAAAACTTAGTGTAAAACTATCATCTAGAACATAAGGCTCCATAGTAATAATTTTCTTATCGCCAACCCAGTGTATAGAAATATTTTTATTATGTTCTTCTGCATGGGATGAGGAAATAAAACTATTTTCCATAGAAATTATATAAAAAGAAAAAATTAGAATAAATAGAGTTACATACTTAATAGATAATAAGAAAAAATCTTGACGCATATGATATTTATTATGAGCGCCCATAATGCAACTCCTCAGAATACCATCAATATTAACAATTTGCCGAGCCAGAATTGACTTTATACGAATGAAAAAAGATCACATGTCTACAGACCTGATCTTCAAGCAAAATTCATTCAGAATGCTATAAGGTCTTTATATTTATCGCAAGATGGATAAATCTAATACATATCTGCGTTCAATGACCATCAATCATCACCTTGTGCAGCGGCTGCAACAAAAGATCCCGTTTTGCCATTCCGGTTCACGAGATCAGTCCTGTGTTTATACATTGACTTTTTTTAAGCAAAAGCCAATTATTCGCTTAAATATTTCTTTTAGATCAATGCACTAGATTTGCGAGGGGGAGTGACCATGACAGATATTTCCGTATCTACAGATACACCAAAAACAGATATAGAACCCCTCTCAGAGACATATCAAAACGACGTTTCTTTGCGGTCGCGCGATATTGCAAATCTTATTCATCCTTATACCAATCTTAAAAAACATGCAGAAGAAGGCCCCTTTATCATCACCCATGGGCATGGGGTATATGTCTATGATGATCAAGGTCAAAAATATATTGAAGCGATGTCTGGTCTTTGGTGCACATCCTTGGGATTCAGCGAACAAAGATTGATCGATGCAGCACAGCGGCAAATGCAAGAGCTTCCCTTCTACCATAACTTTTCTGGCAAAGGTCATATTGCCTCTATCGAACTTGCAGAAAAACTTCTTGAAGTTGCACCTAATACCATGGCGCGTGCTTTTTTTTGCAATTCTGGCTCCGAGGCGAATGATACTGCGATAAAAATGATCTGGTATATGAATAATGCCCTCAATCGCCCTGAGAAAAAGAAAATTATTGCACGCAAAAATGCCTATCATGGTGTAACAATTGCGACGGCCAGCCTTACAGGTTTACCCCTTAATCATAATGATTTTGACTTGCCCATTCAAAATATTCTTCATACAGAGTGCCCCCATTATTATCGCTTCGCTGATATGGGGGATACAGAAGAACAGTTTGCAGATCGTCTTGCCCATTCTTTAGAAACTCTGATTCAAAGTGAAGGCCCTGAAACAATTGCTGCCTTTATTGCTGAGCCTGTTATGGGGGCTGGTGGTGTTATCGTGCCGCCTCACACATATTTTCCTAAAATACAAGCTATCTTAAAGAAATATGATATTCTGATCATTGCAGACGAAGTAATCTGCGGTTTTGGTCGAACAGGGAACTATTGGGGAAGCCAAACATATGGCCTGCAACCTGACATTTTGACATGCGCAAAAGCGCTTTCTTCTGCTTATATGCCGATCTCTGCGGTGATGGTTTCCCAGACTATTTATGACATTATCAGTGAAAATGCCCATCGGCATGGGGCTTTTGGCCATGGCTACACCTACAGCGCCCATCCTGTTGCAGCCTCTGTTGCCTTAGAGACTTTAAAAATCTATGAAGAGCGCGATATCGTTAACCGTGTCAAAACGCTCTCTCCAAGGCTTCAAGATGGTTTGCGCCGTTTTATAGACCACCCTCTGGTCGGAGATGTCCGCGGTATCGGGCTTCTTGGTGCCCTTGAGCTCGCCCAAAACCCCGTAACAGGAGAAGCTTTTGACCCCAAGAAGGGTGTTGGCGCTTATTTCGTGAAACGGGCGCAAGACCATGGCATGATCGTCAGAGCTTTGATAGGCGACGTCATCGCTTATTGTCCCCCTCTTATTGTCAGAGATGGTGACATTATCAACATGATGGATATTACGGAAAAAGCCCTTGATGAAACCTATCATTGGGTTAAATCCGGGTGATAAATACTTAAAGAATCGTCTTTATAGAAAAATTGTGATCTTGCACTTCCTTAAAATGCGACCGCAGGATAAGTGGTCTTGAAAAGCCAGACAAAGAAGACTAGAAAACGTCCTAAAGGATTAATCCCCTGGCTGCCGGTGATACAACAAAGAAAGAGAACAAAGACAGCCAATATCATAAGCTGGAATTGCTCTAAACAAAACAATGGTCAAAATTCCATATTCCTATCCCTGGCATCAAAAGCGTTTTTATTTCGCCCTCATAGGCCTTGTTGTTTTTGCTTTTATGCCTCCGGTTTTGGCGCAAAATCAAGATTATCGCTCGCCTCTGAAAATTGAGGGACCGTTACCCAGCTCAGAGTCTGGCATACATTCTCAGCCCTATGCTCCTTCTCAGACTCCATCAGACAATATTTTAAAAAATCGCACTTCTGATCCTGCCATGCTGGCTTATCAAGCAGGTGATTATAAACGCGCTTTTACGATTTGGTTGTCTCAAGCTCAAAATGGCGCGCCTATTGCTCAAGCAAATATTGCTCATATGTATCGTCTTGGCCAAGCTGTTCCTAAAAATGCAGCGATTGCGGCGGAATGGTATGATCGAGCCGCACATGCGGGACATATCATCGCCCAATATAATCTTGCAAGTCTTTACCGCGATGGTGTCGGTGTTAAAAGAGATTTACAGCAAGCAGCCTACTGGTTTGAAAAAGCAGCTCTGAAAGGAGATATGCCTTCCATGTTAGATTTGGCCGATATCCTTTTGCAGGGTCTCATTGGCCAAGCGGCTCCTGAAGAAGCCTTTCGCTGGTATGCCCATGCCGCAAGATTAAATTCTATAAAAGCCCTTTATGAACTTGCAAGGTTACATCATTTAGGAGAAGGCACAGAAATCAATCTAGACCGCGCGGTATCTCTTTATCAAGCGGCTGGGGAAGCTGGACATGCTGGTGCGCAATATAATCTTGGTCTCCTTTATGAGACTGGCACAGGCTTGCCGCGCAATTTAGAAGAAGCTGGACGTTGGTATCGCAGAGCAGCACATCAAGGCATAAAGCTTGCTGACCGCCGCTTGATCGCACTTGAGAAAAAACGGGTTAGGATTCCTTATGAGGCTTTGCCCGCCGCAGAGCCTATCTCTTCTGCCATACGCATTCCCCCTCCGAAACCAAATCTTCATCGTGAGATCACGCCAAAAGACGAAAATACCGCGCCTAAGACAAATCCTCAAAAAAAGCAAGGCAACAGTGATAAGACGCTTATGACCTCCTGGAGACTCCGATTGGCCTCCTATCGTTCACAGGACCTTGCCCGCATGGGATGGGCGCAGCTACAACAAAAATATCCTGGTTTTTTGAATGGTAAGGACGCCATCTTTCCAAAAATTGATCTTGGACCGAAAGGCATATTTTTTAGACTCGAAGTTGGTCCTTTTAAAACGCCAAAACAGGCCCAACAAGCCTGTCAACATATTATACGCCAAGGCGATGGTTGCTTAGTTTTAAAGCCATAAAAAATGAAATCCAAAATTTAGATTTGCATATGAGGTTTAGAGCAAAGCTCGTTAAAGTGGGGTGCTCTTTCACGACGCGTTTTGCGGCAAAAACATGAGAGCAAAGGTCAAGAGGATTATTCTATTCTTTTGGTCCGTTTTAAGGCTAAAACAAAGACAAAGAGCATTTCCATTGATTCAAGATGAAAGTGAAATGCCCTAGAGTCTTGCCTATAGATAAGGTCTTTCCGATGATCAAAGAACATGATTTTGCACCTTTCATACGTATTCTTGGCAAAGGCCCGCATCTTTCTCGCGCATTAACAGAGCAAGAGAGTTACGATGCTGCTGATATGATTATGCAAGGGAATGTTTTAAAAGAACAACTCACAGCCTATCTGTGCCTCTTACGCGTCAAAACCGAAACCACAGATGAAATGGCTGGTTTCATCCGTGCCGTTAAAGACCATCTAGAAGTTCCTGACATATCAAACGCAATAGACCTTGATTGGCCCAGCTATGCTGGAAAATCTAGGCGGTTACCGTATTTTTTAATATCAGCTCTTCTTTTGGCGCAATCAGGTGTCAAAATTCTCATCCATGGCGCTGAAAATCACACCGCTGGCAGGCTCTATACAAGAGAAACTCTAGAGTATCTTGGCGTAAAACAAGCAAAGTCCTTAAAAGAAGCACAAACAATTATTGCGAAAGACAATATTGCCTTTATCGATATCGGTGGATTATCACCAATTCTGAAAGATATTCTCTCTTTAAAATCTATTCTTGGCTTAAGGAATCCTGTTCATTCTATAAGTCGTGCTCTAAACCCTTTTAACGCGCCTTATCAAATTCTCAGTGTTGCCCATAATCATTATTTAGATCTGCACAGAGATACAGCACAGAGATTGAAACAACCCAATATGATCGTCTTTAAAGGCGAAGGAGGCGAAGCAGAAGTAAGGCCTGATAAGACATGCTATATCTATGGAATCGCAGACCATAAATGTTTTGAAGAAAGCTGGTCAACATCTTGGTCAGGTCCAAGCCCTGAGAAAAAAGACCATCTTGACCCAAGAGATTTGAAAAAATTATGGGATGGGGACTATCAGGACGATTTTGCCGCTTCTGTTATTATCGCGACATCAGCACTCATCTTAAAAATGCTTGGGCGAGTACAGGATCAACAAGGCGCTTATGACTACGCCAAACAGATCTGGCACAATCACCTTGATAAGACTCTTTGAAGTCTAAAAACAAAATGCTGTAAATAAAAGCGACATGGTCTAATGTACTGAAAATAAGAAAAGAATCATAAAGATAAAGCGTTTCGATTTTAACTTAAAACAGATGAAATGCTTTATCTCTTTGTTTTTACCGCAAAACGCATGATGAAAAAGGCTCCCACTTTAACCAGCTTTACTATAGTCTGGAACGGAAAAGGCCACCTCTCAAAAGAGAGGTGGCCGATTTCTCCGGGCCCCACCGGAAAAGAAGGGGGCCGACCAACAAGCTATTTTATTACTTTGTAGCTTGTTGAGCAGATTTCTGAACTTCAGACACAGCTGTCTGAACTTCTTCCATCACTTCGCCCATACGCTTATTGAGCAAATCAAAAGCTTCGTTGTTAGATTTAGCTAACATATCAGCTAATTCTTTGATGTTTTTCAAGGAAGTTTCAAAAGCAGTTTTTGCAACTTCAGCTTGTTTATTCATACGATCTTGAGGGTTCGTTGTCGCCATCAGATCTTTTGTTAAATTTTGAACTTCTTCCATTGTGCTGCGCAGGATGTCAGCTTGACGACGTGCAACAGCTTGGACGCCTTCGAAAGCAACTTGATTTGCTTTGGTCACAGCATCGATATTTTTCTTTTGACTTGCCATCAGCTGGTCCATATCGACACCAGGCATTTTGAAGTCTTGCATGACTTTGGAGAAGTCCATATCGAGAAATGGATTGTTGGTCACGGCCTTAATTCCTTCTTTGGGGTCCAGCGCCATGTTGCGGCGCAATAAGCAGGAGAATAATCAGCGAATTCACATAGGTCAATAGGGTAATGCTGCATTGCAAGAGATATAGATAAACCGCCCCCCTTTGGATTAAATCTAGATTATCCTTTCTAACCAAGGCATTACTGGTATTTTTGCTGTAAAAAAAAATTAAACAATAAAAAACACGCTTCCAAGGATAGAAGAAAAGAAATATATGTTGCATTAATGTAACTCAACCTTGTAATCAAATTGTTTTTCTTCATAAGAAAGTTTAACTATTTTTAGGAAAAATATTTCTAGACTGTCTCATTTCTAAAGATGTCTAAAGTCAAAATAAAAACTTGTAAAAGCAAGCGATAAACTGAAATTTCAAAAGATTATCTAGAATATATCTCATTCAATTTATTATAAGAAACAACATTTTGCCCTTTAAAATCCTTCTATTGTTTTTTTACTTTAAGTAAATATACCTAAAATCAATCACCTTATGATTTTATGCACAAAGAGATAATTTGGGTACTCATACAGAGATTTTAAAAGATGTTTTTACACCTTAAAGAGACTCAAAAACCAAAAAACACCCAATAAATAAAGAGCAATACGGATTTTATTCGCACTTGCAAAAGAATTTTTTTGCTCGCATGAGAACTCTTATGAAATATAATAACATGAAATCTCCTTCTATGACTTAAACACACCTCCAAAGGGGGAGATTCTGAAATGATACCTGAACATATGGTTTTGTCGACAAATAAAAGAATATTCTTCAATTCTCTCTATAGATAAAGCAAGCTATAAGATTTCTAAAGCGTAAAATTTGCGCCAACATTTGCAAAGGGGGGAATACCAAATACATGCTTAACGCCACCTAACATGAAAATTATTGTTGAAATTGATTTATTCTACGTCCCCAAAAAATCAGTTTTACAAGGATTAGATCCAATATGCCCTATTCTCTTGCTTGCAGTATTATAATTTTTTGCTGAATCAGAAGCCATGCTGGAATTTTTGTTTTTGCCACAAAATGGACCAAAAGGAAAAGTTTATTCTTTTGCCCTTTGTTTTAAAAACATAAAACCCTGAATCATCATAGGGATGAAATTATGCGACGGAATCGGAATGCTAGAATTGTTGCAACAATAGGCCCAGCAACAAATCAACCAAACCAAATCGAGGCTTTACTCTGCCAAGGGGTTGATCTTTTTCGCCTTAATTTTAGCCATGGCCACCATGATGACCATCGTCTTGTTGCGAATTTTATTCGATCCCTGGAAAGTAAATATCATTGTCCAGTCAGCATCCTTGCAGATTTACAAGGTCCGAAGCTGCGCGTTGGTGTCTTTGAAAAAGGCTCAGCCACTTTGGAGTCAGGCCAAGCTTTTCGTTTAGATCTTAAAGACACCGCAGGTGATCAATCACGTGTCAAGCTTCCCCATCCAGAGATTCTATCTGCAATTGATGTTGGTGAGGAATTACTCTTAGATGATGGTAAATTGCGGCTTGTGGTCACGGCATGTACAGAGACCTATATTGACACAAAAGTTTTAGTCGGCGGAACGCTCTCTGATCGAAAAGGTGTGAATGTTCCAGGAACAGTTTTACCAATTTCGCCGATAACAGATAAAGACCATAAGGATCTCGCTTTTGCGCTCGACCTTGGTGTTGATTGGGTTGCTCTTTCTTTTGTACAAAAACCAGAGGATCTGGCCGAAGCAAAGAAACTGATTGCTGGTCGTGCTGCTCTAATGTGTAAATTGGAGAAACCTTCTGCAATTCACCATCTTGACGAAATTATTGAACTTTCAGATGGCGTCATGGTTGCAAGAGGTGATCTTGGTGTCGAACTCCCCCCTGAAGAGGTTCCTGGCATCCAAAAAAGAATCATTCGCGCTGGCCGAGATTTAGGCCGTCCGGTCATTGTTGCAACACAAATGCTCGAATCTATGATCGACAACCCCACCCCCACACGAGCAGAAGCCTCTGATGTTGCAACAGCTGTCTATGATGGTGCAGATGGCATGATGTTATCGGCCGAGACCGCTGTTGGGAAATATCCCCTTGACGCTGTCAGCATTATGGATCGTATCATTAGCCGTGTGGAACAGGAAGATAGCTATCGCAATCTTATGTATGCTAATCACCCCTCACTAGAGCGCACTTCTGCTGATGCCATAACACGCGCGGCCTCGCAAGTTGCTGAGACCATCGGCGCTGCTTGTATTGTAACTTTTTCCATGTCAGGCTCAACATCAAAACGAGCCTCTCGGGAACGCCCGAAAGTCCCTATTCTGGCCCTAACGCCACACCGCCACATTGCGCGTCAACTCAATATTCTTTGGGGTGTTCACAATCAAATCACTGATGATGCAGAAAATGTTGCAGATATGGTTAAAAAAGCAACATATTTAGCGCAAAAAGTTGGATTCGCAAAAAAAGGAGACCGCATTGTTATTACTGCTGGCGTTCCTTTTGGCACACCAGGCATGACAAATATGCTCCGCATTCATTGGATTGAGTGATAGGGCGCATGCCCCATAAAAGATCATACGACATGTACTATATCTTATTGAAGTTGCGCAAGGGTCCATACGTAATTTGTAATCAAATGACTTTGACCTTGCTATAGACAACAAGAGACCGGAAATATCTAGACGACTTTTTTCGGTCTCTTGCTCTGTTTTGCGTCCAACTTATGCGCACTTTCAAAAGCCTAAAGCGTTTCAAGACGAGACAAAGCCTCTTGAATTTTTGCGCGTGCTGATTCTTCTGACTGATAGCGTTCTTTCAAATCTTCAACCACTTCCGTAGGGGCTTTTGTAATAAAGTTCTGATTTGAAAGCTTTTTATCCATTTTAGCAATTTCAGCATTACTCTTTTGAATGTCTTTAGAGAGTCTCGCTTTTTCCTGCTCAATATCGATCACATCCGCAATCGGCAACAAAATCATCATCTGATTTAAGACAATCTGCACCGCCCCTTTAGGAATATCCCCTTCTAGAGGCTCCATTTTTGCCAGACCAGCCATCCGCGCAATTTGATCTGCATGATGATCAAGCTTTGTCAGATCGCTCGCTGTTGCATCTTTGAGAAGCATAGGCAATTTCGCTTTGGGTGGGACATTCATTTCTGAACGGACTGTTCTCACAGCACCAATCAACTGTGTAACCCAACCCAACTCTTCTGACGCTTCAAGATCAATGAGACTCTCTCCTAGCTGCGGCCAAGATTGTGCCATCAGCATATGATCATCATGGCCGGAAAAGCCAAGTTTTGCCCAAAGCTCTTCTGTAATAAAAGGAATGAAGGGATGCAAAAAATGAAGCAGATGGTTCAAAAGCCAAGCCATACAAGCCCGCGTTTCGGCGATCGCCATCTGGTTTTCTGATTGGAAAATGGATTTCGTAAGCTCCAAATACCAATCACAAAATGTTGCCCATGTAAATTGATAAAGAGCCTGGGCCGCCTCGTTAAACTTATAGTCTGCAATGGCTTTGTCGACCATCTTTTGAGTCTGTACGAGCTCACCAATAATCCAGCGATTCAAGACGAGTTTGGTCGCAGTAGGATCAAAATCAGGCTCAAATGTTACCTGATTCATTTCGCAGAGACGCGATGCATTCCATAATTTCGTACAGAAATTTCTATAACCTTCGACACGAGATATTGAAAGTTTAATATCTCGCCCCTGGGCCGCCATGGCGCAAAGCGTAAACCGCAAAGCATCAGCACCATATTGGTCAATTACATTTAAGGGGTCGATCACATTCCCCTTAGATTTCGACATTTTCTGGCCTTTTTCATCCCGAACAAGGGCATGGATATACACATCTTTAAAAGGCACATCGCCCATAAAATGCAAGCCCATCATCATCATCCGGGCAACCCAGAAAAAGATAATGTCAAAGCCGGTGACCAAAACATCACCTGGATAATAGCGCTGAATATCTGGTTTATCGTCAGGCCAGCCGAGCGTTGAGAAGGGCCATAACGCCGATGAAAACCAAGTATCTAAAACATCCTGATCCTGCACTAAGACAACATCTTCACCATAATGTGCCCTCGCCTGCTCAGCCGCTTGCTCGGCATCTTCGGCAACAAAAAAGGCGCCATCAGGACCATACCAAACTGGAATCTGATGCCCCCACCAAAGCTGGCGGGAAATACACCATGGTTGTATATTCCTCATCCATTCAAAATACGTATTTTCCCAATTTTTAGGGACAAACCGCGTTTTTCCCGTTTCAACCGCTTCAATCGCCGGCTTCGCCAAGGTTTTTGCATCGCAATACCATTGATCCGTCAGCCAAGGCTCAACAGGCACCCCACCACGATCGCCATGTGGAACTTTGTGGAGATGATCATCAACTTTTTCAAGTAACTCTAGCGCTTCTAATGTTTGAACAATCTTCTTTCTAGCCTCGAAACGATCAAGACCTGCAAAATCCTGTGGTATAGCTTCAAACTGAGGATCCCCTGTATACTGAACATGGTCATCAGTATCCACATGGGCTTGAAATATTTCCGCTTGCGATAAGATTTTCGCATCACGATCCATAATATTGATCAAATCAAGCTGATTCCGGCGACCAACTTCAAAATCATTAAAATCATGGGCTGGTGTAATTTTAACAGCCCCAGAACCGGCCTCTGGATCCGCATAATCATCAGCAACAATAGGGATTTCCCGGCCAACAATAGGCAAAGTAACGGTTTGGCCAATCAGATCTTTATATCGGTCATCTTCAGGATGCACGGCAATAGCCGTATCCCCCAACATTGTTTCTGGCCGCGTTGTTGCCACAATAATATGCTGGCTCGGATCCTTTGTTAAGGGATAGCGGAAATACCAAAGTTTTCCTTTTTTTTCTTCACTAATGACTTCTAAGTCGGAAATCGCCGTGTGAAGTTTAGGATCCCAATTTACCAATCGCTTATCGCGATAGATTAAACCTTGCTTATACAGTTCGACAAAAACTTTCCGGACGGCTTTTGAAAGCCCTTCATCCATGGTAAAGCGTTCACGCGGCCAATCGGGGGATGCGCCAAGACGGCGCAATTGGTTTACAATTGCCCCTCCTGATTCAGCCTTCCAATCCCATACTTTTTCTAAAAATGCATCTCGGCCAAGATCTGTTCTTTTTTGACCGTCTGCTTCTAATTTGCGTTCAACAACCATTTGCGTTGCAATGCCAGCATGGTCCATTCCTGGCTGCCAGAGGGCATCTTTTTGGCACATTCTATTATAGCGAATCAATATATCTTGAACTGTAAATGTTAAAGCATGCCCCATATGAAGGCTGCCTGTCACATTTGGGGGCGGCATCATAATGACATAAGGCTGTGCGTTAGAGTCACTCTTTGCTGAGAATACACCTGATTTTTCCCAACGCGGATAGTGGCGCGTTTCAATATCAGAAGGATTATATGTTTTGTCCAGCATTGCCGAACTGCCCCTTTGTTGTTCGCATTATGATAGAAACACAGCCTGTAAAAGGCGCATGAAAAATTTCCAGAGAACAAATCCTCTGGCCACTTCTGGAGACAAAAAAGATTTTCTTTGCTCCTATAGCTCAAAGCTTCCTCGCCTAGACCCCTCTCGCAACCAAGCCTAAATCATGAATGGTGCTCATTTCTTGTTTTTGTCGCAAGACGCAGTAACCAGGTGATTCCACCTGGGGGCGCTTTGCTTGTCTTATGATTTGTTCTGGTTCATCGCTTATGATGAGCCTGGAGGGAGAGTTTGCAACGGTCCCTCCAGGCGAGGTTGGACCGATGCTTTGCAGGCTGTGAGGGCCGCGCTAGAGATTGGTCATCGCGTCTTTTCCTGAAGGCCTGAACGGATATCAGGGCGCTCTCGATGAACAGAGGGTCCCGGATGACAAACAGAGGCCAAAAAAAGAGAGGCAAGGATAGCATTGCTGTTGATATTTCCAAAGATAATCTTGACGTTCGCCGACTTTTCAGCAGGGTAAGCCGCCGTTTTCCAAATACACAACAAGGCCACCAGGATTTCATAGCTTGGGTGGGTCCAAGCCTAGACTGTGTGATCTTTGAGCCAACGGGCGCCTATCACCGCGCGTTTGAAAGTGCTTTGGCGGCGGCTCATCTGCCGATGATTAAGGTGACAGCATTTTGCTTTTTCTTTACGTTAGAAAAAATACTGTAAATTTTTGTTTTTGCCTTAAAACGCATGGCTGAAGTGATGCCACTTTAACCAGCTTTACTATGGAACGACCGCTTCTGCGGCAACAAAATAAAGATCGTTTAACGCAAATTGTAGCACAGCTGGAAGAGATTGAAGCTGAAATCCATCGTCTGATCCAGGACGATCCTCTTTTGCAGCGCCGGTTTGAGATTTTGACCAGCATTCCTGGGGTTGGCGATCTGACGGCTTTTGTCCTTTTGACTGAAATGCCAGAGCGCGGACAGTTGGATGGCAAACAAGCGGCGGCTCTGGTTGGTTTAGAGCCTATGGTCCGCCAATCTGGGCGCTGGACGAGACGTGCTTGTCTTCGTGGCAGTCGCTCTTAGGTGCGTCGAGGACTTTATATGGCGACTTTATCGGCGCGCCGCTTTAATCAAGATCTAAAACAAAATATCAAGACTTTTAAAAGGTGGGAAAGCCTTTGAAGGTCGTTCTGAGTGCCTTGATGCGCAAGCCGATTGTCCTGGCGAATTGCTTTTTGAGCCAATATCGCTTCTGGGAAAAGAAGGTTCCAAAGACGGCTTAGAGCAAAGCGCGATCAGATGGAGTTACCTGATCGCTGTATTTTGCGGCAAAAATTAAGACTCTAGTATTACAGTTGCGATTTGCGGTGATTTGTGATTCGCTCTCCCTCTGCCTAATTTTTGAAGGGAGGGCGTGATGTTGGTTTCGGATTCGAGCGGTTCATTTTTCGCCTGGGAAGAGGAACTTCACGGGTTGAAACACCACATTGGGCGTGTTTTCGCCCGATGCAAAGTCCGGGAGAGTGCGGGATTATTTTTGGACGGGGTGCTGTCTGGCATTGAACGCAAGACCGGATGGTTGATGGCAGAGCAGGCTGGTTTATCAAAGCCTTATCGCATTCAATCGCTTCTGGGACGTGGTCGCTGGGATGCGGATGCGTTACGGGATGTGCTTCATGACACTGTCGTAAAAGCGATTGGGGACCCAGCTGGGGTGCTGGTGGTTGATGCGACAGGTTTTCTCAAGCAGGACAAGCATTCGGTGGGCGTGAGCCATAAGCATTCAGGAACCGCCGATCGCATAGAAAAAGCCAAATTGGCGTTTTTTTGTCTTATGCCAGCCGGTTTGGCCACAGCCTGATTGATCGACA
>DDLW01000207.1 GCA_002340345.1 Alphaproteobacteria bacterium UBA2562 | reverse complement strand
GATGTTTCCATCCAGCCGCACTTTGCTCTATAAATGCCTTGAAAGCTATAGATTAATAAACTATCTCGTGATCGATAAAGCCCCGTCGATGAGGAAAAACCTATGCCCGCATCAGAAAATACAGCCAAAGATATCTTAAAAACCGCGTAAGCCTTTATCCAAAAACGCGGTTATAATGGCTTTAGTTTTCGCGATATTGCCGCCCAAATCGGCATTAAAAGCACCAGTATCCATTATCATTTCCCAACAAAAGGGGATCTGGTCGCCAAGGCAACCGCTTGCTATCGAGACGTCTTCACCGCCCCGTCTTGTGCAAAAGCAAAGACGGGGACAAAGACTGACGCGCCCTAACTGTTGGAGTCTCGTGACCAGCCCTAATAACCTCTGTGATCTTTTTTTGTTCTATTTTTTGCGTTTATTATGGCGCAGAGACAACACAGTTAGGACTCTTTCCAGCAGAAATACTGTTTAAAGTTGCGATTTAGCTTGCAACAGCGCTTAGTCTCGATATGCTTATGCATACAAACATATGAAGTTTGTGCTGTGCTTTGATCTGGCAGTGTCATTTTATCAGGCATAAGTCCTTATCTTGAAGAGTGTCAAGATCTGCTCTCTTTTAGAACAAGCTTTATATGCGCTATGTAGGAATTGAGACCATAAAACTCAACCTATGAGGGTTCTATATTTTGATCTCAATTTCTCCATCTGGAAAATAGAACGATATATCATTTGGGTTTCAAAGACGAATGTCGCACTTCCCTATGACCATTATGTAAAGTGCGCCTTCATAAAGAGGGGTTTTGAGAGTGGATGAAAATGATGCGCCAAAGCGTGGTCGTGGACGCGGACGTCGTGGACGCGTAGGCCCGAATCCGATCGATATTCATGTTGGGCAAAGGGTACGGTTACGGCGCACGTTGCTTGGTATGAGCCAAGAGAAATTGGGGTCGGCTCTTGGTTTGACTTTTCAGCAAATTCAAAAATATGAGCGAGGATCCAATCGCATCGGGGCCAGTCGCCTCTACGATATGAGCCAAGTTCTTGATGTGCCTGTCTCTTTTTTCTATGATGACATGACATCACAACTCGCCGACCATGCCAATAATCCAACACAAGGCTTTGGAGAAAGCGACATGCCCAGCTTTGATCCAGACCCCATGGCAAAGCGGGAAACTTTAGAATTGGTGCGCGCTTATTACCGAATCAGCGATGAGTCCGTGCGCAAGCGTATTTTTGAATTGGCAAAATCCTTGGCCGCCGTCTCTCATACGCGATCTACAGAAGACGACTCGTCGTGAAAAAAATAAGAGACATGATATTGTTTTATGAAAAAATCAAAATCTCCTCTTTTCGAGGGAGAAAAAGCCAAGGATACAGACCCTCAGAGCAGGACAGGACCAAAACAGGCAGGGCCTTAAAGAAACACTCTGTTTTAACGTGATATCGAGAGTTTACAGAGGGCTTCGAGGGGCTTTCTAGACCATAAAAGACCATTCAAGAAGTTTAAAATTACACTTTTTTTGCCTCAAGCCAGGGAAGACCTTGACGCGAGGCTGAATGCCCCTCAAAGTCTGCGCTTGCCGGTCCGTTCTGTCAATTGTTTTCAAGGGGAGCCGTAATGGAGCTGTCCAATTACATCTTCACCAGTGAATCTGTGTCCGAAGGTCATCCAGATAAAGTCTGTGACCGCGTTTCTGATGCTATCGTTGATACCTATTTGACTGCGGATCCCTATTCCCGCATCGCTGTTGAAACACTCGCCACAACCAATCGCATTGTCCTTGCTGGAGAAGTGCGTGGCCCTGATTCAATCACGGCAAAAACGTTAGAAGACGTTGCCCGCCACGCCATCAAAGAAATTGGCTATGAACAAGAAGGCTTCCATTGGAAAAACCTCTCTTTTGATAGCTATGTTCATGAACAATCCGCCGACATTGCGGTCGGTGTTGATGCGGCGGGAGAAAAAGACGAAGGCGCTGGTGACCAGGGCATCATGTTCGGTTATGCCTGTAATGAAACCGAAGAATTAATGCCAGCACCGATCCATTTTTCCCATGCCATTTTGAAATCTTTAGCAGAAGCACGCCATTCTGGGGCAGAGCCAGGGCTGGAGCCAGACGCGAAAAGCCAAGTGACCCTGCAATATGAAAATGGCAAGCCTATCCGGGCAACATCCATCGTTGTCTCAACACAACATAAAGCCAATCTGACCCAAGAGCAGGTTCGCGAGATCGTCCGCCCCCATGTCATGAATGTTCTTCCAGAAGGCTGGATGTGCCCCGAAGAAGAATTCTATGTCAACCCAACAGGTATTTTTGTCATCGGCGGTCCTGATGGCGATGCTGGCTTGACAGGGCGTAAAATCATTGTTGACACCTATGGCGGGGCGGCCCCCCATGGCGGCGGCGCTTTTTCTGGTAAAGATCCAACAAAAGTTGACCGTTCTGCAGCCTATGCGGCACGGTACCTTGCCAAAAATGTTGTCGCAGCGGGTTTGGCAGAAAAATGTACAATCCAACTGTCTTATGCGATTGGCGTGTCTAAGCCTTTATCCGTTTATGTGAATGGCCATGGCACCTGTAAAGTCGACGAACATAAAGTGCAAAAATTACTTTGTGACATGGTCGACCTCTCGCCAAGGGGAATTCGAGAACATTTGAAACTGAATCGCCCAATTTATGCAAGAACATCCTCTTATGGCCATTTTGGGCGCCATGCCGAAGCGGATGGTGGCTTCTCATGGGAAGCAACAGATCTTGCCGATGCTTTAAAGCGTGAGTTCTAAAAAACAAAAGGAGAGAATTTTCCTTTTGATGCGTTTTGCAACAGCAAAAATGACAGCATTGCTTTCAATTCAGAGAAAAAGCACAATGCTGTAATGCTCAGATACAGTCTCCCAGGATGACACACTATCCCTGGGGGACTGTAGATCTTTAGGATACCCGCGAACCCCAGCGATCTGGATTTGTCTTCACATCGCGTCTTCTATGCTCCAATCGCCTCTTTTATGAGAGTCTTTTATTTTGGTTCGTTTCTGAAAGAAGGCTCCCAAGCTCTGCCTTTAAGGCTGTAATTCGGCTCACGATGAAAAAAACGAACAGCTCTGATTCTGTCCAGACCCAAACATCGCCGGCCTTTCGGTCGGTGAAAGAGAAGAATAGCTATTATCGCACACAGCCAGACCGAAGGCTGTATGGTCGCACAATGGGACGACCTTTGCGGCCCGCCCAACAGGCGCTGGTTGAGACAATGCTGCCAAGACTTGAAGTGTTTCTCCCCACCCCAGACGGGCAGGCTTTTGCTGCGACAGATCGCGAAAAATGGCTGGACTCTCTTTTCCCGGCACATCCTACTGCAAAAGCCGCTCCCGAGATTTGGCTTGAAGTCGGCTTTGGCGGCGGGGAACATCTGGCCTGGCAGGCCAAACATCACCCCGAGATTGGTTTCATTGGCTGTGAGCCTTTTATCAATGGCGTGGGGCGTTTATTGACCCAACTTGATCAACAGGGGTCTCAAAATGTTCGGATTTTTCGTGATGATGCACGATTTTTAGTCAAAGCCCTGCCAGATCAATCCATCAGCCGCATGTTTCTTTTATTTCCCGATCCCTGGCCGAAAAAACGCCACTGGCGTAGGCGTTTTATCCAACCCGACACCCTCCAAGACCTTGCGCGTATTTTGAAACCAGGCAGCGAGCTGCGCTTGGCAAGTGATGATATGTCTGTGCTAAGATGGATGCTCTGGCAGACAACACAATGCTCTGCCTTTCAATGGCTTGCCAAGCGGCCCTGTGACTGGGAACAAAGGCCAGAGGATTGGCCCCAAACACGATATGAGGCCAAAGGGATTCGCGCTGGACGTAAGCCTGCGTTTTTACGGTTCATCAGGCGGGACTTTTAAGGTCTCAGACGACTGGCAAGATTATTGCTTTACGTAAAAAGATCTTAGGGGGCCTTTTGAAAAAGGTCCCCTAAGAACCCCCTAAAACTTTTTCTCTATGAGACATAAAGGCGTCTCAGGCTTGGCTGTGCCTCGCTATCGCGATAGGCTTTAAGATCCGCCTCCATAGGATATTCTATGCTGAAGAACATGCTAAAACCACCCCTTGCATCCGGTCGTGCCCCTTTGCAAACGGGCCGTATGCCCAGCACATGCCCCCATGACTGCCCAAGCTGTTGTTCCCTTGATGTCGACGTCCTAAGCCAGACAGAAATTGGCCGTATTTACGGCGCACGCGATCAAGACTATACGGCCGGTGTGATCTGCGCAAAAGTGGCGCGGTATCAAGAAAGAGTCCATCACCCAGATCGTCTGACAACGCCCTTGATCCAAACAAGGACAAAAGGAGATCGCCAGGGATTTCGCCCCCTATCTTGGGACGACGCCTTAGAGCATTTGTCCGAACGTTTCCGCGATATCGCCGATCAGCATGGCCCTGAAGCGATCTGGCCTTACTATTATGCGGGCACAATGGGCCATGTCATGCGCGATGGACTCCAAAGACTCCGCCATATCATGGGTTATTCACGTCAACATAACAGCATTTGTACCAGCCTTGTCCAGGCCGGGTGGAAAGCCGCTGTCGGCGCCATTCTTGGCCCTGATCCAAGGGAAATGGCCGAGTCTGACCTGATTGTGGTTTGGGGGGGGCAACCCTGTCCATACGCAAGTCAATGTCATGACCCATATCGCCAAAGCCCGCAAACAACGTGGCGCAAAATTGGTCGTTGTTGACCCTTACCGCACAGCAACCGCCGAACAAGCCGATCTGCATATGATGGTCAAACCCGGGACCGATGGGGCCCTCGCCTGTGCTGTCATGCAGGTGCTTTTCGCAGAAGGCTTTGCCGATCGCGCTTATATGGCACGCTATGCCGATGACCCCCAAGGCTTAGAAGCCCATTTACAAACACGCGGACCAGACTGGGCAGCCCCCATCACAGGCATTGCCGCAGAGGACATTCGCCACTTTGCCCGTATGATTGGTCAAACCGCACGGACCTTTATCCGGATTGGGTATGGCTTTACACGGTCCCGCAATGGCGCGGCCCAGGTCCATGCGGTTACCTCTATTGCGACCGTGGCCGGGTCTTGGCAACATGTTGGCGGCGGCACGCTTTATAGCTGTGGCGCGATTTATGGATTAGATAAAAGTTTGATTGAAGGCAAAGAGGCTCTGGATCCCAAGACCCGTCTTTTAGACCAGTCCCGCCTTGGTCCTATTTTGACAGGCGATCCCAAAGCCCTCAAAGGCCGCGGCCCTGTGAAAGCTCTGTTCATCCAAAACACCAATCCCATGGTGGTTGCCCCCGAAAGCTATAAAGTCCGCCAAGGCTTTGCCCGCGAGGATCTTTTCACCTGCGTCCATGAACAATTCATGACAGAAACAGCCGCGATGGCGGATCTGGTTTTGCCCGCCACGAGCTTTTTAGAACATCCAGACCTTTATACAGCAGGCGGCCATACCCATTTAAGCGTGACAAAAGCCGTGATTGACCCTGTTGGAGAAAGCTGGTGCAATCATGATGTGATTTGCGCCCTTGCAAAAAAGCTAGGCGCAAAACATCCTGCTTTTGAGATGGATGCTTGGGACTTGATTGACCATACTTTAAGGGCCTCTGGCCTTCCTGATGCGGAAACGGTTTGGCGACAAAAATGGCTTGATCTCAGCTTGCCTTTTGAAAAAATGCATTTTCTTGATGGTTTTGCCCATCCGGATGGAAAATATCATTTCCGGGCTGATTGGCAGGCTGTTGGCCTGGCCGATGTGACAGACAACTTGTCCTTGCCAGAATGGCCTGACCATTTTGCGGTTTTGGATGAAGCAACGCCAGAGAAACCCTTTCGCTTGGTAACGGCGCCAGCGCGGAATTACCTCAATAGCAGTTTTACCGAAACACCAACAAGCCAAGCTCAGGAACGTCACCCCAGTGTAAAACTCCATCCTGATGCGGCGAGAAAACTTGATATTCAGTCAGAAGATATGGTACGACTCGGCAGTGAAAAAGGGCAGGTCACTTTGAAAGCCGAAATTTTCCCAGGCTTACAGGAAAACACCCTGATTGTCGAAAGCTTATGGCCCAACCACGCCTTTAAAGAAGGTGTTGGGATCAATGCTTTGACCAGCGCTGATCCCGCAGGCCCCGCTGGAGGGGCTGTTTTTCACGATACGGCGGTTTGGGTGCAAAAGGTGAGTTCTTAAAGACTGTGGGTGGGTCTCAAAAAATTCTAGAGCAAAGCTGGTTAAAGTGGCATCACTTTAACCATGCGTCTTGCGGCAAAAACAAAAACATAGAGCCTTTCACCTGATTCAAATGAAAAGCGAAAGGCTCTAGAGCAATCGGAATATTGAGATAAACCCACAAAGATCTTTGGCCAGGGCTGATGACATCACCTTTGCGGGCAAAATTAGACAAATTCTTCTTTTGGCCTATGTCATTTGCATGAAATCGCGCTTTTAGAGCAAAAGGCACAAGGATAGGCTTATCTCTTTGGTCCGTTTTGCGACCAAACACAAACGGGCAGCATTTTTCTAACTCTAAAGAAAAGCAAAATGCTATAAAATTCAGGGCAAAGCAAAAGACTTTGGCCCTGTGCGGACGCAAAGTTTTTACGTCTTTTGGAAAAAAAGATCCTGAAAAGGGTTTTGTCTCTCCAAAAACGACAAAATTCGATCTAGAATAGCACGGTATGGTGGGGGCCAAGCTGAGCGTTCTTTTGGGTGTGGAACAGATATATGTCCGAAGTCATAAAGGGTCGTGTCGTTGTTGTCGGCAATGAAAAGGGCGGATCGGGGAAATCAACCTCGGCCATGCATCTTATTGTCGCCCTTTTACGAGAAGGGCATAGTGTTGCCTCTATCGATTTAGACGCACGCCAGGCAACATTATCGCGCTATTTTGAAAATCGCCAACGCTATAACGAGGTCCATGGCACAGATCTGCCTTTGCCAGAACATTTTGCTGTCTCACGCAGTGCCCTGGATACTTTGGGCCAAGCCCAAGAAGAAGAACGCGAACGCTTAACCCAGCTGATTGGCGATCTTCAACTTGAATTTGACTATTTGGTCATTGATACGCCTGGTACCGATAGTTTTCTCTCCCGTGTTGGGCATAGCTTCGCCGACATTCTGATTACCCCTATGAATGATAGCTTTTTAGACCTTGATTTGCTGGCCAGGATTGATGGCGAAAATATGCAAGTCTTGGCCCCAAGTATTTACTCAGAAATGGTGTGGGACCAGCGCAAACGGCGCATGGAGCGCGATCGTGGTAAAATTGATTGGATTGTCATGCGCAATCGCCTGTCGGTGAATCAAACACGCAATCGCCAAGAAATCGCCGTGATTTTGGAAGAACTTTCCCGGCGCCTGCATTTTAGAGTGGCCCCAGGTTTTGCCGAAAGAGACATTTTTCGAGATTTATATCTAAAAGGTCTCACACTTCTCGATTTGCGCGATGCTGAGCTCGGCTTCAAGCTGAACCTCTCACATGTTGCGGCCCGACGTGAGATTCTGCAATTGATCAAAATGCTTGGTTTCCAAAAAGGCCCCTCTGTGACCACGGAAGGCCCCTTGGAGAAAGCTGTCAGCTAGAGCAAAGCGCGATCAGGTGGAGTCACCTGATCGCTGCGTTTTGCCAGAAAATAAAAGCAGAGTCATTTCTTCAGGTTCATAGTAAAATGGAGTCTTTTATTATCAATATTACAATTTCACCAAGTAACTTCTGATGAATCTAGATCGTAATGGAAGTTCTTTTCAGTCCGATCCGCGACTTTTCCTGTATGTCTTTTGATCGTTGGTTCTTTTTTCAATTTAGAGACAGATTTGCCGGATTTTATATGCATTTCTTTCCAACCCCCTTCTTCTTCTTTTGGTAAGACGGGATTGGGTTGGGGTTTGCCAAAAAGATAGCCTTGACCCAACATGACGGAACAATCCCGCAAGAAGGGCACCAGATCCTCTTCTTCCACCATTTCTGCAATTGTGGCGACCTTAAGTTCTCGGCAAAGGCTTGTGATGGCTTTCAGCATCATTTTATTGGCGGGATCTTCTTGGGCGGCTTTAATGTAACTCCCATCAATTTTTACGAAATCAACTTCAAGCTCTTTTAAATAATCGATTTGCATTTCCCCAGCACCAAAATCATCAAGACAGACTTTGTGCCCCATGCGCCGCAAATCACCAATATAATTTCGCGCCATTTCAAAATCTTTTAACCGTACGGTTTCTGTGATTTCAATCAGAAGACGACGGCGCACGTCCCCTGAATAGTGACTTAGAAGTTGGTCAAATTGATCAATGAAATCTGGTGAACTGAGAGAGCGACCGGATAAATTCACCGCAATGGGAAGATCCGACTTGGTGCGATTTTTCCCTTCCAAATGCTCAAGCACACGCTGGGCTGTTGTGAGATCAAAATCTTGAACCAATCCAACATCTTCAGCAAGACGAATAAGCTCATAAGGCGAAACCTGGGCGCCATGTTGATTAAAGCGCGTCAAAGCTTCGAAATGGTGCGGTTCGCCATTGCGTAATTTAACCACCACTTGGAAATAGGTCGAAAAGCTGCCGTCCTCGATAATGGTACGAATTTCACGCATTTGCCGCGCCGTATCCGCAACCATGGCCGAGAGGTTATTGGAAAGGTCTTTGATATTAAGACCACCCTCCTGGTTTTCGAGGGCTTTGATGGCATAAATGAGAGCTTGGGTCGCTTCCTCATCATTCATGCCAGGTTGGCCAACAGCAACATCAGCGGCTTCGATGACAATACCAACCCCGGTGGGATCCATTGTCCGTGCCTTTGATTCGATGCGCTCTTCCAGAGCGTCCATATCAAGGTCTTTATGATGGACAATGGCATAGCGATCTTCGCCCAGATCGCCCGCCATGTCCCCCCCTGCCGAATTTGCCCGCAAGGTTGCCCCGATCGTGGCATTGAATTCTTTGCGCCGATCATCATCAAGACGATTGCGCAATTCATCGGCATTGCGAAATTCAAGGGTTGTCATGCGATAATTATCGCCGTGCATTTCATGCATTTCTTCGAGTTTTTTAGACGCCAATTCAACAAAGCTGGTGCCATCGAGCAGGCCTGTTTCCTCTGCCCTTTCCATGCTTTCATCGCTGATGACCAGTGCTTTTGTCTGGTGGCGACGCATGGCGATATAAAAGCGGCCCCCGAGCTCTGGCATATAATATCCTGATAAAACCATAAAAGGTGAAGGACCTTCGGTGGTTTCAAGGCGAATCAGAGCTTCCTCATGGCGGCCATATTGACGCATGCGCTGCAAAAGTTCTTCGATGAGAATTTGGTCAGATGGAATAAAAAATTGAATAACAGAATTGCCCAGATAGGTCTCTGTATCATGACCTGTCATCATGGGGATTGCCCCGGCGGCGAAGACAACATCAAGATCGTCATCAACTTCGAGCAGAACATCAGAGGCACAAAATGAAAAAGCGACAAAGCGATCACGATCAAGAAGAACCGAATCGACAGGAGATGTCTCAAAGGCGAGAGCAGTTTGACTCATGCTCAATAACTCCATTGTCGATGGGGCCGATGCTTTTCTCAGAGCAAACTTCGAAAGCATAGTGAGATGCCAAGTGAGGAAATCCCCATCTGGCGCTGCATCATAAAAGCCCTTAAGAGCGCAAAAGCGCTAAGATTGCGTTTCACCACATAGATTTATTTACAAAATTGGTTAACAATCGGTATCTTTTACAGAAAAGAGTGTCAGAGACAGAAAACGGTAATCCCTCTTGAACGTAATAAATTTTGTTACTTCAGAGGCAAAACCTATCAAGACCTTACTCCAGGATACCAATGTCGGAAGGAGGGACTAAAAAGCGACTTGTACAAAGGGCCCCTTCCATCTTGCTCATGACTATAGCAGATATTTTAAGCGTAGAACCAGCTGTTTAATTGTCTTTTTTTGCTTTACAATGAAAAAACTTTCGATGTTTCATTAAAAACCGTACTGTAACAAAATATAAAAAAATCATTGCAGCTGCTTTTGGTTGACCAAAATAATATGATATTTCTTTCCATACAGGCCTTTGGATCAGGCTTGAGAAAAGTTTTATTTTTTTACAATTGAAACAATTGAAACTTAAAATTAAAGATCTTTCGCCGCTTGCGATCAAATCTTACATGTCACGGTCGAACTTAAAATTTTACATTCTCATATCAAGGAAATTTCTAAAGTAAAACAGATAGAAAGGTTATAGAATATGGCATTTATCAATATCCCAAAGGGCAAACAAGATCGTCCCCAAGACAGACCTTGTAACTTAAAATTTAAAAATATTTCTGACATAAAATATTGGGTCTTTGATTTAGACAACACATTATACCCATCTCATTGCAATCTTTTTTCGCAGATGAGTTCTAGAATGACATCTTTCATAGAAAATGAGCTTACGCTCTCACAAGAAGATGCTTTCGCCTTGCAAAAAAAATACTTTAAGGACTTTGGAACAACATTACGAGGACTTATGGAAAATCACAATATCTGTCCAAAATATTACTTAGATTATGTCCATGATATAGATCTTTCTATTGTAGAAAGCAACATAAAACTCGATCAAATACTCCAGAAGCTCCCTGGCCATAAATATATTTTTACAAATGCAGATCGCAATCATGCCCAACGTGTGATGAAAAAGCTTGGCATCGAAAAAAATTTCAAAGATATATTTGATATTTCAGATGGTGATTTCATGCCAAAACCGCACCTGAGCACTTATCAAAGTTTTGTTCATCGGTTTGGGATTGTTCCCGAAGACAGTATTATGCTTGACGACATGGCCAAAAATCTTGTGCCCGCTGCCGATCTGGGCATGACCACAGTTTGGATCATGACCGATGCTCTTTGGGCGCAACCTGATGGTCGGCAAGGGTCTGTGGACAAAGTGCATTATCAAACGGAAGATCTGACAGCTTGGCTTGAAACCCAGCTCTGCCCATCATAGCAACCCCAAGGGATCAAAAGCTTTTTGAAAGACTTTTTCTCGAAAAAGTCGCTTGGGTTTCGCGTAAGCGAAAGATAGAGTCATTCGCGATCAAACCTAAGTCGTGAATGACTCTAGAGTCTTGTTTTTGCCGCAAAACGCATGGTGATAGGGGCTGCCACTTTAACCAGCTTTGCTCTAAGCACTTTAATGCGCA
>DDLW01000076.1 GCA_002340345.1 Alphaproteobacteria bacterium UBA2562 | reverse complement strand
GCTCAAACTTTTCTTTTGCCATCTTCGGTCCGATTTCCTCAAACTTCTGGCCTAATAAACCTGATGCTTCCCTTGGCAACCTCAAATCAGGTTACAGTATAGAAACACCCTCTCAATCTTACCTCCGATCCAATCCCCAGGTGCCTCGACGAAGCCGCCCCATCTTCGTGAAAATGAGACTGAAATCTGCGCGACAAAACGAGAAAATGGAGCGGGTGAAGGGAATCGAACCCTCGTCGTCAGCTTGGAAGGCTGCTGCTCTACCATTGAGCTACACCCGCCTCGTCACCCAGGGCCGAATCCTTATCAGTCGGGTTCACGCCGACGGGTCCGAGAAAATGCCCTTTTGCTGAAGAATACAAGCCCTAAAAGTAACAATAAAAATACCTTAGAACCGATTCTTGAATCCACATAAATCACAGCACAACGACATTCAGGAGATTGCTTTTATTTGATACAAAAAGCTTATAGCGAAGACAATAAAGAAACAAGCGCCCTTAGCGCTCGACTTCAATTTATTCTCTTGCACATCTCTCGAGCATACAGCAAATGGTGGAGGGAGTTGGATTCGAACCAACGTAGGCTAAGCCAACGGGTTTACAGCCCGTCCCCTTTAACCACTCGGGCATCCCTCCAAAATAGGTTTGCCGTAGCGTCGCACACTTGACTTAAGCACAAGCAGCGGAGGAGCGCAAATATGGCGAATTTTTCAGATATGTCAATGGTAAAAATGCATTTTTTTGTACTTCTTTAAAAGATTTGCGCATAAAGCAAAACCATAAGGCATCGGATAGCACAATCTTCTCGGAAAAAATAATTTTTACCTCAAAAATTATTTTTAATAAACAGATACTTAGGACAAAACCTTATAAAATTGACACTCTTGCACAGTTCCAACCATCAGCCAGACACCCAAAAGCGGAAAAAGAAAGATTACAGGGGTGAAAATATAGCTTATCGTGACGTCTTCTTAAGGAAAAATTCTGCCCTTTGAAGGCCTGTCTCGCACCATAAAAAGAGACGCATATTCAGACCCAGCCAAGAGAACACATTCTGAAAATCTTTAAAAGTTCAACCCAATAGAGACTTAACTGTCATGGCCCGATCACGCCCTTCCCGTGGGTATAAATCCTCCCCCAACAAAGTTCGAGAGAATCGCCATAACCATAGAAAAAATTCTTCTTCTGCACCAAAACGGCAGGAGACAACACATCATCGCTGGCTTTATGGCATCCATGCCGTCTATGCGGCTTTGGAAAATCCAGTGCGCTTTTTCGAACGCCTTGTTGTTACGGCAGAGAACCACCCGGCCCTCACACAAAAGATCGCGCAGATCTCTTCTCTCCATGATTCTGAGATCAGGAAACATTATCCTGACATCGAGATTATGGGACGCCAAGACTTGACAAACCTTCTCCCCGAAGGCGCTGTTCACCAAGGCCTTGCTTGCCTGCCTCGGCCCCTCCCAGAGACAAGTATTGAAGATTTAGCCCCCGCAATCTCAACCCATACACAAGCCCGGGTCCTTGTTCTTGACCATGTTACAGACCCGAGGAATGTTGGGGCGATTCTCAGATCGGCGGCGGCTTTCGGTGTTTCCGCCCTCATTCTACAAGACCGCCATGCACCGCCTGTAACAGGGGCATTGGCAAAAGCCGCTTCAGGGGCTTTAGAATTGGTGCCCATGATTCATGTTGTTAATCTGGCACGCGCGCTCGACCAGCTCAAGCAATGGGATTTTTGGTGTCTTGGCTTAGATGGCCAGGCCACACAAACACTCGCAGAAGCCGCCCCCAAGGGCCGCATCGCCTTTGTCCTTGGGGCCGAAGGAGAAGGATTAAGGCGCTTAACAAGAGATCATTGCGACCTACTTGTTAAGCTGCCTATTCGTCCAGAGATTGAAAGTCTCAATGTTTCAAATGCTGCGGCTATCAGCCTTTATGAGCTTGCACGCGATCTACCTGGCACACCCTCTTAAGATAAAGACCTCTTTAGCCTTCAGCCGGCACAGCAATGTCATTGACAGACACAAAGCTTTTTTGGAATTTCGCGCTTTGCTCCTGGTGAACTTTGAAAACTTTTTCAGAGACAGCGTCTGACGTCACAAAGTCTTCATAGGCCTGGATGAGCAATTCTTTATGCAAGCCATAAGACGCCTCTTCCGCTAAACGATCATGTTCCGGGTAGTCTTCTAGATAAGTAGAAAAACGTTGCAGAATGTGCAGCCGATTAACATTCACAACACGCTGATCATAAGACACATTGAAATAATTCAAGAAATCTTCGGCTGTTTCCAAATCGTCTAAATCATCACGAAAACTCATGACGCTTCTCCAGAATTAGAGCAAAACGAAACACGGAAATCAAAGCTGTTTCTGTTCGTTTTGCGAAAAAACAACAAAAGGAATGGAAGCCTCTCATACCCTCTTTGACTGTTTCCAAGTCTACACCTTGTCAAAGGCTTACCAGGCTTTCAGCGCAAATCCGAGGGCAATCGAGGTGGTTCAATGCTTTATGAGATCTAGTCAGATCACATAAAGTTACCCCACACCATATCTGACCTGTTCATCTGATGGCGTTTCTATGAGAACACCTTGTTTTTTTTCTATTTCTGCGAGGAAGTTTTTAAGATCTTCTTCCTCCGGAGGCCTTTTAAACCGCGCCGCAAAGGCCCTCACCTGCACCAGCAAAGCCGCAATTTGGCTGTCCGCAAGATGGTCAACACCCAATCGACCATAAGCATACCGAATGGCCGCTGAGCCAGAATGTTTTCCCAGAACAATAGAATGGCCACGCCCAAGCTCTGCAGGGTCAAGGGCTTGATAGTTCAAAGGATCTCGTAGAAGGCCATCGACATGAATCCCGGATTCATGGGTAAACACTAAACTGCCAACAACACTTTTATTCGCCGCAACAGCACGACCGGAAGCCACTGAAACAATTTCAGAAATTCTTGGTAAAGACGTATGACAGAGACCCGTATCACTTTCATGGAGATGCCTTAACGCCAGAGCAACCTCTTCTAGAGGTGCATTCCCAGCACGCTCCCCAAGGCCATTCACCGTGGTACTAACATGGGTGGCGCCCCCCCGTACGGCGGCAAGGGAATTCGCGGTCGCAAGGCCATAATCATCATGGGCATGAATTTCGAGTTCTAAATCTAAATTACTTTTAAGGCGTGCGAAAATATCGGCGGTTTTAAAAGGATCAAGAACGCCCAGAGTATCCGCATAGCGAAATCGTCGTGCGCCCGCTTTTTGTGCTACACTTGCCGCTTGGAGCACAAAATCAAGATCAGCGCGAGAACTATCCTCGCCGCCTAAGGAAACCTCAAATCCAAGATCTTTCGCCTTAGAGACCAAACGCTCAATTTCACACAAAGCCCAACGGCGATCGCGGCGAAGCTTTTTAGACAGATGCTGATCCGAAACCGGCATCGAGAGATTCACCCAAGACACACCGGAGCGTTGCGCCGCCTCAAGGTCCCGGTCATGCATACGGCACCAAGCGACAAGATCAGCCTTGAGTCCCAATCCAGAGAGAACGCGCATATCCTCGCATTCTTCTTCTCCCATCGCAGGAATGCCGATCTCTAATTCTGGCACAGCTGCGGTATCCAGAGCACGGGCAATCGCGACTTTATCGTCTAAAGTGAAAGAAACACCTGCGGTCTGTTCTCCATCGCGTAGGGTCGTGTCATTCATCCCGATCCAGCGCCCAGAGGACTGGTTCTCGGAGATATCACTGGAAACGCATCCTAAAGGCTCGACCATGGTCAAACACTCCCTCGCAAAAGACGAATTTAAGTCTCTGTCCCGCTGGACATCATTTTACGCTGGTCATGCGATCACGCATTTCTGCAGGAATAATCCGCACAGGTTCCCCTAAAGCTTCAATCAGACGTTTTTGCACACCACCTAAGGTCACAGTGGCCAATTGACAGCCCACACAGGCGCCACTCATTTTCACATAGATATTTTTGCCCTCGACATCAACGAGATGAATATCGCCACCATCCTGGCGTAAAAAAGGACGTACCTTGTCTAAAGCGTCTTCGATCCGAGCTTTGCGCGTGTCTTGAGCCACCGCATTGTCTTGCGCAGAAAGACCTTCCATGGTTTCTTTTTCAGTCTCACCGGCCATCATCACCGCATCCATCTCTGCTTCCCTTTTTTTAAGAGTATCGCAACCCCCATAGCTGGAAAGAGGCTCCCCAGCCAATATGCCCTAACTACAGCTGGCAGAAGAAGAACAGGCAGCGCATCCTGTCGCGGCAGCTGGGTTATCAAATTTGAACCCGCCCCCTTCATCTGTATCGACATAATCCACCGTAACACCTGACAGCTGAAGGTAGCTGTAAGAATCCAAAACGAGCCGGACGTCATCAAACTCTAAAACCGTATCATCATCATCCGCTGAGCGGACCAAGCCCATTTGATAGTGTGGTGCTGAACATCCGCCGCCATTGACGACAATACGCAACCCAGTCGCCCCTTGGTCATTCTGTGTGAGGACAGTGCGAATGGTATCTTTTGCAGAATCTGTGAGAGCCAACATAATTTCTCGTCTCCTTGCAAAAATTTTCACGACAGCCACCAGCAGAGGGTTTGGCTTTGCGTCACAATTTCTATAGATAAAGCAAGAAGCAGGCCATTTATTGTATTTATTTATTTTCAATATGTTATGAGATTGTATTTCTCAAAAATGTCTGTAAATTTTGATTTTGTCATCTTTGCGACATCCCTAGACAAAATGCAATGTCAGGGATGGACCACAATCAGCTGGTACAGCCGTGGCTCCCTAACCATAATATTAGGGATCATTTTACTTTTATCTTGACTTAGAAAATTTTCTCTAGGGTCTGTTGAGATT
>DDLW01000073.1 GCA_002340345.1 Alphaproteobacteria bacterium UBA2562 | reverse complement strand
TGATATTATGCAGAGGTCTTAACAGAGAGCCTTTCACCGGATTCAATATAAAAAAGAAAGGCTCTAGAGGGAACGCTACTTTAACGAGCTTTATTCTCGGAGAGATATAGCGTAAAGATCCATACGTAATTTGTAATCAAATAACTTTGACCTTGCGATAGATGATCTCACTCACCGCAGACTTCTGTATCGAACGAGGCTGTAACGCCTCGTTCTCCCCATAAGCTTTACCAAGCCGCATGGCATTGGCACTTTTATGCTGGATTATACCGTCATTGCGTTTTTATGATTTTAGCTCTTACCCGGATCGTTATGGTTTGGATTGCCAATAATGATGGATGCGACGATTGTTTTTGCCCGCTGAAACCATCTGCCAGACCTCTAAAGATCTCTTTTCACAGCGCCTGGCGAAGGCCATGCACTAAAGGCAGGTAATCGCTATGATCTGGTGTAATATGGCCATGGCGGATCAAGAAATCTAAAATGACCAAGGGAACATTAAATTTGAAGTTGGCGTCCTGTAAAAGCGCCTCCATGACCTGCTCAATGGGCCATAGCATGAACGCAGCGACTTCCCCGTCCGTATTCACAGGTTGAAAGCCTTCTGGCACAAGAAGGTCATAACAAAAAAGCGTATCCCTGCGCAAACCGCCAAGCTGCTTCATATATGTCACCACCCCGACGGGGCGCGCTTGGGCTGACAGATCCAAGGGGATCGCGGCTTCTTCTTCGCATTCCTTCTGTAAAGTCTCCACAGGACGTAAACCGGTGGCGTGGCCACCAGCAACAATATTATCGAGTTCATTCGGAAATGTCTTAATGTGAGGCGATCGCCGCCCGATCCACATGAATGTCCTGTTATCCTTGATCACATAGCCATTCAAATGGACGCCATGCGCCCGAATCCCAAGGAGAGACTGAAAGCACCGTTCGATGGTTAGAAGTGCTGGATGATGGAATGTTGGTGCAACATCAACTTTCTCACCACGCCAGGGACCGAGCTCTTCTTTTCCCGCGAGAGGTTCGAAACAAGCCTCAACCGCTTCTGAGCGTGCATGATGGCTCTTAAGATTTGGGTTCAAACGATAGCCCAAGCCGTCTTCTAGCGGGTGAAAAAGCTGATCAAACCCGGAAACGCGGTCCTTTAAAGAACGCGGTATGAAGCCAAGCTTCTGGTCGTCAACAAACCAAGGCAAAAACGCGTTTTTATCATGGTCATTACAAGCAATAATATAATCAAGAAAGCGCACAGGAATGGCTGCCTTACTTTAGGGCAAAGGCCTGGGGAAAAAGTAGTCCGAGGCTTTTGCTTTACAACAAAATGGATTTTACCTTTCTACCGCAGGAGAGCAAGGAGGTTAAGACAAAAGAACCATTTTTTTGAGACCAATGCACGAGGCTCAAAGACCGACAGCAAGCCTTTAAGGTTCGATCTGCCAACGCCCATTCTTTTGTCGGCAATAGCGCGCTGTCGCTTCTTGTTCAACACCCTCAATTAAAATGAGAGTCGGCAAAAAACGGCATGGTCGCCCATCTTCTGTTTCCAAAGCCGCATTGTTTTCTGATATTTGCCGTTGAGCGGATGAGCTGCCTTGGGCCATCTGGGAAGATGACGCCTTCTCGCCTTGCTGGTTATAAGGCGCGCCTATAGAACTATCTTGAGAGTCCTCGTCCTGCTGCGCCGGCCAGTCCTCTATTGTCCCTTGTCGTAGGGGGTCCCACGCTTCCGCATCTTGTGCGGCACGCTCTTCATCGATTCCAGCCCCCATAACATTCCCAGCAACGGCACCGACAAGCACACCCGCCGCTGTCGCTGCGAGTTTTCCATCGCCCTGACCAAAAGCAGAGCCAACCACCCCTCCTAATATTGCGCCCACCTGTGTCCAACTTTGGGTCGCGCGTCCAGAATTATAAGGATCGTCATGAGCAGTCGCACAAGCGGCTAAAAAAAAGCCCAGAAACAGCACAAACAATAATTTTGAATATGAGGCAATATGAATCATGACACGCCCCCCTCAGAAGCTTAGACGAAAGAGCAAAAAGATAAGGCTATCCTTTTACCTTTGATCATTACGGGTAGTCTCGTAAACCAATCACGATAAAAGAGTCCCTTTCAACGCTCTCGTTCAAGAGATAGTTCTTTGTTTCGGCATTAAATTTTCCAAACGACAACCCATCTCCGCCTAACGCTTTCGTTTGGATCAATGCATAAAAGTTTATAAAGTGTAAAACACTGGAGACCAAACGGCTATTCATAAGGACCTGTTCTCACAGATTTGTTATCAAAATCACATATGAGTCCAGATTAACCATAAGTTTTTAAATCTTCACCGTAAGAAGCCTTGCTTTTTACCAAGCTTTGCCGTTTCTATGGGCTTTTCCTCTGCGCCTTTGCAGGGTAAAGAGAAAGAGATCGTGGCAAAGTTCACGCTTCTCTATTTCCCATATGAAACGTTTTCTGCTGACCAAACATCATCTTCTATCATTTTGCGTTCTCATTGTCTGCGCAGCGCGCTAACGCCAAGCCATAGGTTCAACATGAGTTATCAGCATTATATTGAGCATTGTCTTCAAGGCGTCTTAGAGCCAGACCAACAGATTGCAAACCACAATCGCTTAAGCCAAGCAGACTATGACGCGCTTTTAGAAGAATGCGCACCAACCCTGGAAGAAATACAGTCAGCCCATGCGTCACAAGCCTGGCCGATGCTCGCCTTAGCAGAAAGACGCGATGATTTGGAGCGTCTCGAACCCCTAGCCGCAAGATGGCGTACCGCGTTTGATAATGTTGTGATTCTTGGGACAGGAGGCTCCAGCCTTGGTGGGCAAGCCATCTATGCTTTGACCGATCTTGGTTTTGGTCCGCCTCCAAAAGCCAAGAATCGGGGGGTTCCTCGCCTGCGGTTTGTTGACAATATTGGTCCAACAACCATGCAAGCTCTTTTAGAGCGCGCTGATTTGTCAAAAACAGGCTTTATTGCCATTTCAAAATCAGGCGCAACAGCGGAAACCTTGACCCAATTTCTCCTGGTCCTACAGGCCTTGCAAAGATCCCTTGATGACAGCCGTGTGAAACTCCATTGCTTGGTCATTACCCAACCGCAAAACAGCCCTCTGCGACGCATTGCCCATCGTTGGGATATTCAAGTTCTCGACCATGATCCCAATATTGGCGGACGCTTTGCCGCTTTATCCCTTGTTGGCCTTCTCCCTGCAATGATTGCGGGGCAAGATGCTGAAGCGGTCAGAGTCGGTGCGGAACGTATCCTCCATGAAACATTAGAGGCCCGAACGCCCGCAGACTCCAGAGCCGCCATTGGTGCTGCGCTTCATGTGGGTCTGATGCGCAAGGGGCTCCGCAACACTGTTCTGATGCCTTATGCGAGCCGGCTTGATATTTTTGGCCAATGGTGGCGCCAATTATGGGCTGAAAGTCTGGGAAAGAACCATCAAGGCTCCACCCCAATTTCCGCCATTGGTGCTGTTGATCAACATAGCCAATTACAACTTTTTCTCGATGGTCCCCAAGATAAATTTTATACGATTGTGACGTTAAACACCGCTGATCGTGGTGAAATGATCCAACCTGATTTCGCGGACGATCTCGAGCTCGATTGGCTTGCGGGCCGCACAATTGGCGATCTCATGGATTGCGAAGCAAGAGCCACCATGGATGCTCTTATAGAAAATGGTGCGCCTGTACGCCATATGAAAGTCGGGCTTTTGCGTGAACCGGAAGTCGGGCTTTTGATGATGCATTTCATGTTAGAAACAATTTTCACAGCACGGCTTCTTAAAGTTGATCCCTTTGACCAACCTGCTGTTGAAAAAGGCAAGAAATTAACAAGACGTTACATGCTGGAACTCCATCAGAAATAAAGCATCCCGGAGTCTCTTATGCCCATCCGCCGTCTACCAGACACTTTGGTGAATCAAATTGCCGCTGGTGAAGTGATTGAAAGACCTGCCTCTGCTTTAAAAGAGCTTGTTGAGAACGCTTTGGACGCTGGGGCCACACGCATTGATATTACTTTACGCGAAGGGGGAAAGTCCCTTCTCTCGGTCAGTGACAATGGCCATGGCATGGGTCCAGACGCCTTAAATCTAGCGATCCAACGCCATGCGACCTCAAAACTCCCCACCGATGATCTGGTTCACATTAAAAGCTTAGGCTTTCGCGGCGAAGCCCTGCCCTCCATTGGGGCTGTCGGTCGCTTGACTCTGACCAGTCGCCGCCAAGAAGACGACACAGCCTGGAAGCTTTCTGTCGAAGGCGGTGTCGTCGGCGATGTCGAACCCGCCGCCCATCGCTTTGGCACCAAAGTTGAACTCCGAGATCTCTTTTTTGCAACCCCTGCGCGGTTGAAATTTCTCAAATCCGTTCAGACAGAACAAGGTCAAGCGTTGGATAGCGTCAAACGTCTGGCCATGGCACATCCCCATATCGGCTTTGAATTTCGTGACGAACGACGCACCCTGTTAGCCCTTGAACCTGCTGGCGCCTTGCTGACGCCCGAAGAGGCACGCCTCTCGCGATTGGCTATGATTATGGGCCGCGATTTTGGGGAGAATGCCCTTGCCATCCAAGCCGCACGAGATGCTCACAGCTTGAGCGGATTTGCAGGCTTACCCACCTTCAATCGCGGCAATGCGCAAATGCAATTTCTTTTTGTCAATGGCCGTCCTGTGAAGGATAAGCTGCTCGCCGGGGCTGTCAGGGGGGCGTATCAAGATTTTTTAGCCCGAGACCGCCATCCTGTTTTGGCCCTGTTCCTCGATGTGCCCCCAGACATGGTCGATGTGAATGTACATCCCGCAAAATCCGAGGTCCGCTTTCGCGATGCCGCCCTGGTCCGGGGTCTGATTGTGAGCGCTTTACGCCATGCCCTTGATGCTGCGGGCCATCGCGCCTCAACAACTGTTGCCAGCGATGCTCTTTCTTCCTTTAAAGGTGGCTTGCCGCAAAATCATGGGTCACTTTCGTCGAGAGGCATGTCCAAGGGCTTTTCTCATCCGCCGACACCACATTATGGCCTGTCGGAAGCAACCGCTTATAGCCACCATACGGCCTTTCAAGCGCCTTTAAATATCAGCAGCCCCCCTGCTGGGCGGACTTTAGAACAGCAAACGACAGAGAAAGACACAGATAATATCCCCTCGGCCACAGAGCCAGAAAGAGAACGGCCTCACACCAGTGAGGACACTATGGCAGATTATCCTCTCGGTCTGGCCAGAGCACAGCTTCATAAGACTTATATTGTTGCAGAAACCCAGCAAGGTTTTATTCTCGTCGATCAACATGCCGCCCATGAGCGCTTGGTCCATGAGAAGTTGAAAGCAGCCTATCGGGCTGCCATGCCTTCCGAGACCACAAACCCTGACACAGAGCAGCGCGGTCTCCCAGCACAAAGGCTGCTTTTGCCTGAAGTTGTTGAGCTTACAGAAGAGGCTGTCGCAAGGCTCATAAAACGCCAAGAGGATCTTGCTTGTTTAGGCTTAGAGCTTGAAAGCTTTGGCCCTGGTGCCGTCATTGTCCGCAGCAGCCCAGCAATTTTAGGCGAAACAAACCTCCAAGCCCTCGTTCGTGATCTGGCCGATGAACTCTCAGAACTTGGGGAGGCTTTATCGCTCTCTGAAAGAATCGATGCTGTCTGTGCAAGCATGGCCTGCCATGGCAGCGTGCGTTCAGGTCGGCTTTTAAATATCTCTGAAATGAATGCCCTCCTCAGAGACATGGAGAAAACGCCTCATTCAGGGCAATGTAATCATGGCAGACCGACCTATATCTCACTTGCCTTGTCTGATATTGAAAAGCTCTTCGGTCGCCGGTAAAAGTAAGAATTGGCAAAAATACACCAAAGCAAAATGCTGTCGCTTTATCGCCATAGGAGGCCCGATCATGTTTTTCCCCTTACCAGAACATTTCAAAGCACCTGGGAAATTTAATAAATTTTCTATTGAGCATTATTTTCGCGATGAGGTCCATTCGCGTGCCGCAGGCCGCTTTCATATTGTGATCGAACTCACATCCAATAGGACTCTGACAGCCATTTTTGAAAGCGAAACTGAAAGAAATGAAGTTTATCGTCATTTTGATCGCTATATGACGGATAAAGATAAAGTGCCGCAATATGACACTTTTGCCGATGAGGTCTAAGACCAACCGACAAAAAGAGAACCCTATCGCCGCCCAGTTAAGCCCGTGCGGCGCTTAAGCAAAATACCAACCAAAGAGTCGGGGACTCGAGACTCTGTCGGTTGGTTAAAGCAAAGGTCAAAGGGATGTTGTTATCCCTTTGGCCCGTTTTGCGGCGTCATCCAGCAAGAGCCTGCTGCCCTTTAAAACCCTCGACGCTCAAAGGAAGGTGTAGTGTAAAACACGCCCCTTGATTCGGGGCACTGATAACGTCAATTTTACCATTGAGGCCTTGTGTCACCAAATTATAAACAATATTAAGGCCAAGACCGCTATTATCACCCCTTTTGGTTGTGTAAAAAGGGTCAAATATATGCGGAATATGTTTTTCTTCAATTCCCAGCCCATCATCCATAAAACGCAAGCGGCAGCTATTATTATTCAAGGCTTGAATATCAATTGTGATGACGCCCTGTTTTCCCGGTAAAAAAGCATGGCTGACAGCATTTGCAGAAAGCATAGAAAGAACACGGCGTAAGATCTCAGGATAACTATTCATAACAATACAATCAGCATCCGAATTTAGTACCGCTTTATGATTTGAATCCTTTAATTGTGAATTTAGGAATGTTATAATGTCAAGTATATAGGGTATTAGTTCAAATTCTCGCTTTTCTTCATTGGATTGATTGACTGCAATTTGTTTAAAGCCTTGGATCAACCTTGCTGAACGGTGCAAATTATTATTTACAAGTTTTGCCGCCGCACCAATACGCTCTAAGAAGTCTTGGAAAGCGGCTTTACTAATCTTCCCTTGGTCAAATCTTTGTCTCATTTCCTCCAATTTACTTTCTAAATGGGACATTGCCGTGATCCCAATACCAATCGGTGTATTGATTTCATGGGCGATGCCCGCAACAAGATTTCCAAGAGCGGCCATTTTTTCAGCTTGCACAAGACTATTTTGCGCCTCTGATAATTCTTGACGTAACCATTGCGCTTTCTGCGCCTCTCGATTTTTACGAATGAGCGCTGTTTGCATATGACGTGACAATATTGCTGCGGTTAAAGGCTCTGCCAGAAGATAATGCTCTGCCCCTGCACGCACACATTCTGCATCAAGTCCTTCAACTTCTTCTGCGGCAATAATGAGTATCGGTAAAAAATTATGATATGCGGCAAGATTGCGTAGAACTTCTAAACAATTTGCATCAGGCAAATCCGTTGCGATAATTATAATGTCAGGATTTTCTTCAATAACACCGTCTATTGCGTCCTCAAGATTTGGGCTTATTTTAGAAAGAGTAAAATTTTGCAAGTTCTTAAATTTTAACTTTAAATTTTCGCTAGTATATAAGTCTTGCTCAATGATCATAACATGCATGATTCATTCTCCCGACTGAGCAATATTGATATCAGAGCTCAGATACATCTTAAAATTTTTAAAATAAAAGCGTACATTCTATACGCAACCACAAAACATACTTTGATAATACTGCAGTGTTACTGGAAGTTTAAGAGAATATCTCTATTTTTACTTCCAATAAAAAACTCACTTTTCTCTATAAAGAAAAGCTTTAACAACCAAACTTATCATGAAGGGAAACTTATAGGAAGACTATAGAAAGGAAAAGTGGAAAAGCAGAACCCTGTTCTCAGAAATTACTATATTTCTCCTTTTATTCTGAATGAGGAAAAATTCTGCCTCCTTTTGTGGGTCGCAAAACATATAAAATAATCAAGCCATCCTCTTGCATTTTGATTTGCAGCCTTTTGGTTTTGCCCCAAAACGAATTAAAAAGATAACCTCACCACTGTGCTCTTAGCTTAAGAGGGCAGCTAGAAAATATAAACTTTACAATGCAATAAAAATATTTTGAAATTTCTCGTTCTTCAAAATAATTCTATATCATCACTGGCCGCCGTATAATCAGCCCCCTCTTGAAGAGGCGCAACCCCGCCACCAGCAGCTTCAAAATTGAGAATGAATTCAGCAAGCCGTTTTCCTGTCGGGCTTAATGTGGATGATGCTTGCAATTTTTTAAGGGCAGAAATGTCCTCATGGGCCATATGCCCCTCTGGGTCTTTCATGAGCCCTTCAAGAGCATCATCCGCAAGATCAATGGCTGTAATCAACTGGGTCAATCGCTGCGATGTTCTGTCTTGATATTGAACATCTGTAATGATGTGATTGATATTTTTAGAGATATCTTCTGATATTTCTAAGCTATTCTGTAATATAGAGGAAAGTTGTTGGTTCTGCTCCCCAAGGCTAGAAAGAGTCCGATCAAGATTTTCTTTGACCATGATCGTATCTGTCAAATCCATGGAGGCCACAGACTGTAGGGTTCCATGGCTATCCCGAATAGCGTGGGTGACTGTACCCAGCTCGCTTTGCATTTTTTCAGCGAGCTGTGCCGTTTGCTTTGAAAGTTCACGCACTTCACTGGCAACAACGGTGAATGTTTTCCCAGCAGCCCCTGCATGTTCTGCTTCAATCCGCGCATTGAGGGCTAAAAATGTCGTTTTCCTGGCAATATCATCAATATCCGTGACAAAATGTTCAACGCTGTCGAGATTATCGCTAATAGAATCAAGTGTATGCACCATTGTCATGGCTTGTTTTGAAAGAAAAACAACTTTTTCAACAAAATCTTGTAGAGAATGATCGAGAAGATTCACAATTTCTGTGAAGGGAACACGTTTTCCATCAACGTCAACTTTTCCCGCATAATTCAGGATTTCAACAATAGAGCTGGTCTGTTCTTGGGCACAAGACGCCAAAGTCATAAAGCGCTGTGTTAAATCCCGTGCACTTTCTTCGATGAGAATATTTGTTTTAGAGAGTTCTTTTTTGAGCAAATTGAAATTATGGCGGTGCAAAACAGCATGTTCAGAATCGATTCCGACGCTGTTCTGTGTTCCTGCTTGAGGCGTTTCCTGCATGAAATCTTCTGTCATTGCGATTTTTTGGTTCTGTCTTGCGAAGACGGAATGTTGGCTCATGAGGACACCTTGAAAACAGGAGATCATATCTGTTGAGGGTAAACAACAGCATTGTGCTTGTGCACGAGAATCTTATTTAAAGATAACAATAGCAAAAGACAATATTCTCTCTCTGAAATGCACAGTCTTAACACAGAAAAATCAGAAAAAAGTCTTTATCAGCGACGCGCCTATAACAATATCACGCTTTAAAACTGTCCTTGAGAGGGGACTTCTCCCTCTCAAGGATCCTCTTTGTCTTTATGCGGCGCTATGTTTTGCAGAGGCTGCTTCTTTATGGCCTCTTTGCACCAAAATATCATAGTCATCAACCAGTTGGCGCGTAATCTCACCAACCGTGAAATGATGCTCACCGATTTCACGCACAGGCGTCACTTCGACGGCGGTACCGGTAATAAAGCACTCCGTGGCCTTACACAGCTCTTCTGGCATAATCACACGTTCTATAACGTCAATACCGCGTTTCTGCGCAAGGTCAATGACAGTCCTGCGCGTAATACCATTTAGAAAACAATCGGCAATTGGCGTATGCAACTGCCCATCAATCACAAAAAAGATATTCGCTCCTGTGGCTTCGGCAACTTGTCCGCGATAATCCAGCATTAGAGCATCATTATACCCTTTGCGCTCGGCTTCATGCTTTGACAAGGTACAGATCATGTAGAGTCCCGCAGCTTTACTCGATGTCGGTGCTGTCGCAGGATCAGGGCGGCGATATTGCGCCCAATCCATCCGGATCCCTTGTAACCTTGCCTCAGGCGAGAAATAGGCTGGCCATTCCCAGGCTGCAATTGCAAGATGAATTTTATTATGCTGGGCGGTCACGCCCATCATTTCACTGCCTCGCCAGGCCAAAGGCCGAACATAGCCATCTTTGATGCCCATGGCTTCAACGGTTGCCAAGGTTGCCTGATTAATTTCTTCTACAGTATAGGGAATTTCGAAATCTAAAACTCTGCCTGAATTCACAAGACGCTCAGAATGTTCGTTTAACTTAAAGACCTTACCATTATAGACCCGTTCACCTTCAAAGACGCAACTTGCATAATGCAAACCATGGCTCAAGACGTGAATTTGCGCTTCACGCCATTCCAAAAGTTTTCCATCAAACCAAATCTTTCCATCGCGATCGTCAAAGGGTAACATTTTCATCCTCTACAGCTCATTCAGTTAACAATCTGTCGTTCTTACGCATCTTTGCGAAACTTTTATAACCACGCCCAAGATGACGGATCCATGACCCGCCGTCAATATGCTCGGATTGCATAGCAGGATTGCCTTTATGAAAGATTTGAAATCCTCAACAAATCTCTTGTTTTTACGCGATGAAGAATTGCGCTGGTCCATGGCACATCTTTTTGCAGCCCATCGTGATTTGATGGCGTCGGCGGATTCGGTCCTGACAGAAAATGGTCTTGGGAGGGCCCATCTCAGAGCTCTCTTTTATATTGTCCGCCATCCCGGATTAACGGTTGGAGAGCTTTTACAGCATTTAGGAATCACAAAGCAGTCTCTCTCAAGAATCTTACAAGATCTCACACAACAGGCTTTCGTGGTCCAACGCCAAGGCCAAAAAGATCGGCGGCAAAGGCATTTAGACCCCACAGACAAAGGCGTGAAATTAGATCAAGACTTAACCTCTTTGCAAAGGCGCCATCTTGCCGAAGCTTTTCGTGCCGCAGGTCCCCAGGCCGTTGATGGCTTTCGGACTGTCTTACAACATTTAACAAAGAAAGAGCCTTAAGACACAAGAGAGGCGACAGAAGGGCTTTTATTTCAATCCTTTACGCCAATCGATAACCTTTATGACTTTTCAAACGGCAGCCCTTGCCAATTTTATATTAGGATCTAACTTATTAAGGCGACCTTATGGAAACTCTCATACCAACCGACAAAAATAGACCCCTGTAGCCGCCCGGTTAAACCCGTGCGACGCTTGAGCAAAAGGTCAACCAAAGAGTCGGAGACTCTGTCGGTTGATATAATTGTTCATGCTGTGGGAAACCCTCTTCCAACAGTCACTCTGGAAGGCTTTTATGATGATTTCCGAAAACAACCGCCACACTAAATTTTTCTTAAAGTGGGTTCTTCCCCTTCTCGCTTTCGTTTTTGTTGCTGTTATTGGCACCGCGCAAGCCACGGAAGATGAGATCTATACGGGGTTTTTCTCTGATCACGCTGTGGGTGGCTACGACCCTGTCGCCTATTTTCGGCAAAATAAAGCTGTAAAAGGACATAAGAGCTATCAATGGGTCTATAAAGACGCCAAATGGCTGTTTTCTTCTGCTGAGAATCTTGCTCTTTTCAAACAAGATCCCGAGCGCTATGCCCCAGCTTATGGGGGCTATTGCGCTTGGGCCATGGCGCAAGGCATTTTTGCAAGCAGCGACCCTAAAATTTGGGCCATTATCGATGACCGCCTTTTTCTCAATTATGACCAAGAGATACAAGATCTCTGGGAAAAAGACATTGCTGGTTTCATTGGTAAAGCAGACCAACAATGGCCCGAAGTCTTGATAGAATAAGACCTTATACCAACCGACAAAAAGAGAACCCTATAGCCGCCCGGTTCAGCCCATGCGGCGCTTGAGCAAAAGACCAACCATTAACCAAAAATGATATGCGACTTAGGCCCAAGCACCCTATTCCAGACAACAGCCAAAATGACAATTATAAAAGCTGAAACTTTTAGAATGAACATATCAACGGGCCAGAGTAAGAACACCCCAAGACCTAAGAAGGTTAAACGCCAAATCCAATTTAGCGGATTCTCAGCATAGCCTTCTATTGCTGCGGCCAAGGCATAAATCCCTGGCACGGCAAAAATAAAGATTAAAAGACTTGCGGCAAAATCATGGCTCAAAAGAGGCGTATATGCAATTAGGACGGGTACGATATAAAGACCTTTTGCAAGTTTCCATGACATAAATCCCGTGGCCATGGGCTTCGTCCCAGCGATGGAGGCTGCGGCAAATGCCGTCAAACAAACGGGCGGCGTGACATTGGAATCTTGGCTCAGCCAGAAAATAATCATATGGGCGGACAACAAAGCAGCAACCATAGCTTGAGGGTCCAAAGCTTGCTCATAAAGACTTGTGACAAAATCTTTTGGCACTTGCGCAAGTAAGCTATTGGCCTCCCCCATTGCCATAGGCTGCGATAACTTTGTCATCGCGGCTGGGTCAATCAGCATAAAAACGCCTTTTGCCTGCTCAGGCAATTGCCCTGTTGCCATAAGATCGAGTAAGGCGGACTGCGCAATCAAATCATAGAGTGCTGGCGCTGATAAGGTCGCAAGAACAATATAAGCTGCGGTGACTGGGAGCCCCATTCCCAAGATCAAAGACGCAAAAGCCACAAGCAAAAGCAGTAAAAGCAAATGCCCGCCCGCCCATTGGTTAATCATCAATGAGAATGTGTTTCCGATCCCTGTCATGGAAATAACATTGACAACCAGGCCAATCGCAACGAGCAAAACCGCCATGGTTGTCGCGTTAAACGCCCCGAGGGCTAAAGCATCGAGAATATCGCGTATCCCCATGCCTTTCCCCCCCTGTAAGCGTTTTAACCAAGACGCCGCAATAACGGCAAGGATCGCATAGCCTGCGGCAAAAGTGGGGGTAAAACCTTCAATGAGCATCCAAACAAGAAGCGCCATCGGCAAAATGAAGTGCCACCCCCGGCCAAGGACAGACAATAATCCAGGACCACCATTGCCATTGGGCTGAATGCCTTGGCGTCTTGCTTCAATCCGCACAAAATAACCAACAGAGAGGAAATAGAGCAAAGCGGGCAATGTTGCCGCTGCAATAATATCGACATAGCTTAATTGTGTGTAACTCGCCATGATGAAAGCCCCTGCGCCCATCACAGGCGGCATCAATTGACCTCCTGTTGACGCGGCCGCTTCAACGCCTGCGGCAAATTTAGGGGGAAAACCATTCTTTTTCATCAAGGGGATGGTAATAATGCCTGTTGACATGGTGTTCGCGACAGAAGAACCGCTGACAGAGCCCATAAGCCCAGAACTCAACACAGCAACCATGCCAGGGCCCCCGGTAAACCGCCCGGCAGCCACTTGCGCAAGATCAATAATGAATTGATCCGCACCAGACTTGACCAAAAAAGCGCCGAAAAGAATGAACATAAAAACATAGGTCCAAGAAATTCTTGCAATTGAACCAAACATGCCTTCCGAACTAAAATAGCTTCGGAAAAGGGTGGTTTCTAAACTCAAACCTTTAAATGCAAAAACCCCTGGCGCCAAAGGTCCCCATGAAAAGACATAGGTTAAAGCGATTAAAATCAGGCAAGGGATGAACCAGCCTGTTGTGCGCTTTGTCAATTCCATGGCAATAAAAAGTGTGATGATCGCAAAGATCCAATCACTCGTAATAAACTGTACCCCCCGCTCATAAAGTGCATTTTCCCCATAGAGAATATAGCCTGTACCTAAAATCGCAAAAACAATGATCGCGCCATCATAAATTTTGAGAAAGACAGAACGTTCTGCGCCAGACTGTCTCCCAGAGGCAAAAAAGGCAACACAGAGAACAGCAAATCCGCCGAAATGCAAAGCGCTGACCCAAAGTTCGGACAATGTACCGAGAACATTCACCCAAAGATGGAAAAGAGCCACCATCACAGCAAAAATATATAAGGCAAGAGGCCGTTCCTGCCCTCCCAAAGACACCGTGTGAGATCTTAAATGGGAGACTTGAGCCAAAATAGTATTTTTCACAACAGTTATCTCTTTCAACGGAAATAAGAAACACAATGCTCCTGCACTAAAATCAGGTGAACCGCCCTGATGGCTTTCGTTTTGCGGCAAACATAAAAGTCTAGAGCCCTTCGTGACTTAGAGCAAAGCTGGTTAAAGTGGAAGCACTTTAACCATGCGTTTTACGGCAAAAACAAGAACATAGAGCCTTTCCAGTGATTCAATATAAAAGAGAAAGGCTCTAGGTTTGGTCGCGGATGACTCTAGGACGACAAAACCGTATCTTTTGTTGCCATCACTACATGGCTGTGCTCGATGCCTCCAACCCAAAGGATTGGAGGCTGAGACCATGCACTTTAAAAACCAAGATCCATAACCAACAAAAATCATTATGGCTTAAGATGATCTGGAACCGTCACACCTGCTTCTTCATAATAGCGCAGCGCCCCAGGATGCAAAGGCATCGGCAAGCCTGTAATGGCTTTTTCAAGGGACATGGCCTTTGTGGCTTTATGAATATGCTGCAAGAAAGCTAAGTTTTCATACATCGTTTTCGTAATTTGATAGACCGCATCCTCGTCAACATCAGCCCGTGTTGCCAGGAAATTAGGCTGAGCAATGGTTGTTACGGCGTCTACTTGACCAGGATAGGTCCTGGCCGCAATCTCATAAGGGGTCCAAAGGTTTTTGAAATCCCCATTGGCTTTTTTGATCTGGTCTTCATTAAAGCCTAAAATTGTGAGCTTGCCTTCCATGGCCGCAAAAGCCCGTGTAATCGCAGACACAGGCACCCCTGCTGGAATGCTCATGGCTTGAATTTGACCATTTTGATACGCATCAGCAGAGGCGCCATAGCCCATATAGGCCAAGTCAAAATAGGCGGCTGGATCTGCGACACCGAAACCTTTGAGAATTTGTGTATTAGACCCCAATGTGCCGCTATTCCGGGAACCCAGAGAAAGTTTTTTGCCTTTCAAGCTCAGAAAGTCCTCTGCCATGCCTGTTTTCGCGTCTGCTTTATTCATGACAAAATGTTCAACATTCTGCCAAAGCATAGACACAGACCGAAGATGATCTTGCTTCCCGTCTGCTTTGATTGGGCCGGTGCCATTCCAAGCATAAGCGCCATAAAGCCCCTGCAAAATGGCAAATTGTGCTTCATTTTCACGGAGCAGTTTGACATTCTCTCCCGATCCTGCGGAGCTCACAGCGTTGAGGGAAATCTTTTGTTTTGGCTCAAGCTTCACTTTCGTAAGGGTCGAAATCGCCACGCCCACAGGATAATATGTCCCTCCCGTTGAGGCTGTGGAGAGGAGATAAGAGCGCGCTTCAGCAGCCTCAACCGATGTTGGCAAACTTACAGCCGTCAAAGACAAACATCCTGCAAATCCCACAAAAGCAAAGGCCTTCGCGAAAGTCCATCGCTGCAATGGTGCTGTTTTTCTCCGTAAAAGACGTGTCATTCTGTCCTCCCATGTTTTTTTCATACGGTTAAGACTCTTTAAAAGATAGGTCTTAAGGGCAAAGCCGATTGAAGCAAAATCACTTCAAAGTTGTATTTTCCGACAAAAACAAACTCTTCTATTTTATCCTCTCCTCTAGGCATAAAGCCGACTGAATTAGAACGTTTTGAACATCCCACTATGTAAAAAATAGCTTTACAACGCTCTTCTGAAGCTTTGATATGGAAGAGAGACTGTCTAGGGTATTTTGAGTGTATGGGCGACGACTTATTATGGCAAGAGGACTTAATACGAAGCGGTTATACACGCCTCTGAGATTTATGGATAAAACAGATTGAGAGTATTTTGCATGATCACTGGATCAGGAAAAATGCTCTAAGGATTCAGATATTATCTTGAAAATAAGGAAAAAAAATAACATTTCTATAAAAGGAAATAAAAGCTGAGCGAACCTTATCCGCGCATCTTACGGCACTTATCTGAGATGAAAGATCCTTCTCTTGCCTAACATCGGTGCAAACAAGAGCGATGATACCCTCATCCAAGAATCTCAATCACTTCGATAAAGGGATCCGTCATGATTTATAAAACCATTATCATTGCTTTACTTATCCTTCTTCCAAGTGCCCTGTATTGTGTTTGGCATGTTTCTCAGAACCAGCGCGCTCTTGCACGCGGTGACGCTCCGCTGGCCTTTGGGGAAGGTCCCTGGGGCTGGCTTGCAACGGCAGGGGCTGTTTTGGCCCTTTTGGTCGCTGTGTTTTTTGAGACCACAAAAGACCCAATCGCAGAAGGGATCTATGTCCCGCCCCATTATGAGAATAATGTTTATGTCCCTGGGCATTATAAGCCTGCAACGCCTTCTGAGACTGCGCCGCAAAAGGACGATAAAAGCCCATAAAGTGGCATATGACCAAAGTGGATTGCACACTATGGCTGCCCCATGTCAAAAATGCTATAGATTGAAATCTACCTTTCCAGCCAACATGATCGAGATTTCATACAGTCCATGCCCTCTTCTGCAAACAGTCGAATTTCCTCTGCAGGCCCGGTTTCTCAGGTTCCGCCGAAAAGCTGGATGACGCAACCAGCATGCACGCAATTACAGCAAATTTACGCAGACGCAGGCTTTGGTTTGCGATTCGTTGGCGGTTGTGTGCGCGACACACTTCTGGGGCGAACCATCCGTGACATTGATCTTTGCACCCCGGCCAGGCCAGAACAAAGCTTAGATTTATTAGAGAAACATAATATCAAGACGATCCCAACCGGGCTCTCCCACGGCACAATCACAGCCGTTATTGACAAAAAACCTTTTGAGATCACAACCTTACGCCTTGATCTCAAAACAGATGGCCGCCATGCTGATGTCACCTTTACAGAAAATTGGCAAGAAGACGCGGCCAGACGCGACTTCACGATGAACGCCCTGTCTTTTGGTGCGGATTACCAGCTTTGGGATTATTTTGGCGGCTTAAAAGATCTTCGCAAAGGCTGTGTGCGCTTTATTGGCGATCCCAATGCCCGCATTCAAGAAGATTACTTACGTATTTTGCGGTTTTTCCGTTTTTACGCTTCTTATGGCCGGACAGCTTATGGCCCCACAGCGATCGACCAAGAGGGTTTGAAAGCCTGTCAGCGGCATGCTGAAGGC
>DDLW01000034.1 GCA_002340345.1 Alphaproteobacteria bacterium UBA2562 | reverse complement strand
GTTTGCATTCTTTCTCAAATATGGTAACCGCTTTGTTCTATTGCTTGGGCAAGCAGAATCGCAAGAGCGCTTGCCTTTGCCCTAAGGGAGGGGCCTAACATTGGCGCGCAGCAGAGCCGCAGATTACAGCGATAAAAGACAAGCAATCTTAGACCAAGCGGCAAGATTATTTGCCGATATTGGCTATCAACAGACCAGTATGGCTGAAATTGCGTCGGCCTGTGGTGTCTCAAAAGCGCTTTTATATCATTACTATAAAGGCAAAGAAGATATTCTTTTCGATGTTATCGGCGGGCATCTGGAAGAGCTTTGTGCGGTTGTGAAAGAGGCCGATGACCCAAGCCTGCCCGTGGAAGATCGCCTTTATGCCTTGGTCATGGCGATTTTAGAAAGCTATCAAAATGCTGATGCCGAACATACGGTCCAGATCAGTGCTTTACGGGTTTTGCCCGATGAAAAGAAAAAAGTCCTTCATGCCATGGAGCGTGAATTGGTGTCCTATTTTGCGGTGACACTCAGTGACATAGATCCTGCTTTTGCCCCGCCGAGCCCCCTTTTAAAGCCTTTGACCATGTCGCTTTTTGGCATGTTGAACTGGAATTATCTTTGGTTCAACCCCGATGGCCCGATGAGTCGGGAAGACTATGCCCGCATGGCAAGCCAATTGATTGTCAGAGGCGCTAAATCTCTGATCGCTTAATTTGAAAAGGCTTTTTGAAAGACTTTTTCCCGAAAAAGTCGCCCAATTTCGCGGAAGCGAAAAAATGCAAGGGGAGGGCGGTGGCGTCACCCTACAAAACCGCCAAAACGCTCATAAAGCAAACCATTCGGCGGCGGAAGAGGCCCCGTTTCCGTATAGCAATGGGCCGAAACCCAGCTTTCCGACAGCTCAAAAACTTGGGCATAGATATCACGGCAGAGCTGACGTGCCTTTGATCCCGACCAATGGGCCGGCAGAATGTCTGGCGGGAGCATGGGATCTTTCAGAACAATGGCGCGATATTCATGGATCATCAGCAACCGGATCATGAGGGCTTCTTCGGGCGTGATCTCGGCCCCTTTCTCCAAAAGCGCGGCAATCGGGTCATAGCGTCGTGTGAAGTCTTCATAAGCTTGCTGTAGGGCGCTCACATCCCATATTTGATCCGTTAAAGCTTTGAAACCCGTCGGGATAACACCGCCTTGGCCTTCAATCAGGAGAATAGAGGCGTCATCTAAGAGGCGGTCGAGATGTTGGCGCATTTTCGGTGGGAAATTTGAGGGCCGAATCAGAATTTGGGCGCCAAATCTTGCAAATCCAAGTTGTTTCAAGCTTTTGCGAAGATCGCTTTCAGGTTCAAGGGCAGGGGTGTTTTCTTTCGCACTGCGCTCTGGAGAGGCCATATCGAGGCCCCCAGAGGGAACATCGATGAGCATGATGACCAGCCAATGCGCGTTCCACGCTTCTGGTAAAGGGCTGTAAATAACCGCAGAGGCCTGTTCATATTCAGCCCAAGCATTTTCCGATAAGGCGTAAAAGCTTTTACGACCTGTGCGGGTTCTATTGAACATATTTTCGGCGGAGAGGCGTGATAAAGATGTGCGCACCAACCCATCGCCAATGCCGACAAGACCCATAACGTCTAAGAGATTCTGGGTCGCGAGACATCCCCCCCTCGGCATGGCGATATCGCCAAAGAAGGTTGCAATCAAATTGCCCGTACGCACGGGTTTACGGCTGTTGAACCAGTCAACAAGGCCAGAAACTGTGCTGTGGAGGCGATTTGTGCGCGTCATTAAGGTCCTCTTTTATCGTCTTACCCCAAAAGCGTCTTTGCAGCAGAGTTTATAGGGGAAAGGCTGGTTTGTGAAATGTCTTGATGGTAAGGCCTTTTCGCTCATACCAGCTGGCGAAAATTAGGCGACTTTTTCGAGAAAAAGTCTTTCAAAAAGCTTTATGACCAGGAGTCGTGAGGTCCAAAGCCTAGATGGTGTTTATATAACATAATTTGTGCGATGCGAAATTCATTGTTATATTTCTGTTGATCACATGTCTTGAAAATTTCTGATGGGGGTTGCCTTTTGGTATGGCCGTGCCTTGTCTTGATTTAAGTTATTGATATAATTGTATTTTATTTCTTTTTATTTCGCGAAATTCTCCCTGTGTCATTCTGGCCTATTGACAAGCTTTAGAGGGATAACATTATTTTCTCTGCGGGTATATAATATTACAGAAAAAGCTGTTGACATAAAAAAGCGTAATATATTAAATTAGGGTCAAGCTTAGATAAGAGCTGAAACAAGGGAGGCCTCGCACAACAGCGACAGCCGCTAATCCCCAAAAAAAAGAGCTTCACACATTTCGACAGCAGGGAGGTCTTAAAGGGCCATGAGTAGTAAAGAAAGATTCGCACATGCGATGGAATTTCCACCAGCAACGCCGCAACCCAATGTCTATCCTTTAAGCTGGCATTCCCAGACCGCTAAAATGGAAGAAGTTTGGGATGCCTCGCAGCGCGAATATTGGGATCCGAAAAAGCTGCCTTGGGATACTTTTGATCCCGCGAAATATAGCTGGGAAGAGCGCGAAGCCATCGCATATTGGTGGACCTTGCTTTCTGTGTTTGATGCTTCAGCGCCGCCGGTGTTCGCGGAAGCGATGATCAAAACCTATGAAGCCCATGAAGAAGACGCTGTGCGCCGTTGCTTCTTCTCCGTCACACGCGATGAGCAAAATCACGAGCAGCTGTGCGGTCTTGCCATCACAAAATTGTTGGAACATCCCGACCCCATAACCTATGAGCCAAAGACTGAACTTGGAAAACGGCTCCAGAAAAACGCGAAATGGTTGTATTTCAACGGTGGTCGCTATTGGAATGGCTATAAACAAGCGGTGCCGAAATATAGCTTGGCGGTCCTGTTTAGCTCTTTCTTGATGGGGGAAATTGCTGCGGCAACCATTTTCCATCAAATGGCCGCCAATTGCACCGAGCCTGCCTTTAAAGAAGGCTTCAAAAATGTCGGTCGTGATGAAGGCCGCCATATGGCCATTTGCATGGCGTTGATGGAGCGTGATTATCCTAAACTTGAGTTGGACGATCGGTCTTTGATCACCAAACAGGTCCGCGCTGGCTATCTTTTCCTCTCTGCCGTTCTCTTCGAACCGCCCATGGAATTCTGGGACCTACCAGAAGATTTCATTGCCAATCAGCGTGAAGGCGAAGAAATCGCCCGTAAAGCTGGCTTTGCCATCCCAGAATATGAAGCGAAAAAAGAAAATTGGCGCAATGCCATGCTGAACCTGAAAGGGGTTCTCGATAAATATAATATTCCGTTCCCTGCTATCCCCGAAGTCGGTATCACGGGCGAAGAAATCACAGATATCGATATGGAAGATATTATCCCAGTATTTTAATCTGGTATAACATCTCTGCGGGCACAGCGTCGTTCTCCGTCCTCGACGCTGTGCCTGATCGGTTGATGGTGGTGGATGCTCCCTCAACGGAATGGCCCCCTGGAATGTGCTTGCATTCCGGGGTGGTTCCGTTTGGAGAACAAGGTCACGTTGTAAAGCAGGCGCAAAAGCAATGTGATCGCAATAAAGCGCGCACTTCACGCGGCAAAAAAGATCATGGGAGATCTTTTTCATGACAAAAATAATTTTACAACCCTCCGGAAAAGCCCTTGATTATCAAAGCGGTGACTCTGTCCTGACAACCTTAGAACGCCATGGCTATGCTCTGCCGAATAATTGCCGGGCCGGGGCGTGCGGGGAATGTAAATGTAAAGTTCTCAAGGGAGAATTCGACCAAGGCCTCATCATGAATATGGCGCTGGCGCAAGAAGAGCGCGATGAAGGCTATGGCCTGATGTGCATGGCCAAACCAACGGGGGATGTGCTAGAAATCGAGTTTGGCACCGCAGATGCCCTGCCAAAGCTCTTCCCGCCGCGAGAGAATGTCTATTGTGTCGTCGTGCATAAAACCGTCCGGACTCCTCGGATTATGGAAGTGCGCTTGCGCCCGCTTGGGGAGCCCCTTCGCTTTTGGCCAGGGCAATATGTGACCCTCGGCGCACCGAATGAAGGGGCGCCGCCGCGCTGCTATTCGATTGCCAATATTCCCAATGATGGTGCTGAAATTGTCCTACAAGTAACCCGTGTCGAAGACGGGCGTACCTCGCAATGGGTCCATGATGTTTTACAAGAAGGCGATACCGTCTCTCTGTCCGGGCCTTACGGCACCTTCATCGGGGATCCGTCCGCAGATACGCCGGTTTTGTGTCTTGCGGCGGGATCGGGCTTGGCGCCGATCACCTCTTTGGCGTCTGCGGCTTTTCTCAGGGGCGGGTTTCGCCATCCCGCAACAATTCTCTTTTCGGCCCAACGCAAAGAAGATCTCTATGAAATTGGGCTCTATAACTATCTTAAGGTCAAATTCCGCAATTTCGACTTTAAATACACGCTGACCCAAGACGCCAATCCCGGTGGCTTGACCGGGCGGATCCCAGAGATCCTGCCAGACCTTTTCCCCGATCTTTCGAACTATAGCGTTTATATTGCCGGAAGCCCTGATTTTGTCGAGGCTTGCGCTGAGAAAGCCATAACCCTCGGCCTGCAAGAAGATCGGCTCCATAAGGAAGGCTTTTTTGAGCAAGGTGAGCCACAGGCGCCGTCTCCGGACCGTTTGCGCTAGGATGTTCCGGATGTTAGGGAGCCTTTTGAAAAAGGCCCCCTAAGACCCCCCAAAAGCTTTTTGATAGACTTTTTCTCGAAAAAGTCGCCTTATATTTTCGCGCAAGCGAAAAACATGTTAGAGTTATGCGCGACCAAATTGGGTCGCGCATAACTCTAGATTCTTGTTTCTGCCGCTTTTTGCCGCAAGACGCGATCAAATAGATCCCCCTGATCGCGCTTTACTCGAGTTTGCGGAAACCCTGTCCATGTTTGATAATACTTTGCGGCATTGGGTTGAAAAACCACTCCAGGCCATAGCGAACCCTTTAGAGAAAGCCGGTATCACGGCCACCCAAGTCACCCTTGTCGGTTTTTTTCTTGGCCTGCTGGGCGCGGTGGCCGTTGCTTGTGGTTGGATGGTCCTCGGCTTTTTGGGCGTGCTTCTGAATCGTTTGGCGGATGGGGTGGATGGCGCTTTGGCCCGGCGTCAAGGGCCGACCGCATTCGGGGGCTATTTAGATAGTGTCCTAGATTTTATTTTTTATGCGGCTATTCCCATAGGTTTCGCGGTGTCCCAGCCAGAGAGCCATGCTTTACCAGCGGCGGTTCTCCTTGGGAGTTTTCTGGCAAATGGGGGGGCGTTTTTTGCGTTTGCAGCTCTGCAAGGTCAGATGAGGCCAACGCCAGAAGGCAAGACAGAGACGCTTTCCAGTCGAGAGGCCTGGCGCACACAGAAAGCGTTGCCCTATATCGTGGGATTGGCAGAAGGCGGTGAAACGGTTTTGATGTTTCTATTATTTTGCCTTTTTCCGCGCTTTTTTCCTGAACTTGCCTATGGTTTTGCCGCCCTCTGTTTTGTGAGTGCAATAGCGCGGATTTTCAGTGTTGCCGCCCGCTCTTAAGGAGGCCTTTTGGCAAAGTCCCCCTCAAACCCTTCATGACTTTAAAGGGGGGTAATGCGAAGCAAAGTGATTTGATTGCGGGCCCGGCGCAATACCTCGAAACGGAAATTGTGGAAGGAGAAAATCTGCCCGACCTCGGGGATTTCCCGTGCCTCATGCATGAGAAGCCCCGCAATGGTCACGGCATCTTCATCGGGCAAACGCCATTCAAATTGCCGGTTAAGATCGCGAATGGTCACCGTGCCATCCACCAGGACACAGCCATTGGCTTGTGGACGTACGCCGGGCACCGAAATGTCATGTTCATCGTCAATTTCGCCGACAATTTCCTCTAAAATATCTTCTAAGGTCACAATCCCCATCAAGGCGCCATATTCATCAACGACAATGGCGAAATGTTCGCGGCGGCGGCGGAACGCATGGAGCTGCTCAAGAAGGCTTGCGGTGTCGGGAATAAACCAAGGGGGGCTGGCGACGGACAGAATGTCGAGCGCATCAAGATCACGGCTGGTTTCTTCGACGGTCCGGAACAAAGCTTTCGCATGGAGGACGCCAACGATTTCTTCTTGTTCCCCACGCCAAAGCGGAATGCGGGTATAGGGGCTTTTCAAGACTTGGGAGACAATATCCGCCATGGGCTGATCGGCTTGGATCATGGCGACTTTTTTACGATGGGTCATGACTTCGCTGACGCTCACATCGCCGAGATCGAGAATCGAGCGGAGCATCTCGCGCTCATGGCGCTCTTCAACCCCGGAATCGCCATGGAGATCAATGGCGCCACGAAGCTCTTCCTCGCGCTCCGAAGGATCAATCCCCCCTGAGACAGAGAGACCAAAAAGACGGAAGGTCATTCTGACAACCCACTGAACCCCCCGCACAACAGGGGCAAAGATCGCAATGACAACATCTAAGACGGGTGAAACGCCTAAGGCCAGGCTCTCAGGGTTATAAATCGCATAGGTTTTGGGAAGCACTTCGGCAAAAATCAAAACCAAAAGCGTCATGGCAAGGGTCGCATAGACAACGCCCGCTTCGCCAAAAATCTGCACCAAAATATTGGTCGCAAGGGCAGAGGCCAAAATATTGACCATATTATTGCCCAGCAAAATACCGCCTATAAGGCGATCTTTATCGGATTGGAGTTTTTTCACCCGATCCGCAGAGCGATTTCCGCGCTGGCTGAGCGCATGAATGCGGGCTTGCGACGCTGCTGTGAGGGCCGTTTCCGAACCGGAAAAAAAGCCAGAAATCAACAGCAACAGAAAAATAGCGCCAAGAGTGATATATTCAGCGAGTTCCATGGTCTCTATCAGGGGTAGAGCAAAATGGGTTAAAGCATCTTCACTTCAATCCTGCATTTTGCAGCAAAAACAAATAGATACAGCACTTCTTTTGCGGTAAGAGATAAAGAGAAATGCCATAAACGATCTTTAAGCACCATTGCTGAAGTTTTTTTGCGACAGAAAACAAAGTCTCAGACTGTCTGAGACCAACCGACAAAGTCTTACGACGCTTCGATTGGTCTTTTGCTCAAACGCCGCACGGGCTTAAAGGTTGGTCTTACAAGCCTATAGATGAGGTTTCATCGCCAAACAAAAAGGGGCGATACAAGGTTTTACCATGATCAAAAAAATTTTAAGAGGGGCGATAAGGCTCCGATAACCAGTTTTGCAGGAAAAGGCGTATTTTCCCGGGGGCAACATCCCGAGCGATAAAAGCTTGGCCAAGGGCTTTTGTGAGAATAAAGACCAGCTTCTTGTCCTGGACTTTTTTATCCTTGGCCATATGGCTTAATAAGCGATCCGGATCAAAGCATGTGTCTGGCAGAGGCGCAAGACCCATCTGAACCGCGCCTCTGCGGGTTCCCATATCGGCTGGATGGGTTGGAAGACCATGCTGGTACATATGATTTTTAGCCCGCAAAGCATCGTCTTGCGGACAAAGCCCTTCGGAGACCGAAAAATCCATGGCCATAGCCATGCCAATCGCCACGGCTTCACCATGGAGAAGACGACCATCATAACCGCATTCGGCTTCAAAGGCATGGCCGAAGGTATGGCCAAGATTGAGTAACGCTCTTTGGCCGGCCTCCTTTTCATCCGCCGCGACAATACGCGCTTTATTGGCGCAAGAGCGTGTTACCGCAGAACGTTGCGCATCGGCCTCACCAGACAAAACAGCAGACCCATGCTCTTCTAACCATGTGAAAAAGTCAGGATCATCAATCAGGCCATATTTGACCACCTCCGCATAGCCAGCGCGTAAATCGCGGGCGGGCAAGGTCGCAAGGCTTGCACTATCCGCAAGCACCAATTTTGGTTGGTGAAAAGCACCAATAAGATTCTTACCATGGGCGCTGTTAATGCCGGTTTTGCCGCCAACAGAACTATCGACTTGGGCCAATAAGGTCGTTGGCATTTGAATGAAATCAAGCCCGCGCAACAGGCTAGAGGCGACAAAACCAACCAAATCGCCAATAACGCCCCCGCCTAAAGCAATCAACATGGTTTTGCGATCAATGCCTAAGGCCAAAATGTCTTCACAAAGAGACTGAAAATATTTGAAGTCTTTGGTGGCTTCTCCGGCAGGGACGGTCATGCTGTGATAGGCGATGTCAGCAGCTTGCAAACTGGCTTCTAAGCTTGGGAGATGTAAGGCGGCAACCGTTTCATCGCTGATAATAATCACGCGCTTTTGGGGCAAGAGCGGCAAAAGCGCCTCTGCGGCCTTTTGAATCAGTGCCGGACCGACAAGAATATCATAGCTTCGCGCGCCAAGATCCAAGCGCAGGCAATTTGTAGACGATCTGGAAGAGGCTTCCCTGGCAGAGGCGCCCAAAGTCATGGTCAAATCCTGAAAAATTTATAAGTTACAGCATCGTGCTTTTCACTGAATAGGGTGTATGTCAAAGCTTGTCTTCTGTCAGAGAAGGCGTGTCCTCAAAATGATTTTTCAAAGCAGACAGAACCCGGTTAACCGTTTCGTCTGGAGGAACATCTTCACTTTCCACAATAATATTGGCCTGCTCATAAACAGGGTAACGTTTTTCGATCAAAGTCTTTAAGATTTCTTTGGGGTCACCTTGTTTCAATAAGGGGCGGTTATTGCGACGGCTAACGCGCTTTAAGAGGACATCGAGATCAGCCTTGAGCCAAAGCGACGCGCCTGTTTTGCTGATTTGCGCCCGGGTTTCTGGATCCATAAAAGCACCGCCTCCGGTCGCGATGATATGGGGGCGTCCGGTCAGCAGGCGTGTCAAAACACGCCGTTCACATTCACGAAACGCGGTCTCGCCATAAAGCTCAAAAATATCTTCAATGGAACAGCCCGCGGCATTCTCGATTTCAGAATCGGAATCCACGAAGGGAAGGCGCAGCCTTTGGGCGAGATAACGACCAATACAGCTTTTTCCAGCCCCCATAAGCCCGACCAGAACAATGCTCCGGTCTGGCACAAGATCGGGGAGGGGCCGTGTGTCTTTTTCAAAGCGCATGGACGCATCCATATTTATCTGGGACATAAGACTCTAGACTCTCCAAACCGTCATACCATAAATAAGATAGAGGGCCATAGATAACATAGAGGGCCATAAATTAAGATAAAGGATCCGAAAAACGACTTTCCAGTCCGAGATACAGCATTTCGCTTTTCCTCTGCCTTGAGACGCCATGCTGCCGTGGACTGAAAGTCAGCTGCTTTTTGCCTTTGGTTTTGAGAATTTTGATGGATCTCAAGCGTTCCGTCAATTGTGCAACAGTTTTTGTTCCGGTGAAAATCCTTCTTTGTGACAGCATTTTGCTTTTATTCAGCCCCAAAGGCAATGTTATATGGTCTTGTTTTTGCCACAAACGGATCAAAAGGATGTATCCTGTCTTTTGGTCTTTGTTCGATGATGGTGTTTTTTGACAGGATCATTTTCCGCGAGCTCATATGCGTCTTGTCATTGCAACTGTTTCGCATCATGTTACACTGCAAAAGATTCGCCACGGTTTTCAAGTGGTTGGTTGTAAGCGCACTCTCTTGCTTTTCTAGGATTTTGAAGGGACATAACCGGGTCTCGCATAAGGTCTAGAAAGTTAATCTGCCATAGAAAGGGTTCGTTTTGCGCTCTGGCTGTATTGTTTTGTTGTTGATTTTATTGATATTAGCGGCTGGCTTTGTCACTTTGATGATTGTTGATATCCCACCGCCCACAAGCCTGATTGAGCGGGAATTGCCCAATAGCCAATTCTCCAATTAGCGCAGAATTGCGGATGGGGATTGCGTGGCCAAATGGCATCACAACGAGGGGGAAGACGGCATCCTCTTTTGCTTTTGCCGCAAGAGAGACCAAAGGATGCCCTCCCTCTCCATCCTTGGCCCCTATCCTTCGCCCTTTGCCTCAGGGCCCAACGCATGGTGTGACAGTGAATCTTTTGCTCTTGAGGGAGGTGGCTGGTGTGTTTGGCAATGCCTGCACAGATTGTTGAATGTTTGCCAGATGACATGGCAAAAATTGATTTAGGCGGCGTCCTTAAAGACGTTTCTGTCGGTTTAATCGACAATGTCGCCGTGGGGGATTATGTGATTGTCCATGTCGGCTATGCTTTGTCGAAAATTGACCCCGACGAGGCAAAGCAAACATTGGCTTTGATGGCATCTCTTGGAGACTCGGGGGCTTTATAAAATTTTGCAATAAAAATGAACGAACGATCGTTCATTTTTATTGCAAAACCTGGCCAATCCCAATAGTCTCTCGCCATTGTCTCTTCAAAAGTCCTTTTTATCCCATCCATCCCACACCCAACAGACGTTCTATAGCGTTCTGTGGTCAAAAGGACGCAACACCGTAATCGGTCTCTTAGAGCCATCACGGCCCATGAAGCAGACAAGGTCATGACCGGTTGTTCTTAAAACTTATATCACTTTAAGACAGCAAAGGTGATGACGGCTCCCCTGGGAGAGGAGGGCTGTTGCTACATAGGGAACACACCCTCCTCTCATCAGACGTTCCTCTGCACCATGCTGTGTCATGTGCAGAGCGACCAAATCTAAGAAGTGCTCTTAGAAGCTTTTTGAGAGACTTTTCACGGAAAAGTCGCTTGATGGGAACGCTCGGGCGCCGCGTGGGCTTAAGCGATGGGCGATGAACCGTTCTCACTGTCGATCGGTCTAGAGCCTTTCACTTTTATAAAGACCTCTGCATAATA
>DDLW01000366.1 GCA_002340345.1 Alphaproteobacteria bacterium UBA2562 | reverse complement strand
TGAATCTCAACAGACCCTAGAATGGAATATCATCATCTAGATCTGGGCCAGAGCCAAAACCGCCACTTGTTGGCGATGGAGAGGCGCCATAATCTGGACCAGAGCTAAAACCGCTGTCAAAATCATCCCGGCCTGTCGCCGCACGTTGGCCACCGCCCTGACCGCCGCCTGCGGCATCAAGCATCGTCAATGTGCCTCCGAAACCTTGGATCACCACTTCTGTTGAATAACGGTCTTGGCCCGATTGATCTTGCCATTTTCGGGTTTGCAATTGGCCTTCCACATAAACTTTAGAGCCTTTTTTCAAATAACGCTCGCAGATATCAGCGAGTCCATCTGAAAAAATGACAACACGATGCCATTCTGTGCGCTCTTTTCTTTCCCCGGTTTGCCGGTCACGCCAAGATTCTGAAGTTGCAATGCGAAGATTGGCAACGCGTTTTCCTGCTTGCGTGCTTCTTATTTCTGGATCTGCCCCTAAATTTCCAACTAAGATCACTTTATTGACGCTGCCAGCCATGATGCTTCACCTTATACTATAATCTATACACTGTACGGCAGAACCGCTTCATTTTCTGATAAGCGCTACACTGAGTATAAAAAGAGGTCAATGCTCTTCTTTCACTGTCTCCTTTTGAAAAAGGCTGAGGCCCTTGAAAAGCTATTATGGTGCACAGATGATATCGGGCAGAGGCTGCTTGACTTTTTCTTTTACATAACAAACAGGAGATTAAAACTGATCTCAAAAGTTGAAAAATTATATACTTATTCTCATAAATTAAGATTATCGTCCCTGCACCTCATAAAAAATGAACATTTCGCGAACAAATCATCTCGCATCTCCCATGGTTCTTTTTTATAATGCGGCGGCCTAGCAAGCTCGTTCCATATTTGGTCCCTGTCCCACGATTGAGAGTATATCGATGCCCGACAATGCTGTACTGTCGCCCGAAGGTGCTGGAAACGCGTCTCTGCAAGAGACCGCTGAAGACATAACGACACAGCCTGGTCCAACAACAGGACGTCTCATTGTCCGAGGGGCTCGAGAACATAACCTGAAGAATGTCACACTCGATTTACCGCGAGACAAATTGATTGTTATGACGGGATTGAGTGGTTCTGGAAAATCCTCCTTGGCCTTTGATACAATTTATGCGGAAGGGCAAAGACGCTATGTCGAAAGTCTTTCAGCTTATGCGCGGCAATTTCTAGAATTGATGCAAAAACCGGATGTTGATTCTATTGATGGCCTTTCCCCCGCCATTTCGATTGAGCAAAAAACCACCTCTAAAAACCCAAGATCCACGGTTGGCACTGTTACAGAGATCTGGGATTATATGAGATTGCTGTTTGCGCGTGTTGGGATTCCCTACTCTCCCGCCACAGGAGAGCCCATTGAAAGCCAAACCGTTTCCCAAATGGTTGATCGTATTTTAGCACTAGGAGAAGGCACAAAACTCTATTTGCTGGCCCCGATCGTGCGTGGCCGCAAAGGAGAATATAAAAAGGAACTGCTCGAACTCCAAAAAAAGGGCTTCCAAAGAGTTAAAATCGATGGCGAACTCTATGAGATTGAAGAAACCCCCGCCCTCGATAAAAAACGCAAGCATGATATCGAAGTGGTCATTGACCGGCTTGTTGTCAGGGAAAGCCTCGGTAATCGACTGGCTGACAGTCTCGAAACCGCTCTAGAGCTTGCCGATGGTCTCGCAATTACAGAAAATGCCGATGATCAAAGCCGTGTGACCTTTTCAGCGCGATTCGCCTGCCCTGTTTCCGGTTTTACAATCGATGAGATTGAACCCCGTCTTTTTTCTTTTAATAGTCCCCAAGGGGCCTGCCCCACTTGTGATGGGTTGGGAACGACCTTTTTCTTTGACCCTGACCTTATTGTCCCAGACCCAACTTTGACTCTCCGAAAAGGTGCAATCGCACCTTGGGCAAAATCATCTTCACAATATTATCTCCAGGCTCTTTCCGCGCTGTGCCACCATTTTGAAACCAGCATGGATGAAGCTTTTGAAGATCTCCCGGAAAAAATGAGAATGGGGCTGCTCTATGGCACGAAAGAAGCCATCACCATTGCCTATGATGATGGGCTGAGAAGCTATAAAACCCATAAACCCTTCGAAGGGGTCATTCCCAATATGGATCGCCGTTGGCGGGAAACCGATAGCAGTTGGGTCCGAGAAGAGCTGGCAAAGTTCCAAAATGTCAAACCCTGTGAAAGCTGTAACGGAGCACGTTTAAAACCTGAATCCTTAGCGGTTAAAATACGAAAACTCTCGATTGCTCAGGTTTCTGCTTTCTCCATTGCGCAAGCAAAAAGCTGGTTTGCAGAATTAGACCAACATCTCACCCCAAAACAAAATGAAATTGCAGCTCGGATTCTGAAAGAAATCAATGAACGGCTTGGCTTTCTCGATAATGTCGGGCTTGGTTATCTGACCTTATCGCGGAATTCTGGCACTTTATCAGGGGGGGAAAGCCAACGTATCCGTCTTGCCTCGCAAATTGGCTCCGGTTTAACAGGCGTTCTGTATGTGCTCGATGAACCCTCTATTGGGCTTCATCAAAGGGATAATGATCGTCTGCTTGAAACCTTGAAAAGATTAAGAGATCTCGGCAATACGGTCATTGTTGTCGAACATGATGAAGACGCAATCCGGTCAGCGGATTACCTGGTGGATATGGGACCGCGGGCTGGGCGCCATGGCGGCGAAATTGTGGCGATCGGCACACCAGGAGAGGTTGCGCAAAACCCCAAAAGCCTTACAGGACAATATCTTTCAGGTGAAAAATCCGTTCCTGTGCCGCGTGAGAGACGTCCCGGAAAAGAAAACCAAAAACTCAGTATTGTCGGTGCCCGGTCGAATAATCTCAATAATTTGACGGTGGATATACCGCTTGGCGTGTTTTGCTGCGTCACCGGTGTCTCTGGCGGAGGGAAATCAACACTTATTATTGAAACGCTTTATAAAGCCATCGCAAAAGAGCTCAATGGCGCCAAAAATCACCCCGGAGAACATGATCAGATCCAAGGGCTAGAATATATCGATAAAGTTGTTGATATTGACCAGTCTCCCATTGGGCGCACACCACGCTCTAATCCCGCGACCTACACAGGGGCTTTTACGCCGATTCGAGAATGGTTCGCAGGCCTTCCCGATGCCAAGAGTCGTGGCTATGGCGCCGGGCGTTTTTCCTTTAATGTCAAAGGGGGACGCTGCGAAGCCTGTAAAGGCGATGGCGTGATCAAAATTGAAATGCATTTTCTGCCAGATGTTTATGTGGAATGCGATGTCTGTAAAGGAAAGCGCTATAACAGAGAAACGCTGGAAATTGTTTTCAAGGGCAAATCGATCGCCGATGTGCTTGACATGACCGTTGATGATGGCGCCGAGTTTTTCAGTGCCGTGCCTTCTATTCGCGATAAATTGGTAACGTTACAAAGAGTTGGTCTGGGCTATATCCATATCGGGCAACAAGCCACAACCCTTTCAGGAGGGGAAGCGCAACGCGTCAAGCTGGCAAAAGAGCTGTCTAAACGGGCGACAGGTCGTACGCTTTATATTCTGGATGAGCCGACCACAGGCCTTCATTTTGATGATGTGCGAAAGCTTTTAGAAGTTCTGCACACGCTCGTCGACACGGGCAATACGGTGCTTGTCATCGAGCATAATCTCGAAGTGATTAAAACCGCTGATTGGATTATTGATCTTGGCCCAGAAGGCGGCGATGGCGGCGGTCAAATTGTTGCACAAGGCGTCCCTGAAAAAGTGGCAGAAAGCCCCAAAAGCCATACTGGTTATTATCTGAAAAACTATCTGTAATCTCTAGGGTCTGTTGAGATT
>DDLW01000110.1 GCA_002340345.1 Alphaproteobacteria bacterium UBA2562 | reverse complement strand
ATGAATCTCAACAGACCCTAGTTGTTAGTTTCTCGATTGGAACTGCACAGGCCACATATTATAGTTCTAGTTATGATTATAATTCATATGTCCCTGATTATGAGAATTCAGAAGGTCCGAACTCTGCTGCAGCCTCTTTATCTTCTCAAAAGGAAGCAGCTAGAGCGATCAAAGGGTTTGTCCAAGACCGTATTTCCAACATAAGCGATAAGACATTTGGATCTGCTCCAGGCGCTAAAGGACAACAGACCGGACTGCTCGGATGGAGCGAGGGCCGTGGTGCTGCTGGTAGTGTCAGTGAGCCTAAATTAGGAATTTGGGGCGATATCGGTTATACAAGCTTCAAAGATACCTCTGCTGTTGTCGATTCTGATGGCACGGTTTGGGCCGGTGCTTTCGGGGCTGATTATCTTGTGCATCCCCGTGTTGTCGTTGGCCTTGCTGGTACAATCGAAGGCATCGATACAACATCAAGTGCCGCTCGTATGAAAATTGAATCCAAAGGTTACGGTATTACACCTTATGCCGCTGTGAAAATCACCGATATCTTTTCCGCAAGCGCTCTCTTCAGCTATGTTTGGTCAGAGGTTGATGCAAGACGCGACATCAATGTTGCACAACTAGACGGAAGCACCACATCCACACGGGTAACGGCTGCAGGAACATTGTCCGCGAACACCAACTTTGGCAATTTCACTTTCGGCGGTGATCTCGGCATTATCTATATTGGTGCATCCCAAGATGACCTGCGCATGGATGACGCCAATGGCACAACAACAAATGTGAATGACGCTTTCACTGATACCGGAACCATTTCACTTGCGGTGCAACCAGGCTATTTGATTGAGCTTGATCGCAAAACCAACACCTGGGTTGAGCCTTTTGCCCGCTTTGAATATAGCTACGACTTTATAAGCACAGATATTGTCAATCATCCAAATGATGATGATGCCTTCACTGTTGGTGCTGGTTTCAATGTCTTTACGGATGGGAATGTGGCCTTCAGCGCTGGTGCAAGCACCGAGTTAGGCCGCGAAAATTATACTGGCGTGTCAGCAAATTTGACAGCCCGTGTTGCCTTCTAAGATATGCAAAAACACAATTAAGGGCTTTGGACATTTCGCATATTAAGATCGATGCAAAGCCCTTAATTTTGCACTCTATTTTCCTATGATGATTGAAAAGGCCTAGAGGAATATTCCTTTAGGCTTTTTTGATGCACTTATATAATGAAGTTAAATTAGGATTAGGGAAAAGGGCAACAGAATGGATTGATATATAATAGAATTGCCTTTTTATGATCAATATTTGAGGAAATACTTAAACTCTCTATAAAGAAGTATGATGAAAAGAGCTCACTTTGTTTTACTTATTTCTATATTTTTTCTCTAGCCGCTTGTGACCACATAGATTGGTCCAAGGCTGTAGAAAAATGGTGCGATACAGATAAAAAATGTCATTGCAACACACCATCCTGTCAAGACAGATTACAAAATAAATACAAATAATAGATTTTCTATTCTCCCAATTTCTTTTATATTTAACAATAATTCTTATAGAAGATATATTTTTATTAAGGTAAAATTGTTTATACATTTTCAAAATTTTTTACTTTTCTTTATCATCCTTCCATTTTGCTTATGCTAAACACTATGAAATGGCACGGAGGTTTGTGCTTAGAAAGAGATTTTTAACCTTTTTTCCCTTATAGTACCTCTCGCAAAAGCTCTGCAAATTTATTGTTTAGAGTCATTTTGCCAAAGGTTTCGGGGAAACTCTTTATCAATATCTCACCTTTGCACTCAACATTACATAGCTTTTCTGAAACACGCAAAACCTTAGTTTTAAGGGTCTATCTGGATGAAAAGAATAGCGAAAAGACTTCTATTTTGCTATTTTTCTAAGTTTGTAGGGAAAAGAAATATCTTTGGTCCGTTCTGCGGCAACAACAAAGATATAGAGCATTTCTTCTGATCTAAACTAAAGCCGAAATGCGGCCAGGACAAACGCATAAAGACAGTTTATATCTTTAGGAAAGCTCTTAAAAATTAAAACATCTAAAACAGGGTCTTTATAGGCTTTACGTGAATGAAGGAGTCCCCTATGGCGCAGACCGCCAAACCACGTCGTAGCGTCCTTTATATGCCAGGGTCGAATGCACGGGCCTTGGAAAAAGCAAAAACAATTGCCGCTGACGGACTGATTTTCGATTTGGAAGACGCTGTCGCTCCTGATGCAAAAGAAAATGCCCGCGATCAGGTTGTCTCTGCCATTCAAGGAGGGGGATATGGTCTCCGTGAGATCATTGTCCGCGTAAACGGCCTCAACACAAGCTGGGGATATCATGATCTTTGCGCGGCAGCAAAAAGCGGTGCCCATGCTGTTCTGCTGCCAAAAGTTGAAAGCGCCGACATGGTGCGGGCAGCTGAAGCGATTTTAGAAGCCCATGATGCGCCGGCGGATTTGGCAATTTGGTGCATGATGGAAACCCCACGGGGCATGCTCCATGCCGAAGACATTGCAGACTCAAGTAAGCGCCTGGGTGGTTTTGTTATGGGGACCTCCGATCTCGCGAAAGATCTTCATGCCTCCCATACCCGTGATAGATTGCCAATGATTACAAGTCTAGGCTTGTGTCTTCTTGCAGCGCGGGCGGCCAAAATTGCGATCATCGATGGCGTTCATTTAGATTTACAAGATGATGATGGTTTTGCGCAAAGCTGCCAACAAGGTTTGGAATTGGGCTTTGATGGTAAAACGCTGATTCATCCCAAGACAGTGGCGAAAGCCAATGAGATCTTTGCCCCTTCCCCAGAAGAAGTCGCTTGGTCTCGCAAAATTATCGATGCACACACAGAAGCCACAGCGCAAGGCGCTGGGGTTGTCGTGGTCGATGGTAAGTTAATTGAGAACCTGCATGTCGAAAATGCGCGCCGCCTTGTCAGTTTGGCAGACGCGATTGAGCAAATGCAGCAGCAAGCTGCGGGCTAAAGGCCTTTTCAATCTTTAACCGCACTTACTGAAACCAGCCAGGAACGGGACAATGGTGGAAATCCATAATCGCATAGATGACTGCGACATGCTGCTGCACTTTCTTGCCGCTTTGGACAAAGAGAAAAAAGGCTGGATGGCCGTTCACATCCAGCTTTCAAAATTGCGTCCCAAAAGTCGCAGCGCAAATCAGCTGCGTATTGCTGCTGAGACAATGGAAAGCTTGTTCGATAAATATGAAGGTCGGCTTTTCATGATGCCAGCCGGCGATGTTGCCTTTTTTATTAAAGGGGTGACCAAAGCTGTTGTCGAGCCTGTTGTTGATCGTTTGCGCTATCTTTTTAGTGAGGACCCTCTGTTCGTAGGCTCGATCGAAGGCGATAGCAGCCGTTTTGTGACATGGTATGACCTTATTACAGAATACCGCGCTTTCCAGAATCGGATGCAGGGCGTTGTCAAACAAGCCATCAAAGACAGGGCCACCCAGCTCGAAAAAGAGCGTGAAGCGCGTTTAGGAACAGGCCTTACCCCAATTGAACCAAGCCATTTGGCAAAGGTTGGCGAGGCTCTTAATAATGCAGACTTATCCGAATGGATTCGCGGGCAATCCATTTGTTTGCATGATCCAGAGCAAGGATTCCGCCCTGTTTTCCGGGAGTTCTTTGTTTCTATTGGGGAACTGAACCGTGTTCTCATGGCTGAAGTTGATATCACAGCCAACCGTTGGTTGTTCCAATATCTCACCAATCTCTTAGATCAGCGGATGTTGTCCTTTCTCATTCGCAATAACCAAGCCGCTTATCGCAAAGCATTCTCCATCAATATTAATGTTTCGACCCTGCTCACCCCTGAATTTAAAAAGTTTGATCAGCAAATTTTGCCACAAGCAAAACGCACCATCATGTTTGAATTGCAAGCTATTGATGTCTATTCTGATATGGGGGCTTTTGTTTTTGCGCGTGATACTTGGCAAGAAAAAGGCTACCGCTTTTGCCTTGATGGCTTGAATCATTTAACCTTGCCTCTCGTTGACCGCCGTGCTTTGGGGCTCGATTTGCTGAAAATCAACTGGTCTACGGAAATGGTGCAGGATGAAACTGGGAAGCTTGCAGAAAAAATGCAAGATATGGTCAGCCAAGCCATCCCCAGCCGCGTTATTTTTGCCCGTTGTGATAGCTCTGATGCTGTCCAATTTGGCCGCTCTCTTGGAATCAGCCTTTTCCAAGGGCGTTATATGGATAAAGTCGTCGCAGGTGGGCAGGGATAAGATTTTACTTGCAAATCTCTAGAGCATTTCGCTTTCATATAGACTCAGGTGAAATGCTCTCTGTTTTTGTTTTTGCCGCAAAACGGACCAAAAAATTGGCCTTTGCTCTAAGGTTTTTGCCGCAAGACAGACCAAAAGAATAGAAGGATTCTTTGGTCCTTGCCTTAGGCCTGTCCAAAGTTCTTTTGCCAATGGGCGGCTTTGCTATCCATATGGGTATATTTATGAAATTGCTGCTGAATTAAAGCCAGCCTTTCGGCGTAGCATGGCGGTCGCCAAGGGGAGAGCAGCGGTTCTGCAAGAGGATGAAAGGCGCGGTTCTGAAATTCAAAAGAAAGGCTGATTCTTGGTGTCTGGGCACGATGGCTGGCTCTTGCGCCCCAATGATAGAGATCTTGCCGCCAGCCCATCACACTCCCTGCTGGGGCTGGTAAAGCACGAATATCTTGCAAATGAACATGATGTGGCGCTTCGACAGGCTGTGGATACAGACGTTCGCGAGAGCGCGGCAAAACATACATACAGCCATTGTCCGGCCCGACATCGGTCAACGGGATCCATAGGGATAAGCTCATAAGAAATCCCGGCGCTCCGTTCTCTTCGCTTTCAAAAACTGTTTGGCCTTGACAATCACGATGGGGCGGCCATCCGGCTTCTTCTGTTTGTGGATCTAGATGCCATGCCCATAAATGCGGGAGAATGCCATAATCCTCGCCCAGAAAATGCTGGAGCAGTTTTTGAAATCTCTGAAAGATTTGCCAAGGCTGCGGTGCCAGATAAATAAACACCGGGGGCAGCTTTTGCGCCACAAGAGCGTCTATGCTCTCTTTTAAAGGCTGTATCTCCGCCTCTGAAAGAAGAGGACGTGGCAGATAGAGATAGCCTTCTTCCCAAAACATCGCGGAAATCTCTGCTAAGTCTTGGTCTGAAAACGCGATGGGATCAGGCTCCTGCCCGATGCCATCCGATTGATAAGACTCTGGCAAGCATGATATGATTGTCTTAAGATCCACAATCAAGGGGTCCCTTTTCTTACAACACAAGACCCTTTCACTATAGCATGCGCCACATAAAATGATCATAAGGCACATGTTATATTTTATTGAATTTACGCAAAGATCCCTAAGGGAGCTTTCTCGGCGTAATTTATGATCAAATGACTTTGACCTTTCTATAGGTCAAAGTCACTCTATAGCCTTGTTCTACAATGATAAACAGCACATTTTATAGCTCAACAGATTTTAAGAGTGCTGTCAATTCTTTGAAAGACAGGTTGTCATCTAAAACGGGGCCGTGCCATGTCCGCCTGTTCTTATCTTCTTCCAAGTTCTTTCTAAGCGCCGATTGGCGCTTATTTTTGTCTTCTTGGGCAATCAACAGCGCATTCACTTCCAGATCTGGGGTTAAAAGATGGCCCCCTGGAATATCTTCTGGATGATCTGGGCGTACAATATGATGAGGATTGACTGGATAAGGAGAGGTTTGCATATTTTCTTTTGCATCTACGCCCCAGTCTTCAGAAGCCCCTTGTCCATTTTGAGGATCTTGATCGAGCACATGATCATAGCGTTCTTTCGCGCGTGCTGTGCGACGCACGGGAATTAAGTCAGGCCGGATATAGCGAATCCCTCGGCTAAGATATTCGGGTGGGATATACATTGCATGGCCCCCCTTTTCATGACCTCATGTTATAATCTGTCAAAAATTCTCAAACTTTATGGGCAATGACGTGAAATCATAAACAATGTTCTAGCGGTTTCAAATCACCGCATCATTTTGTGCCGAAATAAAACTATAGTTTCTCATGCAGATAATATTTTTGGTTAACAAAAAGTGTAATTTTTAAGGTAAAGAATTTCCTTATAGTAAAGAATATGGGGATCTTAACCCTCTTAGAAAAGAGAAACGCGGTTATTTTTTTATAAATTCATCTTATTCCAACCTACAGGATCTATAACTCTTTGATTGACGTTGAAGCAAAGGGCAAAATGACAGGTTCTCAACATGCGAGAGGCTATGAATGGTAAAATTAACCAGAATTTATACAGGCGGCGGTGATAAAGGCCAAACCAGCCTTGGCAATGGACAGCGCGTCAATAAGCATGATTTACGGGTCACGGCTTATGGCTCTGTTGATGAAGCCAATGCTATTCTTGGTGTTGCACGCTGCCACATATCCTCGGAAGAAGATATTTTATTACAAAGAGTGCAAAATGACCTTTTTGACCTTGGTGCAGATTTATGTGTCCCGGAGCAAAAAGAGGGGGAGTCACCGCCATCTTATAGCGCCTTGCGTGTCACAGAGGCACAAGTCAAGTATTTAGAAACAAAGATTGATGATCTGAATGCGCGGCTTGATCCGTTGCAGTCTTTTATTTTACCAGGAGGATCTGCGGCCTCGGCCCATCTCCATCACGCGCGAACCGTTGTACGGCGCGCGGAGCGTGATGTCTCAGCTTTGAATATGGTTGAGCCCTTTAATCACTGGGTCTTTGTCTATCTCAATCGCCTGTCAGATCTTTTATTTGTTTTGGCGCGTATCTGCAATGATGAGGGCAAGGCAGATATCCTCTGGCAGCCAGGACAAAGCCAATAACAAACTTCAGAGCAAAAGGTAAAATGATCTTTTTGATCTATGGCAAAGCTGGTTAAAGTGGGGAGCCTCTTTAACCATGCGTTTTGCTGTGAGAACAAAGACAGAGAGCCTTTCACCTGCTTCAAATTAAAAGCAAAATGCTCTATTTTACAGCAAACATCAGAAATAAAGAGCCTTTCAATTTCACAAAAAATGGAAGGCTCACTTTTTTATTTTTTACTCATAAATTTCACCAACGCCATTATTGAAATATATATTATATAATATTATTTTTCCATTTCTATAATTGAGTATTTTCTAGAATTCCTAATCTTATCTCTTCGTTTTATTTTCAAGTTTTTCATGAATTTGCTTACTGATGAATTTTATATCATCATTTTCTCGCATGGTATCATTGCGGCCTTGCTTGAGAAGGTCACTCAGTTCGTTTTTAAGCCTTTCCAGCTCATCACGACTGCTTTCGCTTAATTTGTCTGATTTGTCTGAAATTTCGCCGAGTCTTTCATAAAGATATGTCAGCTGAACTTTAATATTATTATTATGCATAGATTGAGAACGCAGGCTATTGGCAACATTCATCACCCAAATTGTCAAAACAATAACAAACATGAAAGAAAGACTGGAAACAGTGAGAATAGCGACATCCATGGCGAGATCGATTTCCTAGTTTGAGCGAATGGCAGCATCATCTTCAGGGAAAAGAGGATGATTTATCGCATTTTTTCAAGCTGAAAATAATGCACCCTCTTTAAGAAATACCATATAAAATATGAAGACTGTTTTAAAGAGAGACCCAAGACATAATGGAAACCTCTCATGACTGCTTTTTTCGATTCACAATCTGGATCTTTTCAATAGCTTACATGGCCTCGCCGCGCAAAATCCAAAATGAAGCGAACTGGTCATATGTCTTCATCAAAATAAAGATGTCCCTATCCTCTCAGTTTAACCAAGGCTATCTTTGTAAAATATTTCCCGATTTTCCATATCTTAAAGTTTTTACAACTTGTAAGATTCTCGTTTATTATGAATCAATGACCTGACGCCAAAACAACTTTAAGACAAAGCCCCCGCATGAACCCACCAATTAGGCTGCTCGGCTCGTAGAGCATGAACCGCTTGTGAAGCTTGAGCCATGCTTTCAAAAAGCCCAAAACATGTGGCGCCACTGCCGCTCATACGCGCAATTTGACAGCCTGGCTGTGCCGAAAGTTTTGATAAGATAATGCCGATGGCTGGTTCTAAGTCACAGGCGGGTGGTTCCAAGTCATTGTGCCATTTGGAGAGTGCCTCACAAAGCATTGTCATCGTCTCTGGCATCATCGCTCCAAAAGGCCCGGCCTGCCCAAGTTGAGAGATCAAGCTGTCCGTGAATCCTCCTTGCCGCGCTTTAAAGACCTGGGGTGTTGATAAAGGGATATTGGGATTCACCAACACAATCGGCAAGGACAGAGCGTTTTCTAAAGGATAAACATCCTCGCCAATCCCCGTCACATAAGAAAGCGCAGATTTTAAACACATGGGGACATCGGCGCCCAAATGTTCTGCTAGGGGCAAAAGCCGCGAAAGCGGCCAGTCCAAGCCCCACCAATGGTTCAACCCCAATAATGTCGCCGCCGCATCAGCCGACCCGCCCCCAATGCCTGCGGCGATGGGTAAAGCCTTTTTTAAATGGATATGTAAGGAGGTTATGTCTTGGTCTGCGGCTTGTCCCAACATCTGTGTGGCCTTTAAGACCAGATTGTTTTCTGGGGGCAAGCCGTCTAGCGCGCCAGCATAAGGTCCAGACACGGAAAAGTGCGCTGTTGGCGGTCTCATTTGTGGGTCTGTTTTTGACCTTTTTGTGATCTCAATCTCATCACCGAAATCGCAAAAGCCAACTAAGGTTTCAAGGAGATGATAGCCATCTGTTCGTTTGCCAACGACATGCAAAAAGAGATTCACTTTTGCAGGGGCCGTGACACACAGAGATCCTTCGAGATGACGTGTGTCTGTTATTGTAATCGGCATGACATATCCTTGGGAACACAAAACAAAACGATGTCCCCCATCGCGAAGGACATCGTTTTATAGTCTAGATAAGAGCAAATGGCAAAATTTTGCCTTTGGCGGTGAAAGGGCCTATCCTTTGGAAGGTTTTTCTTATTGCAAGTCTTCCCTCCTCTGGGAGCCGTCGGTTTATTCCGCTGCGACCGATTCTGCTAAGCCATTGGTTATTTTGCTCTCTATGGTTTCAATGAGATCTTCTTCAGGCTCAAGGGAAAGGGAGCGATTCCATTGGAACCGTGCTTCATTGCGGCGCCCCACCATCCAATACGCATCGCCAAGGTGATCATTAATAATAGGATCTTGTGGGCGTAGCTCAACAGCGCGTTCTAAGTGAATGACGGCATTTTCATAGTCTTTCAACTTATACAATACCCAACCAAGGGAATCGACAATATAGCCATCATTGGGCCGCTGTTCGACAGCGCGCTCGATCATTTTTCGAGCTTTATCGAAATGCATGCCTTGTTCAATCCAGCTATAGCCAAGATAATTCAGAACATAAGGCTGCTCTGGTTCCAATTCCAAAGCTTGCAAGAAATCTTTTTCTGCGCGGTCCCATTCCTTGGCGCGTTCAAGAGACCGCCCTCTCGCATAAAGAAGGCCCCAATGGCGTTCCTCCAATGTTTGAATTCGGCCAATGGCACGATCAAAAGCTTTTGCCGCTTCTTCAAAGCGTTCATAGCCGTGATGGAGATTACCAATGCGGGTCAGAGCATCCCAACGCTTTGGTTTCAGGCCAGCAAGACCTTCTAATTTATCAATGGCTTCTTCCGTTTGACCCGAATATTCGAGATTATCGGCAATCCGCAATTGAGCGGACCAATAAAAGCTATCGTCCGGTGCAACAGATTGATACATGGCGATGGCTTCTTGGTGGCGGTCTTGCAATTCCATGAGATTCCCAAGCACCATTTTGGTCAAGGTCAAATCCCGACGCATGGACAAAGAAATCTGCGCATAAATCAAAGCCAAATCCGCGGCGCGCTCTTGCTGAAGGACGCTGGCAATATCAAAAAGCGCTTCGGCAAAGCCTTGACGGCTGTCATTCACAATCCTTGGCGGTATACGACCGCTTGTAACCCGTTCAAGGTCCTGTTCAAAATGAACGCTATCGGGGTCCTCTTCTTTATACTGGCGATACACAGCGGCAGCCCGTTCAGGACGCCCAGAGCGTTCATAGTAATTCCCAATCATCTGCGCAAATCGTAATGATGTTGCATAGTCGGCAGAATGGGAATTGTTATAATATTTTTCAGCTTCTTTTTCTTTGCCTGCAACATCCAGGATCAGTCCTGCATGCATTTGGTATAAAGTGTCTAACCCACGTTTCCCTTTTAAGGGCTCTAGTTCTTTCAGAGCCTTAGCTGTGTCTTGGGTAGCTTCTAATGTTGTCCAGGACCGTAACATGGGTCCAAGCAAAGCAAAGAGTGAAACGTCTTGAATTTTACTCAAATGCTTTTGTGCGTCTTTGGGCTTATCGGCTTTTAAGGCCTGGGCGGCAAGCACCAAACGGGCTGTGGCATTTTCCTGGCCTTTATCAATCAATCGTTGGGCCAAAACCTCTGCGGTATCGATTTGCCCGACGCTGAGATTGGCGATGAAAGCCTGCCCGATGAGGACGATGTTATCTGGCTCTTGGTCTAAGGTCACGCTGAGAAAAGCTGCGGCGGCCTTTGGATCACGGCTATTCATCGCATGACGGCCTGCGAGATATTGTCCAAAAGCAGAGGGTTTTTTCTTTGCTTGGGGAACCCCAACAGGGGCTGTGACAGACACATTATTGGCCGCAAGCTGAGGATTAACGCCCCGCGATGTTGTTTGACATGCGCCTAATGCGGTACTGAGCGCAAAGCAAACCACGAGAACCCCCAAAGAGCGGTTCACAGTGAAATTGCGGGAAGACGCTTTTAAAGGCATATTTTCCGTCTCCAACTCGGGCAAAACAAAAGTCTGTCGCCAGTTTTGTTTTTACGATAGATCACAATACTGTAATGCTTTCTACGATTTTTCCAAATTATAGGCGCACCAATGGAGGTTAGGCTATAATATTTTAGGATCGTTTAAAATCGCTTTTGCGATTTTCCCTGACGTAAAATGTCAGGGGCTTATGGTCCAAGATGCGTTAGAGTATCAAAATATGATTAACAAATTCGTATATCTGATCTTTGCTTTCTTAAGGTTTGAGATCCTAAGCCTTTGACTCTCGTCTCAAGAGGCTCTTCATGCTGCATAATTCCCCCCTTATAGGGAGTCTATATATTCTGCCATAAGATTTTTTCCACCTTTTAGAGCCTGTGGTCTTTCCTATGCGGGAGCACCATAGTTTTGTTTGACAGCATGCGCCTTTCCATGGGCTCAAAAATACGACATACGCATAGAACATCGGTTATTCTATAACATTTTCTTAAAAATTCTATAGAATGTTTTTACCATGTCCGGTCTCAAAAGAGGCCGACAAAGCGCAATCACTGTTTTATAAAGAGGTTTTTCTGCTAAAATTCTATTGTAAAGACCTCTGCATAAT
>DDLW01000011.1 GCA_002340345.1 Alphaproteobacteria bacterium UBA2562 | reverse complement strand
GTGGATTGGGCCGACCTTCGAGGGATCGAAGTGTCGGAGTCAATCCACTAGGATTACGAGACGTCTTTCCTTGTCTCTTCTTCCCCACATAAGACCAATTCTTTATACGCCACCGCCACAAGAATGGCCCAAAAGTAAAAAAATAAACATTTTTTGGCGATTATAAAAATAAAAAAGATCATTTCACTTTGTCGCATATTGTAAAAATCCGTCCAGATTTCAGGGTAAGATTGCGACACACTGGCCCAACAAAAATAAAACACCCCAGACACAGTCTGCTCAATGATAGCCGCTAAAATAAGAACAGCACAGAGACTCCAGAAATGCTGATATGTCAGTGTCCAGTTCTTTCGCAGAACCCCCTTTGTCTCGCCAAGACTATAGAGGGGCACTAAAAAAAGACATCGTAATAAGATAAAGGTCATAAAACTCAAAGAAAGCAAAAAAACAAAAAAAGGCTTCAAAATAAGCTCTAAAACGCCATCAGATGCTGGACCAATAATGTGCAAAAAACCAAACAAAAGAAGCAGAACAAGAACGGTTCTTTGAAAATATCCCTCCACATAATATCCATAAGGAAATGGCTTATGGCGCTCGGATAAAAGCACGTCCCGCATCACCATCACGGCAAGGGGCGCACATAAAACATCAATCGCACTTGCGAATGCAAAAGCCTTAAGCTCCGTGATGACGTTCTGGTAAACCCCAAGCATCCTTGTTAAGTATAAAATATCATCAAAAAGATCATAGGGGTGTAAAAGTTTATCTAGAACGGCAAACGCAACAATAATCGGCAGCCCAATAAAAAAAAACCAAATGCAAAAATATTTCAGATTTTTGAAGAAATACCTATAAGATCGCAATATAATAAACAGAACGATTTCATCTTTTGGTTTTGCATTCATAATATTGAACTTTCTAAGAATAAAATGCATTCTAGAAAAGATTCAAAAATTTGCCTCTGCAAAGGGCGCATTTGGCGGCAGGCTTATAAGGAAAAGCAAATGGGGCTTAACCGCAATGTCGTGTCACATCTCTTCCATGGACGCAAAAGCCTTATAAGCAATGGCAATAAAAACAGCCCCCATATATGTTAACAAGACGGAATAAGCAGATGTAATTCCACTAAAGATAAAGAGACTGATGAAATTTTGATCGGCGAGAAACGCCATAGATCCATGGAAAGCATTCGCCATGATCATAAGAAAAATTAATATCACAATATAAAAACCGAGGATCGGCAAGATATATAAGAGGACCGTGCCAAAGAGTTTCCAGAACCTCCCTGCTGTAAGGGCTAAACTTTTTTGCAGAACCGAGCCAACCTGTCCCAAAGCATAGAGATGGGTCCAAAAGAGCAACCGAATTGCGCCATAGGTCATGGCGACCAATAAAGCAATCAAGACCAGCACAGCAACAGGGGATGAAAACTGTCCTGTAGATATTTGTTCTGGCTCTATTGCCAAAGAAACGGGGTAAAAGACCATTAAAAGAGCAATGGTGGCCAAGATATGCCTTTGAAAATATCCCTGGCGATAATAGGAAAAGGGCAAGGGCTTCCGGTCCTCTGAGAGAACGATATTCCGCAGCACCGCAACTGTAATCGGGGCACAAAGCACAACGGACAGGACCATTCCCACAAAATTGAGCAAAATCAACCCGAGCCCCATCGTCCCGCCATGGCTCGCCATTTCCTTCTCAGGCAACAACAGGAGGCTCACAACGGTAAGAAGCGTCAGCGCCAACCAGATAGGAAAAGACCAACCGGCATAAGATTTCAAACCGCTAAAAATAAAACGATAAGCCTGCTTGACAATCTGCCTTGCTTTTACAGCCTGTGCCTGTCCGTGCATGTCTGCCCCTTCACTTGCATATGACGGCCGTCTTCCCGTTTTCATAAAGGGTTGGCGTGTATTTGTAAAAGCCTTTTTATTTTTTGGGCTTTTCTTTTGGTCCGTCTTGCTGCCAAGAGCAGACATAGAGAACCTTCCACGTCCGTCTCAATGAAAGCGAAAGGTTCTTTCCATCGAAAATGCTGGCGTCACTCCGCAAAGGGCGCGTCTTCTTTTTGCTTGATTTTCTCGCAAGATCGATCTTCAGTGATCGGACAATATTCGCCGGTGCGCATGGCAATGAGCAATTCTTCTTGGCTACGTTGGATAGAGCCCAACGTTTCAACAAGCTTATGGATTTCATTGCGTAAAGCATTGACTTCACTTGAGATAACGGCGGAGGCTTTGGCATTTTCGGCGACCTCTTTGCTTAAGCCATCGATACGGCGGTGCGCGCGTTCGACGCTTTCGCGCATTTCTTGACGGTTGGCGCGATTCAAGCCAAAAATCGCGCCGCCTGCGGTGATGAAAAGAGCCGCAGCCCCAATCAATACATTCACCATCTCGCTCAGTTTAATAATGGTCATGGTCCTGCTGTTATGAAGCGGTTTCCTGATGTCGGGCACGCCTGATGTCGCGTGCGGGGAAATGCTCTATGTTTCAGTGTTTAAAGAGAGATTGACAAGGCCATCCCCAGCCTCATTCCATCCCAGAACCTTCCCAGGTTCCGGGTCTGGCACGGTCAAAGAGCCCAGGGCACTATGCGGCGAGACAGCAGGCGTTCGCTCCATCTGTTCGAGGACCTGTTGGATTATCATGGTCACTTTATCCAAAGCCCGTTCATGGGATTGCGCGGGAAAGCGCCCACCTTCGGGATAGCCAATATCTTGGGTTGCAGGAATGTCTCGCAAAATCACCAATTGCGCGCCCACAGGCAGAGGGCTGGTTAAGCTGACACTCCCGCCTTCAGGATTGCCAGCGCCTGCAACGCTATAGGCGCTCCCTAAAGATAAGCGTTCTTCTGTGCCAGAAGCGTTTTTCTGGATCACAGCCAAATGGGTCTCCTCGAGAAAGAAAAACGTCACGGGAAAAGGGCCCGCACTATTGGCACCAAGATAGGGGCCATTTCTGGCGGTCACGCTGGCTAAGGTCATCGCGTTAAAACCTTTCATAAAAAAACCCTCCCAGAATTGGGAGGGTCTGCTGTCGGGAAGACAACCCTTTGTCCTCCCAGCTTGATTTTAGAGCCTTTCTTTTTTGTATTGAATCAATGGAAAGGCTC
>DDLW01000167.1 GCA_002340345.1 Alphaproteobacteria bacterium UBA2562 | reverse complement strand
AAAACGCATGGTTAAAGGGGCGGCCACTTTAACCAGCTTTGCTCTAAAGGGATCCCCCACTTTTGAACGCACACATAAAAACCCTGACCAGAAAGACCTGTCAGGGTGCTAAAAAGCGCGTGGGGCATCATGAGATTTAGAGCAAAGGACAAAACACAGAGAGCCTTCCACTTGTGCCTCAAGAAACACGAAAGTCTCTAAAAGACCGAAAGATTTTAAACTTTCACATTCAAGCGGATTGACAAAAGTTGGTCATCAATCGGCGCGCTTGTTCTTGAGGGGCGGAAATGTGGCTTTTTGGCTGTGTCGTCGCTGGCTGTTTGCATTTCTTCTGGCGCCAAGGGAGTCACATTGGTTTTGGGTAAGTTTGTATTGCCTTCAACGACCGTGAGTTTAGGCTTTTTCGCACTGATCAGTTTTTCCACATTATGGGCCACATCTTCGACGTCTTTTTTCGTCATGACATAACGATTTTCAAGATCTTTGATGACTTCGGCATATTCTGCAATTTTCACGGGAATGACGTCGTCGATTTTGTCACGAAGCTGGCGCAGCTCTTTGAGGTCCATGGACTCTAGCAATTTTCCGAGATCTTCACGGTTTATTCTCATGAATGAACCACTCCCGCAACGCGACGCTGCTTCTATAAGGAGATAGAGAGGATTTTGTCTCTATCGGTGATCTTTGCAGAGAAGCCCTTATCCCTGGCATGCTGGTCCTCAAACGCTGGTCCTTCAAGCCCCACCTCTTTAAACCAGATCCTTCAGACAGGACAGCACGGAATTTGGGTTTCAAAAGGTTTTTAGGAGGGGACCCAAGCCTATTGTCGAGATTTTTCCAACTCTCTTTTGCTTCCAAGGCACTTAATTGTGAAACGAGAAAAAACTATTCACTGAATAAGCCCCCAATAAATCCCAGGCTTTTTACTAAGGCCTGTGTGATTTTGGAGTGATGGTGATGCTATAGTTATTCAATCTTGGCACGGTTTTCAAAATGAACGATTGATCTTCTGATCATTTTTCTAATTCTATAAGTAGAATACCGCTCTCTTTTAAGGGAGTCAAACATCAAAAATCGCAAATATTAGTTAAATTTTATTCACCTTGATCTTAATGAGTATTTTTCTTGTAATTCTAAATATTAAAGCCTTTAACGTGCGTTTATAGTTTCAAAAAACAGTTTCTATGCGAAAGGCCAAAGGGACAAATATACCTTTGGCCTTTGCTCTTGAAATTCCTGGCCTTACGAATGGGCTTCGCTTGGGGTTTTCGTCTTTAAGGCAAGCGCATGGACAGATCCGGAAAGCTCCTCCGCTAAAATCTCATGCACACGTCGTTGCCGATCTAACCGCGACACCCCTTCAAAAGCAGAGGCAACAATCTCAACCCGGAAATGGGTTTCCCCCTCTGGGCTCGCCCCCATATGCCCGGCATGGCGATGAGACTCATCTTTCACGCGTAAATGTTCTGGATTCAGAGATGCCTTTAATTTTGTTTCAATCGTTGCGGCAACACTCATAGGGTCTTCTCACTCTCTTTTTGTTAAATTGGCGGCGCTTTTACGAGAGTCATCCAGCGACCAAGCCAAGAAAAGCAAACATAGCATTGCTGTTGATATTTCCAAAGATAATCTTGCTGTTCACCGATTTTCCAGCTGGGGAAGCCGCCGTTTCCCCAATACACAACAAGGCCACTAGAGCAAAGTGCGGCTGGATGGAAACATCAGTCAACACATCTTGCGGCAAAAACAATAAGAGAGAGCATTTTGTGTGCGTCTATCATCACGCAAAAGGCTCTAGAACGCCCGTCACGGCTGCTCCATCGAAAAAAATGTGCTTATGGTGGGAAAGTCACTCAGCAGAATTTCGGGGGTTCGGTTAATCGCTATGCGCGGTTTGCTCTCAGCAAACGCGAGCTGATGCTCGCTGACATTTATGATCGGCTCTGGGGCGTCGTAATCGAATGTCTGGATTTTGAAGAGTTCATCAAGCGTTATGATCGACAAGAGACATTCTTCTATGTCGATCCGCCGGACCTCAGCTGCGAGGATATGTATGGCCAAGAGCTTTTTGATAGAGCAGATTTAGAGCGTCTAGCAACAATGCTTTCTCAGATCAAGGGTCGATGTCTAATAAGCTTGAACGATCATGCTGAGATCAGAGAGTTCTTTTCGGATTTCGAGATCGATGAAGGGGAGACGCGCTATTCACTGGCAGGCGGACAACGACGCGTCAAAGGGCTTTTAATCTCGAATGAAACATTATCAAAAATCGGCTTTAAATGGTTCGGTGACTGAGAACAAAAGTGCTGCAAAGTCATTCTGCATTCACTGTAAAAATGCGTAGTGCGCTACAGTGGGGCAGCCCATTGGAATCATTGGTCGGAGTGAGAGGATTCGAACCTCCGGCCCCTGCCTCCCGAAGACAGTGCTCTACCAGGCTGAGCTACACTCCGTTTTGATATGGGTGGTGGGCCGTTTTGATATGGGCTGGGTTTTGACAGCCTTTTGCTTTCTCTTTTGTCCTTTGCTCAAAGGTTTTCACCACAAAACGGATCAAAGGGAAGGACACAATCCCTTTGATCCGTTTTGCAACAAAAACAAAAAGGCTGTAAAAGCACCTCTCTTGCTGTAAGAAGCTTTTTTAAGCGGCTTGCAAGACGTCTTCCAAGCGTTTTGCTGCGGCATCTTCGTCGATGGCTTCCACGGCCGCCAATTCACGTGCCAGACGTTCTAGGGCTGATTGGTACATAGAGCGTTCACTGAAGGATTGCTCTGCTTGGCCATTTGCGCGATGGAGGTCACGGACGACCTCTGCAATGGCGACGGGATTGCCTGAATTAATTTTGGTTTCATATTCTTGTGCACGACGGCTCCACATGGCTCGTTTTGAACGCGCGCGGCCCCGTAATGTTGAAATGGCGTCATCCATAACTTTATTTGTGGATAATTTGCGCAGCCCTGATTTTTCGGCTTTTGTGACGGGGACCCTTAGGGTCATGCGGTCTGCTTCAAAGAATATAACAATAACATCCAGAGTGAACTCCCCGATTTGCTGGGTCTCAATTCCTTCTACTTTGCCAACGCCATGGGTCGGATACACTACGAAATCGCCAGCTTTAATCTTGAGATCCAAGGACATTATGATCCCTCTTCGGTTAGTCGGTCGTTTGCGACAAGCATCATTTCGAACGTCTATGGGCTTTGGCGGACATATTGCTCAATTCTTACAAAAAAAAGCTCTCCTTGCTATTCTGTAACAAAGAGGAAAACTCCGTTTTCAAGCACAGTCTTTTTTACTTTCCTTGAAATCACGATCAAAACGGCCCCGACTGGCAGTTTTGACCTGAATTGGCCATTAAGAATTACTGAAAAATCTTATGATTTTCCAGTCAGAATGCTTAATTTTACTGAAGACTCAGGTCTTAATAAGCATTCGGAAGGCAAAATGACCGTTCGAGCCTTTTATAAACAAGGCTCGTCAAAGAATTCATCGTTGAAGTGACACTGCTGATCTTGGCTCTGACGGAAAAGCGTTTCAGTCTTCATTGGCCTTTCTCGTCAACAATAAGTCATTATACCTTAAAAAAACGCAGAATTCAATCCTGACACACATCTGTGTATTCTTGTCACAAAACTTACTCTAACATATTGAATATAAGGGAAGAAAGCTCTGTGTGTTGCGTTAAACTTTAAGTTTCAGGATAAAAATTAAAAGGTTTTTGTTACGTTCGAAATAAAAATAAGCGCTTTGACGAAACAAAAATCAGGGCAAAATTATCGACAGCTCTCTTGCCCCAGCGCAGGAGAGCCCTCTGTACATTTATGTCTTGAGGGTTCCGGGGGAACGTCAAGCTTTGAAAAATCTTTGAGAAATTTTATACACTCGCTATCCCTCTGTTATAGTTCGAATTATCGATCCGAAAGGCCCGGCTGATGCCGGACCCTTCCGTTTCGTTCGAACCATTATAGTAAAGCTGGTGAAAGGGGGCGCTCCTTTCACCCTACGTTTTGTGGTAAAAGCGAAAGGCTCTAAAGCGCATCATAGCTGCCAACGATTTTCATGACTTTTTGGACATGCGCCCGGGGAATCTCGAAAGAGTCCGAAGGGTTGAACTGCTCTAAACTGACTTTACTTTCATCCATTTTGATGAGGCGCTTGACCATAACTTCGAACTCACCGCTGTCATGATTGCCATTTTGCAGCACCACAAGCACGAAATCTTGTGGTCGCGGTGGACGCGTTGGATGGATGAGAATCATGTCGCCCGTGTAATAGCGCGGATTCATCGAGTCCCCGATGACATACATGGCAAAACCACCGCGGACATGCAACAAAATGGAGGGTCGCCGCACATATTCGATGGGATCGTAAGAGATCACCATCTGCCCAGGACCCCCAGACGCCGAGCCATAAACCGGCAAATCGCGCTCTCCAACCAATTCATCCGTGATGATGCGTGTTTTATCAATATTGGTATAAGGGAGGTTGAAAGCCTGGCTTTCACTCAGGCCTGGAGCTTGTTTTACTTGCGGCAATAGCTCGTGTGGCTCGACCTGTAATGCTAAGGCGAGTTTTTCGAGCCAGTATTGTTTGAGCGATCTTTGGCTTTTCTCAAGTTTATAAATTTGCTGCCCCGAAGAGCCCACCATCTGCCCAAGTTGTTCTTGGGTTAACTTGCGCCGGTCTCGCCATTCTTTGATACGGTTTTCCATCCGAGGAGTGTGTCTGACTTAGCCGCGCGAAACAACGACCGAACCGGTTATAAATAACCTTGATAAACAACCAAAATGGTTATATTCTCTCTATAAGATTCACATCCCCCCAAAAGCTATTCAGAAAAATATTTTATATTACAGTAGTTTAATTTCTATTAGCCGCCTGGGGAAAACAAAGGGAGACAAACCATGGAATGGTTCCGATGGTATCATGGCACGGTCAAAGATCCCAAATTTCGTACGATTTCAAGACGCTCTGGTCAACCGCTGACGGCTGTCTTGGCCGTTTGGGCCGCCATGCTGGAATGTGCTTCTGAGGCGCGCGAACGCGGCTTTTTGGAAGGATGGGCCGATGAAGATATGGCGTATCTTCTCGACTTAAACGAGCATGACATCACAGCCATTCGCCAAGCCATGCAAGACAAAACCTTGGATGGCCCCCGCCTAACCGGTTGGGAAAAACGCAATCCAACCGTCGAAGACCCCACCGCTGCGGCCCGTAAAAGGCGGCAAAGGGCCCGAGAAAAGGCCCAGAAGGCCCAAGAAGACGCAGGCGAAGATAAAGTTTTACCCCCTGAACAATCTCGCGCCAAAAAACCACCCATAGCTGTGACATGTCACGCCTTGTCCCCCACCGTCACAGTCGGTCACGACAGAGAAGACAAGAGGAGAGAAGAGAGATTAGAAACAGACAAAAGAAGAGAAGAGCAGAAAAAAGCAGAGCATAAGACATTAAAGAAAAAACTTCCACAACCCGCGACTCGAGAAAAGAACAAATCAAAAACAAATAATGAAAATTTAAAGTCGGAGCAAGACCATGCCCTTGCCGAAATTTTTGCCGCCGCCGCCCTCGACCTCGGCGACCTGCGCTCACCGCGCAATCAAGCCATTGCCGAACGATGGCTGGCCGCAGGACGACCGCTGCCCTTGATCTTGCAGGTCATCTCCAATTTGCGCCATCGCCAACAAAGCCAAGGCAACAGCATCCCTTTGAGCCTGAACTATTACGACGACGCCTTGCAAGAGGCCATGGACGCCGCCGCACAGACGCCACATGCCGCTGCTTTCTCTCCCAGACCCTTAGGAGCCCCCCAGGATGACGCCCAAAGCCCCCGCCCGCGACGCGACCGTGCTGACCTTTCCAGCACCCCACTCAAAGGTCCAGCGGCCATCGCTGCTGCAGCAGACCAACTTGCCCAAAGCCTGTCGGAGCGAAACCTTACTGGCAGTGCGCCAGAGTCGATATGGCCTGAGCGTCCAGCGTGAAGGTCGTACCTGGACCGCAGACTCTCCCATAGAGCCAAATTGGGTGCCAGTCTTAGAGGAGAACTATCATAGATGGCAAGATTTTTGCCAACCAGAAGGCCCTGAAAGTCTCCTCAAAGCCATCCAAGCTTTACTCGCGGTCACCCCACCCAATCGCGACATTACAGTCTTAGGCGCCGGTGCTTTGCTGGCCGCGCTCTGTGACGCTTTAGGCCCTTTCCCGCGTTGGGCCAGCCAACAAGCGATTGCCCGGTGGAAGCAAGAGGAGAAATGGGCCCCACGCCCGGTCGAGCTGCGTGAACGCGCCGCCCAAGCCCGGTTCCAAGATGTCTCGGCCTTTGACGCCATGACCATCCGCGATCGCTTGGCCCGGGTTCTCACCCATAGCCCCCGCCAGAGCGCCGCCGATGCCCGGCAAAAAGAGCAATCCAAAGGTTATAGCGCGTTGTCCGAGGCCGAAAAACAAGCCTTCGAGGCGATGATGGCGAAATTCCGAGGCTCTCGACGCGAGAGTGATCGCGGATCAACTTGAGTCTGGCCCTTCTAGGAAAGCTGCCAGGTTCGGGGCCTTCCATGACCCAACGCGATCCGTAGCGACGCGAGAGCAAAGAAATCGATAGCTTGTGAACCCAAATGATATCAAAGAGAAAGGGCCGTCTGATGGCAAAATATAAACGCAAGCGCGCCGGTCGTCCCCGTAAAAGCGGCGAGCGCCATAGCTGTGGCAAGCTCAAGACCGAAATCTTGACCCTGCCAACCGAAATGGCCGACCGGCGTAAAGCGGCTGTCATCGGGATTTTAAAAGCTTATGAACGCGGCGATGCTGAAGCCTATCTGCGGGTCCGCAAGGAAGAAGAGGTCTCGGTCAGCCTGGAAGATATCCTAGGACTCCTCCATGAGCGCTTCAAAAGAGGGCGCGAGGCCATTGGCATCACGGTAGAGCACCATGATACCGCTGTGCGCTATGCCAAACTGCGGGCGATGTTTGGCAATGGCAATGCCAAAATCGCCAGCTATGGTGATATCCGAGAGACCCTTTGGGAAAATGCCCGCGATCCGATCCCACTTTATCAGAAAATCCATGCCCAGCTTACTTTGAACCAAAGGCGGATCCTGGATTTGATTTTTGTGGATCGTTACCTCCCCGAAGCCACAGAAATCCTCCTGATCGAAAGCTTAAAAGAAGCCCTAGAGCGCATCGCCCATGACCTCGGCACAAAACGGCCTCTGTAGGGGTATTTCTCTTACGAGACATGAGAGGGGGTGAAAAAGGCCCCCTGATACCCCCTGAAATATTTTACATATCAGAAAGGAGGGCCTTGGGCTAAATTCTTAAGCTTCGGCAGCGTTGGTGCGGACGGTTTGGATGAAATCTTCGACTTTGGTATGGAGGTCGTGGAACTGGACTCCGAGATCAGCACTGACAGCCAAGACATCTCTGGCCGTAACGCCGGCATCTTCGACATTGCTTGACACCGCTCCGATATTGTTCGCAACAATCTCTGTACCATTGGCCGCTTGATTGACACTGCGTGAAATTTCGCGGGTTGCCGCCCCTTGCTGTTCGACGGCCCCGGCAATGCCAGCGGCGATCTGATTGGCGCGATCGGCAATTTCCGTGATGGCATGGACATCGCGCACCGCTTGTTCGGTGGCTTCTTGATTGGCTTGAATTTGCAACGTGATTTCTTCGGTGGCTTTGGCGGTTTGATTGGCCAAGGATTTGACTTCATTGGCCACCACGGCAAAGCCTTTGCCCGCATCCCCCGCACGGGCCGCTTCGATGGTCGCATTCAAGGCAAGGAGATTGGTTTGGCTGGCAATATTGTTAATCAGACTGACAATATTGCCAATCTTGTCCGCTTGTTCGGCCAAGCGCGCAATGGTGGCCCGGGTTGTATCGGCGACCCGGGCTGTGTCACTGGCGATATTGGCGCTTTCGCGCACCTGCTCGCCAATATCTTCAATGGAAGTGGCCAATTCTTCTGTGGCCGCCGCCACGGTCTGGACATTGGCCGAAGTTTCCCCCGTTGCCACGGTGACCGCCATGCTGGATTCCTCCGCAAGGGTCATTTTGCTGACCATCATGTCAGCGTGATTGCCAACCCTTTCGGTGACATTCAAAACTTCTCCTAAAAGCGACGTCACGTTATTTTTGAACTCACCAGCCATCTTTTCCATGAGTTCTTTGCGGGCTTTTTTGGCTTCGGCTTTAAGGCGCTTTTTCTCTTGCTCCATTTCACGCATTTCGAGACCATTTTGCTTGAACACCTGCACCGCAGCGGCCATTTGACCAATTTCATCTTCACGATGTAAGGCTGGCACAGGCTGCTCCAAATTTCCTTCGGCCAAATGCGACATGGTCACGGTGATGCGATTGATCGGTCGCGTCACATTGCCGATGATCACATAAACAACACAGCAGACAAGCGCCAAAAGGCCAATGCCAGACAGCATTAAAAGCCGTGAGGTTTCAACAATACTGTTTTCAGCGCGTTGCCCTGAAAAACCAATCTCAACGCTACCGAGATGTTCTTTTTCATCTTCGATCTTGCGTGTTTCTGTGATGAGGTTTTGGTCTTCAAGGGCTTGTAGAGTGCCATCTTCGGCAAAGACACTCCCATCAGCACTCAAAATGCGGCTGCCGACATAGTCAGGATCCGCAGCCAAAGCCTTGAGCAAAACAGCCCCGCGATCGGGATCATAGTCATAGAGCGCACCTTTTGCGCTATCCACAAGGATCTCTACAGTCAAACGGGCTTTTTCTTCTAAATTGGCCCGCGCTTTATGATCGCTCATCGCGCTGACCCCCCAGACAACGAGGGTCGTGATGACGCAGAGCATTGCCGCCAGGGGGAAAAGCAGGCGAAAAACAATGCTTTTGGTGAGATAGGCGATCATTCTTATGGCTCCTGAAGGCCGGCGAACCAGAAGCTTCAAAGCCATGGGCTAAAATCAGTCTTGGTTCGTCTTCAATATGCACGCGTGGTTCGAACGAAACGGTCCGGCTTCTGCCGGGCTTGTCGGATCGATCATTCGAACCATAACAGAGAGATGGCGCGTGAATTGGGCCAACTTTCGCAGGAGCGAAATGTCGGCATCAATCCACGAGAGGCAAAAGATTAAATGATAAATCCACCACCTATTCTTCTTGCCGTAGAACATTTACAACCCTAATCTAATCTAGAGTAAGTATAGGGTTATAAGAGTGATTCTTGAACAATGTACACCCAAGTTAAGTTTAAAGATCTTGGCAGTGTAAATTTGTCCTTTAACAGTGGTTCTACTCTACAACTCAATATTTGGATTGCAAAAAGAATATTCTTTGTCAGATATGTGTCATTTTATCGATAGGGGGCATTTCGGAAAAAAATATGCCTTTGAATGTTATAAAGCATCATAAGATCTGCGTTTAAAATATGAATAAAAACAAAATGTTAATCTTATAAAGGCTTTATTTTTTATCTCTTGTGTTTCTAAAAACTTGTCTTAATCAAAACTGAGGCGAAATGTCGCATAGCAAAAAATAAAATCATTTTTTCTATGGAAAAAGATTGAAATGGTATCTAAATACCTATTATGAGTCATGCGCGGAGAGACTCGTTGTATAGAGCATTTTGTGTGATGATTGAATCACACAAAATGCTCTATCTTATTCTTTATTACCGCAAGACGTGTCGACTGGAT
>DDLW01000335.1 GCA_002340345.1 Alphaproteobacteria bacterium UBA2562 | reverse complement strand
CGCCAAGGCGGGGGCTCTGGAAATGGCGCTTTGATCCTGTCTGATCTCACCCTGGCCCCAGGGGAGACGGCGGAATTCCTGCTCGAAACCATGCTCAAACCCTCCATTCCTCATGGCAGCAGCCTCAGGAGCCAGGCTTTCTTGACATATCCTGGCCTATCAGCGCCCCAGCCCAGCGATGACCCGACAACCAAAGACAGCCAAGATGCGGCACATATAAAAATCGGAGCGCGCCCTGATATTCGCATGGATTTGAAAGTCCAAGACCAAAATGGCGGCGTGATTCTCCCCAATGATCTTTTAACCTACCATTTGACCTTCGAGAATGTTGGCAATGAAGCGGCCATAACGTCTATGGTGATGGGGGCGATTCCCGCACTGACAGAGTATGTGCCCGGTTCCACAAAGCTGAATGGGACGCCCCTTCTTGACCAAGGCGATCCCACGGACAAGGGCGCTGTGTTGCCTTCTTTTGTTTTGGACTCCCTGCCATTACGCTTGCCAGGAGGAGAGCCTGGGGTCCTGCCCGTCAGCCTGCCGAAAAAATCGGCAAAAGGGCATCTCGAATTTCAAGTCAGAGTGCAAGATCATGTGAATGATGGGGCGCTGATCACAGCACAAATGTTCCTCCAAGCCTCTGGGGTCGGGTCAGGGCCCCTGGCGGCTTTGGCCTCCGATGATCCTGACAGTCCCTTCTCACGCGATGCAACCCTGCGCAGCGTTGGAACGGCACCTTTTCTGATCGCGCGTCACCATGTCCAGGATGTGACCCATTTAACCGCCGTCAAAGATGGTGCCGAAGATAAAGGGCGCAGCCTCGATATTTGTCTCGATCTCGTCAATATCGGCAAGAGCCCTGTGTCCGATATCACAGTCAGGGATGCTTTGGCGAAACAAACACGCTATTTCCCAGGCCATATGTATGTCTCGAAAAGAGTGCAAAGCTGTTCGCTCTTAAAAGATGCAGATCGTCAGCACCAAGACGTCTGGTCTGCCCTTGCAAAGACCGCGCAGGCCACGGCAACAGAAACCCAAAATCCATCGCAACAGGCTGGCAATGGTCTGTTTGGCAAAAATGGTCAAGCGGAAACCCTGTTCACTTTTGGACAGCTCGCCGCCGGAGAACGGGCGATCATGCGCTATCGTGTGCGCCTTGCCCCCAACCGGCCTTATTACACAGGCCAAGCAGAGATCACATCACGTGAATGGCCAAGTTTCCGAAGCGATGCCGATGGCTCGCCTTTGAATGCGGCACAAAAAAGCCTTTATATGTCCCAAGACCATGGCAAAGCGTTCTTAACCCAAAAGCACAGCGCTTTTGATCTCAATGGCGGCGCACTCAAACCAGGAGAACGGGTGCGCTATGCCGTGCATATTGAGAATCATGGCGCTGGGGCGGCAACGCGTTATGGTCTGGAATGGCATCCCCCCGTCGCACTTGCTACCGGGGCCACCGGGCGGAAAGCCTGTCCACAACCACGCCTGGTTGCGAGCTCTTTAAAAGTGAATGGTGAAATTTTAGCGATGGCCAAAGGAAAAATCGCCCAAGGAACCGTGCTCAAAGGGCAGGTGAAATCCGGAAAATATTATTTCTCAGGCGAAACCCTCCCTGGCACAGAAACCGTGACGCTTCACCTTGATTTTGAAATGCCAAAGACGGCAAAACAAGACTGTGCTTACAAAACCCTGAGCCGTTTAACAGGAAAGGCGCGACGTGCCGCCGCTGAAGAAACAACAATTGTCAGCCTGGGCAGTGCCGTGTCAGCCACAGCGCATTTGGAAGGTCATGTCCGTTTTGGCGAAACTGTGCCCGGTCTTGCCGCGCAAGCGGCGACCGATTGGCATGTGCAAGTGAAACAAAAATCAAGCCCTCATCCCCTGGTCGAGGGGCGTGTGGACCCAGAAGGACGCTTCGCCTTCCCATCGCTGCCGCCTGGGAGGGACTATGAACTTGTGCTCCGTCACCCGCAAACAGGGATTGTGTATGCCAGACCTGACCGCTTCCAAAGACCAGCGCATTTTGACAAAAGCGTCACCGGGAGTCTCGATCGTCACCAGATAGGACGCCTTGATATAGATATTGTGCCAAGTGGACGTGTCTATGATGCGGTCTCCCACCATACAATTCCAGGCGCAACTGTTCTTGTGGAGGGTGTTCTGGAACAGGATGTTCTCGATCCGCAGATGATACGCCAAGAGGTCGGACAAGATGGCTGGTACCATATTGCCTTAAAACCATCCGCGACAAAACGCCAAATACGCCTTGCTATGATCCCGCCTGAGCATTATGCGGCGGAAACACCATCGCGTTTGCGTCCCCCAGGGCAGGGATATGACCTAGAGTTTGATCTTCCCGCTTTAAAAGGCAAGGCTGCGCGTGGGCAAGGCGGCAATAGCCAGAAAATTACGTTTATTCGTCAAAATGATCTTCCCCTTGATCCAAAATATGGTGAATTGGTCACAATCGCGCAAAAGCTGGACAAACAAAGGGTGCGTGCCAGCGATATTGTCGAAGCACAAGTGACATTTGTCAATCGGAGCCAGGGGACCCTCCACGGCACGATCATCACAAGCCATCTGCCAGAAGGCGCCCACTATGTGCCAGGATCAGGGCGGGTCGGCACCCAGATCTTGGCGCCTCATATTCAAGGGCAAACACTTTCCATACCGGGAACCGTCTTGCCAGAGGATGGGACGCCTCTAAACTTCACTTTTTCCTTCCTGATGGGCTTAGAGCCAAGACCTCTACAAAATATGATGCTCCGTACGGGCATCACCCACCAAGCCTCCGGTTTTGCCTTCGCCTCCACCGCAGAAACCCCCATGTCCCCGGAAGAAGATCGTAGCTATGATTGTTCCGAAGCGATAGGGCTGGTCTTTGAAGATCAAAATGGCAATGGTCTCCGGGATGCTGGCGAAAAAGGTGTCGAAGGCTTGAATGTGGTTCTGGATGACAACATCACCCGGAAAAGTGACAGCTCTGGCCTGTTTCACCTGAGCTGTGCGGATATGCCCATGAACCGCGCCGCCCGACAAGAGAGAGTGAAAGCAGCAAAAGCACCCGTTCTCATGACACATCGTTTGCGCCTTGAAAGAGCAGGTCTCCCCTTAGGCTTTGGTGTGACCAGTAAAAATCCAGTGACGGTATCAATTGCAGATGGTGGTGTCGAAACCGCACAATTCGGGGTTATGCGTTATCAAGTGGTCAAGTTGACCTTGAAAGATGCAGCCTTTCACATTGGCAGCACCCGTCTGCGTCAAAAATGGCTGGAGTCTTTGCATCAATTCGCTGAGAAACGACAGTCTGGTCCCACATTGCTTGATTTGCATTATCAGGTTGGCATTGAAGCGAAAGAAGTTGTCGCACTGCGCTTAAAAGAAGTGACACGTCTTGCCCGTCATCTTGCGGAAAAAACCGCCAGTGAGAACCCGATGCGCATTGAACAAACGGTTATTCCTCTTGGTCGGGATATGATTCCGCAGCAAACGCCTTAAAGACAGCCTTGTGTTTAAAGCTTTTTGAGAGACTTTTTCACGAAAAAGTCGCCTAAAATTTTCGCGCAAGCGAAAAAATACTGGCGTTTACCAATTGTTCCCGACCTGCGTTTCAAGAAGAGTCTTTTCCTGGGACTGTTCCCTGGGACTCTTTGCGTGCATATGTATAACTTATATTGTCAGACAAATATTTATTTAGTAAGTTTGATAAATAAATGTTGGGGCACATTTCTCTCGCACCACAAAAGCCCACGCTCATAAAAACATATCAGGGAGGCCTCCGGCCATGACAAACATCAATGCAATCCTCGATGCCGCGCGCACCCATTGTGATGAGGTCATCAAACCCAATATTGCCCAGTGGAATGATGCTGGCGTTTGGCCCCGTGACGCGTCAGATAAAGCCGCTGCCGCAGGCTTAACAGGCCTTTATTGTGCGCCTGAATTTGGAGGGCAAGGCCTTGCTTTTGGGGAGGCTATTCAAGTTTATGAGGCCTTAGGCAAAGGCGATGGGGCCTATTCTTTTGCCTTATCCATGCATAATATTTGTGCGTTTGCCGTTTGCAATTTCGCGACAGAGGCTTTCCGGGAGGCCTGGGCACGGGATTTAACAGCTGGGCGTAAATTAGCGAATTTCGCACTGACAGAGCCACAATCAGGCTCAGACGCCATGAAAATGTACACCAGAGCACGTCTTGATGACGCAGGAAACTATATCATCAATGGTGCAAAAGCTTGGGTCTCACTGGCGCAAGAAGCCGATGTTTATCTCGTTGTGGTCAAAACTTCAGAGGCTCCCGGCCATAAAGATATGGCCATGGTGGCTGTGCCTGTGACGGCAGAAGGGCTGTCCTTTGGTCCTCGCTATGACACCCCTTCCTATCGTTTCTTACCCATGTCCGAGATGTATTTTGAAAATGTCAAAGTGCCAGCTGAAAATGTGATTGCCCCCGCTGGTCAAGGCATGCAGACCGCTTTGGCAGCCATTGATATTGCCCGCGTGTCCATTGCCGCAGGCTGTTGTGGTCTCATGGAGACGGCTTTGGATACAGCCTTGGCCTATGCGAAAAATCGTAAAATGTTCGATGGGGTGAATTTAGACTTAGATGGGACTTTATGGCCTCTCGGAAATATTGCCACGGACTTAGAAATGTCCCGGCTGCTCTACCGAAAAGCGGCGGCGGCCATTGGCACAAAAGAAGGACCGCTATTGGCCGCCCATGCGAAGCTTTATGTTCCTGATGCGGCTTTACGGGCTGCAACAATTTGCACCCAGATTCTAGGCGGTATGGGTCTTTTAAAACCCTATGGCTTGGATCGATTGACGTTGCTGGCACAAATGCTCAAAATTGTCGATGGCACAACAGAAATTCAAAGGGTGGTCATCGGTCGTGCCTTGCGGAAAAGAGCAGAAAGTCTTGCAGATATTCCTGTGCCAAAAGGCTATGGGGAAGCGTGATACAAGAAAGCGCAACCAGAGAAAGGAATCTGGTTGCGCTTTACAGCAAAAATGAAAGCGTAAGACGTTAAAATATTCAAAATAAAAAGGCCAAAAGATAGAGGATCATCTCTTGGCCTTTCTTCTTGTGCAAATTAGACTCTTTGATCTAACAAAGTTTGTGTGTTCTCGATGCGATCACTTTCCCACATGCGGATAGAATCTATAGCGAGTATTTGTCTGGCTTGAGAAGAAGACAATTTGGTGATTTCTTCTGCAACGTTCGCCCCTAAATAGCGTGCTGCAGAATGGGACATGTTATGGATACTGGTTTCAACATTTAAAGCCGCTTGTTCAAACCGGTTAATGGCCGCTCCAATGGTAACGCGATTGGTGATCACGGTATCTAATGCGGTGTCAATGCTGGCAAGGACAGAATCTGCATTGGCTTTAGTGCTGATAGAGGAGCCAAAGAGATTGCTGTTGATCGTGCCAAGAGTGCTGAGGGGGAAGGTGAAGTCAATTTGATCTTCATCATCAATAACCCCAGAACCAACCCGTGTATCGAAAATACGGTCAGGATCAGGAGGGCTGAGGTCGATGATCTCTTTGATTGGCATGGCTTGCCCTTCGGCAATGGCACCGACTGTCGCATCACCAAACACAATACGAATGGAATTTGCTTGGCCACCGATCGTGAAGTTAAGATCTACAGAGATGTCGAAAGACATGCCCTGGGATCCTGCTGCGAAGTAAATATCCAAATCGCCGGTAGAAGTTGTAATGCCGCTTGCTCCAGCAGCGAGACTGGCAAAAGAAAGATTATAGCCTCCGAAGAGACCATCAGCGCCGCCACCCTGTGTGACTGTTGCAGCATTAGAAACTTGGGCATTTGTTAGAGAAATTGCTGTGATGGTCTGTGTGGTGTTATTGGTGAGCCCAACATCCACTTCGACAATTTCGCCAGCATCAGCCAAACCATTATTATTTTGGTTGGTGTCAGATCGGGCATCGGTCGTGTGTAGAGGGGCTAGCGTATCAACACGGAAAATCATATTGAAATTAGAGAATGGAATCGCGGGCTCACAGGTATCCCCAAGAATATGGCGACCGCTATATTGTGTGTCCATCCCGGAACGACAGACTTCTTCGGCTAAATTTTGATATTCAGTATTGATGAGCGTGCGATCTGTGTCGCTGAGATTATCCGAGCCAGCCTGAACCGCAAGTGTTTTCATGCGGGTGAGAAGATCCTGTTGGCGCGCCATTGTGCCATCAGCCATTTGAAGTGCGGAGACTGTGCTTGAGATATTTTGTGTTACAGCTTGCAAGGCTGCTGTTTCTGTATTGAGACGGGACCCAACCGAGAGAGCCGCAGCATCTTCACTCGCATTATTGACGCGATAGCCGCTGCTGAGGCGATTGATTCCTTGCTCGATTGATTTTTGATGAACATTCGCATGCCGCATCGCAGATGATACGGCAGTGGATGAAAAGCTTGTATTTCCGAATCCTGTAATCATGGCTTACCTGCCTATTTGTCTTGGAGCGCTCCTGCTCCTGATCCCCACCTAACGTCCTTACCATATGCAATCCTCATAAAATGAGGAAAAAATCAAGAGAGAAAATATACTATTTTAAAAATCTATGGATTGACTATCACATATGGCCTATATCAGTAAAATGATTATATAGCGATTCTAGCACCTATTGCCATAAGATTATGTCGGTAGGTCTCAAAAAAATGTTTTAGGGTTATCTGCTTTGCATTCTTTTTCACGAGAGTTTTACTGTCATGGAATTTTTCTGCATTGTATAATTCCTCAGCGTATAATCTTTCAGCATTTATTAGTATTTAAGATCTTAAAAACAAACCATTAAAGTGTAAAATATTACAATAAAAAAGTCTAGACTGTTATTTTTAATTCGCAATGTTTTTTATGGAAACATATTATAAATATAAAAAACAAAAACATTTTTTATTATAAAATTGTTCTTCAGGAAAAATTTCTTGTCTTTATTTTTTTATTTTTGTTGAAATTTTTGACAAAGATGTATAGTGCAGATTCTCTATAGACGCGTTTGGTGCAGGGCGATGACTGATTTACAAGATATTTCTCAATTTCGATTTTGGTCTAATGACACTGTGCGATTTGCTGATATTGACCGTTATGGACATGTTAATAACGTTGCTTTTGCTGTTTATGCGGAAACGGGGCGCGTTGAATTTGCTGAAGTTATTGCGCCTGGCTCCGCTGATGGCCGGGGGGTCGGATGGGTCATTGCACGTTTGAATATTAATTACCGTAATCAGGCACATTATCCAGGCCTTATCCGTATTGGAACAGCTGTTGAAAAAATAGGCCGGAGTTCGGTCGTTTTAAAACAGGGTTTGTTTTGCAATGATGTCTTTTGTGCAGACACAGAATCTGTGATTGTTTGGATCGACGTGGAAGCTGGTCTTGCGTTGCCTTTGCCTGAAGCCGTTCGGGATGCTTTAAAACCTTATATGCTGAAATCTTCTCTTGGGGCGTGATTTAATATATCAATTTCTCAAAAGCTTAATTGACCTTGGAAGGCTTGGTTTGGGCCGGTGTTCGAAGAACGTGTTTGTACGACTTTATTCTGAGGGGAAAGGTTTGAAGGCAACGTCCTCTCCTGCCATCCATAGGACCGCATCCTCGCTGCCACGTTTATTGCCTTCGAGGAAGTCATCATCCTTATGTAAGGCGTTCCAGTTCTCAAGAATCTGTTCGATAAGATCATCATTGAAGTGTGGCAACATATCCATGATACGGACAATGGTTTCTAAAAACATCAGTTTCACACCCGGCACTGTTGTGGACCAACCTTGTGTTGCTCCAACCAGATAGCCGACGAGGTAGCGGAGCTGCTTTTCAGATGTTCCAAAATCATCTGCTGTTTTCTCTATGATATGTCGCGTCATACGCGCAATTTTTTGTGTGCTATCAGAAATATCTCTTGCTGCTGGCTGGCGAAGGAGAATTCGGACGCGATTCTCAGGATCAAAATTTCCGCTACTGCCTCCAGACAATGAAAAAAGAGCATCATAACGCGTTGATTCTAATCTTGCGGTGCCTCTTCGCCGTGCCCAAAGTTCAACGCGGCTGGATAAAGAGGTTAATTCTTTGTCTTTGATGATGAAGTCATTCCCACCAGCCTCGAGACAGGCTGTGATTGCTTCTTGTGTATCAACATTTGTCAAAAAAAGAATCGGAATCGTTTTTCCAATACGGATTCGGGCTTTCTGACAGGTTTCTATGCCGCTCATACCAGGCATATTAAGATCGAGAATAATAACGGTCGGCTCTGCAACGGAGAGCAAAGAAATAAGATTTTCACCACTTAAAGTTCTCATGACGGAGTATCCCGCCTTTGTTAAATGGCGCTCCACAATTTTCCCGAATAAAGGGTCATCATCGGCAAGTAAGATAGATCCAGAGGCCATTATTTTCTCTATTCGCCTTTTTTAATAAAACAGATTGGAAAGGGTATATGTTTTATTTTTATTCTCAGAATAACCTTCTAAAACAAAAAAATATGCAGAGGTAAAAAATATGAAAATACACTTGGTTTTAGAGTCGCCTATTTATTATAATTTTCAAGTCTATAAGATAAAACATAATAAACCATTTTCTCTATAACAGTTTCGTTTAAGGAAAGGGGGATGCATCGTTTCAGTGTATGGAAAAGAGGACGAAATTTTGTGAGATTAAATTTTGTGAGATTCTGGGAAGGTTACTATAAGTTTGTTGTTTCTCCTTTTAAAAAATAAAATCAAAAGTTGCGTGGAGTAATTTTAAGGTAAAGATAGCATAGTTTCAAACATTTTTCTCCATGCATTTTACTCAGCTAAGCCGTTTATGATACATAAAAAGTGATAGAAAGGCTCTATTTTTCAAGTCTCCAATTTGCAAGATTCCTTCTGGGCAGGTTAAAATTTTTGAGCATTTGAAGGCTGAAAAAATAATTTTCTTGTGCTTCTCTACTTTAAGATTTTTTTTGCGAAAAAAGCAATCTTGAGAAGTGCTTTTGGGTATAAATATCAGAGTTTCCATTATAATCTCAAATAAGTATCCATATCCTTCAAAAGGTTATTTTGTTCCCCTGGCAAAAGGACAAAACTTGAGAAAGAAATCTTCCATGCCATTATAAAACGATCATATCTGAACCGAGGATCTTTTATGTCTGAATCTTCAAAAACGACGTCTAAGACTATGGGGGAAAGTGGGGCTGCGTCTTGTGATGAGCCGCTTTCTCTTGCCGAGAAAAGGGACAAAGACATGTCTCAGATTCAAGATTTAGTCGGAAAAATCCTTTATATCGAAGATGATCGGTTCCTTGCGCGTCTTGTGCGGCAAAAGCTTGAGAGCTTGGGCCATGATGTCCATATCGTCGAAGATGGCCCACAAGGATGGGCCATGCTGATCAAACAAGAATTTGATGTCATTCTATTAGATTATCAATTACCCGGTATGGACGGGATGGCTTTGCTTGAAAAAATCGCTGAATCTGATCTAGATTTAGCCGTCGTCATGGTGTCAGGTGCGAGCAGTTTGCATGTTGTGGTTGATGCGATGCGCTTTGGGGCCGTTGATTATATCGTGAAAGAAGTTGACGGGAGTTATTTGGACCTTCTTGCTCCCGTTGTTAAGCGCGTTTTAGAAAGGCGAAAATTAATAGAAGCTAAGAAGCAAGCAGAAGAAGCTTTAGAGCGTAAAAAGAATGAGCTCGAAATTTTAAATCAGCAAAAAAATAAATTCTTCTCTATTGTTGCCCATGATTTGAAAAGTCCTTTTTCATCTTTATTAGGTCTAACCCAAGTTTTTGCGCGTAGGGCGCATAAGATGGAAACAGAACAAGCCGTTGAATTAGCAGATACCATCCATGGTTCGGCAAAGCGTGTATATGCTTTTGTTGAGAATCTTTTATCTTGGTCGCGCCTGCAAATGGATTCGGTTCAATTTAAACCTGAAAAACTTCCTTTGCATTTCATTATTTTAGAATCTTTGGGGCTTGCTGAAATCGCAGCGGCAGAAAAATCAATCTCAATTGAATATGAAGAATGTGACATTGAAATTGAAGCTGATATAGATATGATCAATACAGTTCTAAGAAATATTCTGATGAATGCAGTAAAGTTTACATCAGACCAGGGAAAAGTTAGTATTAAAGCTTTCGTATTTTATAAAAAATCCGAAAAACTCTCGGAAGGTAATCAAGAATGGGTCAATATTGAGATAAGAGATAATGGCGTTGGTATGGATAAGGAACAGTTGAGCAATTTATTTAGCTTAAATACACAAAAATCTACCCATGGCACAAGAGGAGAAGCTGGAACCGGACTTGGTTTGCTGCTCTGCCAAGATTTAATTGCGAAACATTTAGGCTATATTGAGGTTGAAAGCACAATAGGGCAGGGCTCTACTTTCAGAATTTTGCTACCAAGTATGTTAGAACGCCCATAAGATCATTTTGTTTCTATCAGCAATGAAAAATTTTCATGACTTTGGAATCTTAACCTTGACCTGTAGGAAAGTTTGCGTAAATTATAGTAGAGGGTTGTTTGCGAAACCCAGCTAGGATTTGGTCTGCGGCAGATGTTTCTACAGATGTTAATGTTTGCTTTAATTAACATTCTTTGAATTGTGCTGTTCCGTAAAATTTTTTTAATTAAATGCTTAAAAAATGCAGATAAGCTTATAGCTTACTCTTCTGGGGAAGAAATGCTATAGGTCTTGATTCTAAACAAAAAGGCGACTTCTAAGAGAGTTTTTAGGAGTGGTTTTCTTATTCGTTAAGCCCTTAAAGGGGTTGTCACTGGGGGACATGACATGGTTGATGTAGCTGGCTTTACACCAATTATCCATTACACACCAATAGAGAACGAGCCGTCTCACTATCAAAATGCACGCGTTTTGCAGCAACGCTTTTCGGTCGAAAGAAGCGATATTGCTCAAACGCGTCAGAGGCTTTACACGCACACGCCGATTGACCAAAGTCGAGAACGGGCTGTGTCTCAGTCTGTAAGTCAGCCTGGCTCAAATTTATACCTTGCCCGCGTGATTAACCGGACCGTTTGATAGTATTTATTACGATCTGCTGTTCTGGGAAAAAGCAAATCTAAAGAGGGCGCGTAGGCTTTCTATAAAGTTGTTTAGATCGAATTTAGACTGTCAAAAAATTGAGATAGTCTAATATTGCTCTTATTCGTCTCGATTCTCAATATTGTGACCGTAAATTAAAACTATAATTATAGTTTTTGTGTGTTTTGCTATTTTTAAGACAAAATATAAGTTTTTTCATATGTAAGCTTTTTATGCTGTAACGGGAAAATATATTTTTCGCTTGGATAGCTTTTATGATCTCTTTATTTGACTTTTAGTCTTAATTTTTCCAAGAATTTTGAGACTTCGCAACGCGAAATCCAAAGCACATAGGGCTGGCCAGTTGTCCGTTGTTGCGGTATTTATGTACCATTCTCAGAATCTCACCCTTGGTCCATTCGGAAATGGATCTTATCTTGGCTCATGATCGGGTTGGGGTTGATTTTTGCTGCGAATGTCATCAGTAGCGCTTGTGGGGTTTCGAAGCTGCCGACAGTAATTATATAACCGTTTCTTACTTGCGTCGGCATCTGCAATTTCAGAACGGACAGTTATGGCCAGATTCTCTTTTTGCTCTCTGTTGGCCTTTAGAGCAAAGCTGGTT
>DDLW01000194.1 GCA_002340345.1 Alphaproteobacteria bacterium UBA2562 | reverse complement strand
TTCAATATAAAAGAGAAAGGCTCTAGCGCAAAGCTGGTTAAAGCAGGGGCGCCCCTTTAACCATGCGTTTTGCGGTGAAAACAAAGATATAGAGCATTTCACCTGAGTCTAATTAAAAGCGAAATGCTCTAGGACAGGCGCGGCCAGGGGACTCCTCCTGGTCGCTTTTGTCTTGTGACGAAACAAGGTCCTAGAGCAAAATGGGTTGACGCTAAGATTTATTTGCCCGTCACTGAAATATTTAATGTGTCTTTTAAAGTGCCCATTGCCGACGCTTTTTGGAAATCAATCATTGAAACCGGTGTTTCTGGTGTTAAGGAGATTTCAAACATATTTGCATGGGTCAAAAATCCTTCAACCGCTTCCACAACCATCGGCGCCATCAGCGGGTCTTGCATGCCAACCATCATTCCAACTTGACCCGTTGACATTTCGATCACAGCTTCACGGGATTGGTTTTCTTTTTCTGCGATTTTATCAATGATATGATCCGCAAGCTTCTGGTCTTCATAAATCAAACGTGCTTTTGCCAGTTTGATATTGGGATCGAACAAAGCCATTTGATCACCTAGGGACAGTTTTTTCAAAACTTCGGTTGACACGCCAGCGAAACCAACTTCCAACTTCAAAACACCCAAGCCATCCGCTGTTATCTCAAAAGGAGCAAGCGTGAAAAGCTCTTCTTCAATCTTAACATCGCTCTCAATTTTAAGAGACAGACTTAAGGTTTCCTGTTCTAATCCTTCTATGAAAGTCTGGAATTCTGGGCTTTGCCCCGCGAGATCGGCTAAGGCAACATCGATATCTTTCAAAAAGACACTTTGCTGCGTCACAAAGCCCTTTTCTCTTTTATGATTAATCTGCCCGAGGCTACCAAGGGTCACAACGATATCTTTCGCTTGTCCTTGGTCTTCTCGACCCACAACAAAACGAGATCCTTCCACCAAAAATTCTTCAAGACCAAAGCTATCAGCAAAAGCGGTAAGTAAGGCCTCTTCGTCATGGATGTCTGCGAGGCTCCTCAAATCCAATGTCTTGATTGTCACCGTCTCAGAAGAAATTTCTTTAAGGTTATTCGAGCCTGTTAGGCTGATCGCTTTCAACGCAATGTTATCAATCTTACCCTGCTGCGCGCCCATCACAGAGAATACACCCAGTTTAAAATGCCCTTCGTCTTGCCTTTCCTCATGTCGGATTTCCAGATCATTCAGGACAAAAGACTCCATGGTCAAAGTTGAGAGATAACGGGTAAAATCTTCTATTGTAACAATTTTATCCATACCTTTTTTGGTCTTAAGATCTTTTACATCTATGGTTGCAACCCGCATAAGCGTGGAGTCTTCTGGATAATGCGCCTGGATATCTTTTAAATGCATAAAGCCTATATTGCCATTGTCGAGACTTGCCTGTGTTTCTTTAATTGTCATTTCAAAGGGTTTTTGCCCTTCTATCGCTTTTTCAATAAATTTAATATCTTGGACCGTTGCTGTTTCTTCAAAGAAATCCACGGAAATAGAACCATAGGTCAGGTCCCCCTGCGCCGCTAAGGCTTGCTTTCGCTTATCCAAAGCCTCTTCAACATTTTTTTTCGCTTGGTTTTGGGCGATAAAATAGCTAATGCCCAGAAGAATTAGGATGCCAAAAAGGCTTCCAAAAAATATTTTTTTCCCCACGGGGTTTCTCCTTAAGACAAAGGGCAAAATGATGGGTTCATCATTTTGCTTCACTTTGCAGTATATAAAAAATTAGAAAACTTAAGACAGGCCGGAGCATAGAAGACTTTATGTTTTAGCGAATGCGGTTGTAGCTGTCTTGAAACCTTACAATATCATCTTCTTCCAGATATTGGCCCGATTGCACCTCGATGAGATGAAGATCTATTTTCCCAGGGTTGGCCAAGCGATGGGTGCTGCCAATGGGAATATAGACGGATTCATTTTCACGAACGAGACGACACTCTTTATCTAAGGTCACCTCAGCGGTCCCCATCACCACCACCCAATGTTCTGCACGATGATGGTGCATCTGTAAAGATAGTTGTTCTCCGGGTTTCACCATAAGCCTTTTGACCTTAAAGCGATGTCCTTCATCCACAGTCTGGTAAAAGCCCCAAGGTCTATAAACACGAGGGTGGCGTTCTGCTTCGGAACGATCAGATTTTTTTAAAGCCTCAACGATTTTTTTGACATCCTGGGCACGCTCTTTCGGTGCCACCAAGACGGCATCACTGGTTGAAACAACAATCACATCTTCCAGACCAATTGCAGCAACCATGGGGCCATCAGCCCGGAGATAACAATTGCGGTTATCAATACCGATCACATCGCCTTGATAGCAATTGCCATTTTGGTCTTGTTCTCCAAGGGACCAAAGGGCAGACCAGCTGCCGACATCATTCCACCCCATTGTGACGGGAACCACTTGGACATCATTTGCTTTTTCCATGACCGCATAATCGATCGAATCGGATGGGCAAGCTTTGAAAGCTTCAGCGTCAACACGCAAAAAATCAAGATCTGTCTGTGCTTCGGCAACACTTTTTTCACAAGCGGTGCGGATCTCTGGCGCATGTTGGTCAAGCGCTTTCAGATAACCCTTTGCCGAGAACAAGAAAATACCGCCATTCCATAGATAGCCCCCTTCTGCCAGAAAGGCCTTGGCTGTGTCTAAATTCGGCTTTTCTATAAATTTTTCAACTTCATAACTTCCATGCTCGGATTTTCCCCCTTGCTTAATATAGCCATACCCCGTTTCAGGGGTATCGGGTTCTATCCCAAAGGTCACAAGGCTCCCCTGTCGCGCTGCCTGGACAGCAATGTCGAGCGCCCGATGAAAAGCCGCAACATCTTCAATCACATGATCCGAAGGCATAACGAGTATCACCGCCTCTGGATCTTTGGCTTGCAGGGTTAACGCCGCCAACGCCACCGCAGGCGCTGTATTCCGGGCGGCAGGTTCCAGAAGAATAGCCTCTGCCTCTATTTTCGAAGCTCGCATTTGCTCTGCAATTAAAAAGCGATGATCTTCATTGCAGACGATCAATGGTGAGGCAAACTGTGTTGGGTTTGAGACACGGGCCAAAGTCTCTTGGAGGAGACTTTGGCTGCTTGTCAGAGGGAGAAGTTGTTTGGGGAAAAGGGCACGCGAAAGCGGCCATAATCTTGTGCCAGCCCCCCCTGATAAGATCACAGGATAGATCAAAGACGTCATGGGAGGCTCTCTCTCTGTCAGTGCACAAGATGTTTCAATGATTTACAAAAATGAGGCCCTGTTTAACCGCTCTAGAATCATCCGCCACCCAACTTGGTCGCAGATGACTCTAGAGTCTTAATTTTTGCCGCAAAACGAAAGCGATCAGGAGGATCCCACCTGACCCTCGCTTTGCGCTAAAGCCCCATTTTCGCCCTTGGATCATAGCGATTTCGCTTTTCCCATTTCTCAAGGGCTTTTCTGAGATCATGGTCCGGAGCGTCTGGGAGTACAACCTTCAAAGTCACATATTGGTCGCCGCGAAAATCACCGCCCCCTGGGACCCCCTTCCCTTTCAAGCGCAAGCTCGTGCCCGTATTAGAGCCTTCTGGAATCTTAAGGGCCACGACCCCATCCATTGTCGGGACATTGATTTTGGCACCATTGATCGCTTCTCCGAGGGTCACGGGAAGGTCAAGATGGACATCACGACCTTTGCGAGTAAAGTGCGCATGGGGACGAATTTTAATTTTACATTGGGCATCGCCAGCTTGTGCGCCTCCTAAGCCGGCTTGACCTTGGCCTTTCAAACGCAGCGTTTTGCCATCTTCCGTGCCTTTAGGGATGGTAATTTTTAATTTACGGCCATCTGGAAGGGTAATTTCACGCTGGGTGCCTTTAAGCGCATCAAGGAAATCAACTGTCACCGTGACATGATAATCTTCCCCTTTCATTTTCGCGCTGCCGCCACGCACATCCCCTTGCCCAAAAAGGTCAGAGAAAATATCTTCGGCACTAAAACCGCTAAACCCTCCACCTGCTTTTTGTCGTCCTGTGCCAGCGCGGCTATTAAAGCCGCCAAAACCACCGCCGCTGCGCGCATTCTTGAAATTAAAGCCTTTTTCTTGGCCCGTAGCATCAATTTCACCGCGATCATAGCGCGCGCGCCGCTCTGGATCGCTTAAAAAGTCATAAGCTGTTGAAACTTCTTTAAATTTCGTTTCCATAGTGCTGTTTCCCGGATGCATATCCGGGTGATATTGCTTCGCAAGCTTACGATATGCTTTTTTAAGATCATCAGCAGACGCCGTACGGCCAACGCCAAGCACAGAATAAGGGTCTCGCATTTTACCTCTTCATATCAATCAAGCAAATTTTGCTTTCTTGATCGTCCATAAAGTCGCTGCAGCACCAACAGAAGACAAAAGATCCTTCTTTTCTCTGCCACGGCGCGCATTTTCTTTTTGTCATGATTTATAAGATTTTACTTTTATTTTGTCCCAAAGGCAATGCTGTCAAAATCATGCCTGAAAATCAAAAGAGGATTTCGCATAACACGAAACCCTCTTTTTCTCTCAAAGAGAAAACAGCCTTAACTGTTTTTATTGCACAATTCTCCAGCTGCCATCGGCTTGCTTACAAGCAATGCCATCAGCATATTCTGTGCGGCCTTCGATGACGACGGTCGATTGATATTTACGGCATGTTTGGCCATTGCGGGCTTCATAAGAGGATGTTGTTGGGGTGAAAGAGCCCTGATTCCCCGATTGTGGGTTTTGCCAAGAAGAGGTCGTGCCAATGGGCTCATATTCAAAAGAGTTTTGTGCCGATGTTGCAGCCATTTGTTGGTCTTGTGGGGACAATCTGCGCCCTAAAGCGCCACCAGCCCAGGCGCCAAGCAAGGTACCAGCCGCAATCGCCGCCATCTGACCTGTGCCGTCACCGACTTTTGAGCCCAGGAAGCCCCCAAGAGCCGCGCCGCCGACCATACCAACATTTTCACCTGTTACTAAATTTTCGCCCGTTGTCGATTGACACGCCCCGAGAAAAGCGGCAATCACCCCGATAGCGACAACTTTGCGAGATTTATTAAACATCATATAATCCTTTATTTTATCACAGAATGTTAGAGCCATTCAGGACGTTAGGCGTTATAGCGTTTCCCTTTTATCTTGATGCAAGAGAAAGGCTATATGTCTTTATTTTGATACAAAACGCATGATTAAAAGGGTTTTCACTTTAACCAGCTTTGCTTTAGAGCAAAGGACAAAAGGAGCGATCCTTCCTTTTGACCCGTTTCGCGTCAAAAAATCTTACCGATCAGAAATTTCTGATACCCTCTTGACATCATGTGTCAATAATGATGCTTAAAAATACCTTTACGGCTCCGCACCGTAAGATTTTTGGCACATCAAGACACTTTCTGATTCATACCTTTCCGATAAGACCCACTTTTCGCCCCCCAACATGGTTCGCTCGCAGCATTCTGCCGTAACACGCCCTTCTATGATGTGAACTTTGCCACAGAAGAGACAAAAAATAACATCACATTCCCGTTAAAAGCCCGTGTATCGGTCAAAATTCTGTTTGCGAGAGGCGGGCGGTTCTCTAACCGTCCTTATAATAAATTAACCTTACTTTTGTCTTACGGGAACAGCCGAAAGAAATCAAGTCACGCCCTGTCATCATCGTGCCCAATCGCCAAGATGATCGCCTTCGATATAGTCCTGGGATTGCATCTCGGTCATACGAGAAACCGTCCGCATGAACTCAAAGGCCTCTTTCCCCTGGGGATAGAGGCTAGAGGGCGCCGCTTCGGCTGAGGCAACCAATTTGGTGCGATGTTCATAAAGCGCATCAATCAAAGTCATCAAGCGCTTTGCTTCATCTCTTTTTGTTGGGGAGAGCTGCGGGATTCCAGCCAGCACAATGGTATGATAACGCTTGGCGATTGCCAGATAATCCCCCGGCCCCAAAGGTTGCTGGCAAAGTTCCTCATAGGTAAACCACGCCACGCCATTGCCCGCCCGCGATACCGAAATCGTACGCCCTTTCACCGAGAGACTGTCGGGATGGCCTTGACTTCCGCCTTCCAATCTTTGGAAAGCCGCTTTGAGCGCCTCATCCGTATGCGCGTTTAAAGGTGTATAATAAACAGGCATGCCTTTCATGCGAATCAGGCGGTAATCTGTTTCAGAAGACAATTCCAAAATATCGAGTTTTTCTTTGATCAAAGCAATAAAGGGCAGAAACCGATCGCGCTGGAGACCGTTCTTATAAAGATCCCCCGGCGCCCAGTTGGAGGTTGAAACAATCACCACCCCTTCTTTGAATAACGCTTCAAAAAGCCGCCCCAAAATCATGGCATCGGCAATATTGGTCACATGAAATTCATCAAAACAGAGTAACCAAGTCTCTTCTGCAACAGCTTGGGCGATTTTAGGCATCGGATCATTGGCATCAGACCCTTTATTGTCTTTACGCCAGGCATGGAGTCTTTCTTGGATTTCTTGCATGAAAGCGTGAAAATGGACCCGCCTTTTGCGTTCAACCTGAACACCGTCAAAGAACAAATCCATGAGCATCGATTTTCCACGCCCAACATCGCCAAAAATATACAGCCCTTGGGGGGGATCTGTGTCTGTGCCCCGCTTTCCAAAGCCTAAGCGCGCCATAAGACCGCTGCGCCCTGTGGTTGGACGATAGCCTTCTAGTTTAAAATGGAGGCTTTGCAATTTTTCAACGGCAAGCTCTTGGGCGGGGTCATGTTTTATCTCTTGGTTCGCCAATTTGGCACGGTAAGATTTGAGCGGTCCTGCGCTCATTGCGATCTATTCCTTATGGGTTAAGCGAAAAAAAGGGGATACAATATTTTTTGACAAAGCCCATCCTATGGCTTATGGCGTTTCACTCTCCCGCAGTGCGGCGGCCATGAGCTGTTTTGTATAATCTTGTTGTGGATGGTCAAAAACGGCATCACGCGGACCGGACTCAACGATTCTCCCGTCTTTCATGACCAAAATATGGTGGCTCATGGCGCGCACCACGGCGAGATCATGGCTGATAAAAAGATAGCCCAATTGATAGCGACGCTGCAAATTTCTTAAAAGATCAATGATTTGGCTCTGAACCGTGCGATCAAGCGCCGATGTTGGTTCATCTAAAACCAAAAAGCGCGGTTCTAGAACCAACGCCCGGGCAATCGCAACACGCTGTCTTTGGCCGCCAGAGAATTCATGGGGATAGCGATGGCGCGCCTCTGGATCCAGGCCCACCTCTTCTAAAACTTTGACAATGCGGTCATCGCGGGCCGCAGAGGATAAAGGCGCACGCGCCTTGGCATCACGCCTCCCCTTAGCCTCACCCCCAGTGGCATCACCATGCACAATCAAGCCTTCTTCGATGATATTGGCAATGGAAAGGCGCGGTGAAAGGGCTGAGAACGGGTCTTGGAAAACGATCTGCATATGACGTCGCAAGGGGCGGATATCTTTCCAACGCAATCCTTGGATCGCCTGATTTTGGAAAAGAATTTCGCCTTCACTTTTCTCAAGGCGCAGCAAAGCCCGCGCTAAGGTGCTTTTCCCCGAGCCGCTTTCCCCGACAACCCCAAGCGTCTCCCCCGCCCGGATCGCAAGGGAGACACCATCAACAGCCTTGACCCTATCCACAACACGCCGCAAGAGCCCCTTTTTGATGGGGTAATGCACTTTCACAGCCTTTCCTTGCATCACAACAGGCGCATCCTCGGCCAAAGGCGCGGGCGTTCCCTTCGGGTCTGCCGCTAAAAGGGTCTGGGTATAGGCCTGTTTGGGAGCCTGCATCACCTCGGCACGGGGACCTTGCTCAACAAGCCGACCTTCGGTCATCACACAAACAGAATGGGCAATGCGTCTCACAATATTTAAATCATGGGTGATAAACAAAAGCGACATGCCCAACCGCCCTTGGAGCTCCATGAGCAAATCCAAAATTTGCGCTTGTACGGTCACATCTAAAGCCGTTGTTGGCTCATCGGCAATCAGCAAATCCGGCTCATTGGCCAAAGCCATGGCGATCATCACCCTTTGCCGCTGTCCCCCGGAAAGCTCATGGGGGTAGGCTGTCAGTCTTTGTTTTGCATTTTGAATACCCACCAAATCCAAAAGCGCCAGCACGCGTTCACGCCTTTGCCGGGGCCCCAAACCGCGATGGAGGGTCAAAGTCTCCCCCACTTGCCGCTCGATGCTATGGAGTGGATTCAAGCTGGTCATCGGCTCTTGGAAAATCATGGAGATATCATTGCCCCGCAAAGCCCGCATTCTTGTTGGCGAGCGTTGCAAAAGATCTTCCCCTTTGAACAGAATCTTCCCCGCCGGATGAGAGGCCATCGGGCTTGGCAAAAGCCGCATCACCGACAAAGCCGTCACCGATTTTCCAGAACCGCTTTCGCCCACAAGCGCTAACGTCTCCCCAGGCGCAATCTGAAAAGACACCCCCTTCACCGCAGAAATCACGCGCTTATGGCTCTGGAAATCCACATGCAAATCTTCAACCGACAGCAAAGGGGCGGAAGACATATGCGAAGACATTTCAGGGGGAACAGACAGGTCAGGAGAAACAGACATGGGGGCGGCTTACCCATCAAGCTAAAGCGCTTTACGCGCAGGAGGACCAGAAATTCTCTCAAGCAAAGCGGGGGAAAGGGATCAACTGACCGCTTCGCCTTTTGCTCTAAAACGCTTTCCTCGGATCAAATGCATCGCGCACGGCTTCTCCGATGAAAATCAATAAACTCAACATCCCGCCAATGACAATAAAAGCCGAAAGGCCAAGCCAAGGGGCATGGGTGTTATTCTTGCCCTGCGCCACCAATTCCCCAAGAGAAGGGCTGCCAGGCGGCAAGCCAAAGCCCAGGAAATCGAGAGAGGTCAAAGTTGTCACCGAACCAGAGAGCACAAAAGGCAGCAAGGTGAGTGTCGCCACCATGGCATTCGGGAGAACATGCTTGACCATAATGACACGATCCGACACCCCAAGCGCTTTGGCGGCTCTGATATAGTCAAAATTGCGCGCCCGCAAAAACTCGGCCCGCACCACAGACACCAATGCCATCCAACTGAAAAGTAACATCAACCCCAGCAACCACCAAAAATTCGGCTCGATCATACTGGCCATGATGATGAGCAAAAATAACGTCGGCATCCCAGACCATATTTCAATAATGCGCTGAAAGCCAAGATCAATCCAGCCACCAAAATAGCCTTGCACCGCCCCTGCGGCAATCCCAATCACCGATGATAAAAGGGTCAAAGCCAAACCAAACAGCACAGAGATGCGGAATCCATGGATAACCCGTGCCAAGACATCGCGGGCATGGTCGTCGGTGCCAAGCCAATTCCGGCTGTCCGGCGCTGTTGGCGCTGCTTCTTGCAGCCCTTTGACAGCACTGTCATAGCTAAAAGGGATCAGCGGCCACAGCATCCAGCCCTTGTCCTGGATCAAATCTTGAACTTCCTGTTCTGTATATTCCGCCTCAGTCGGGAAAAAACCACCAAAAGTTGTTTCTGGGTAAGATATAACAGCAGGTACATAAAGGCCACCATCATAATACACCAAAATCGGCTTATCATTGGCAATGAATTCCGCGCATAAGCTGAGGGCAAAACAAGTCAAAAAAATCCAAAAAGACCAATATCCCCGCCGATTGGCCTTAAAATTCGCCCATCGCCTTTGGGTCAGAGGATCCATTTTCGGCCAAAACCGTCTTTTCTGACCTGGCGCCGTCTCGGTATGTTGTGCTGTTTCAGAATATGGTTGGGGCTGTTGTGCGGTTGTCATCGCGATCAAACCTCCCGGCTGTCAAAATCAATGCGCGGATCCACGACCACATACATCAAATCACTGACAAGGCTTACCACCAGCCCGAGCAATGTTGAGAAAAATAAACTGCCAAAAATGACGGGATAATCGCGTGTCAAAATTGCATTAAAGCCCAGAAGCCCAAGACCATCGAGATTAAACATCACCTCGATCAACAAAGATCCCGTGAAAAGCAAACCAATCAAGGTCGCAGGGAAGCCTGCAATCACAATCAACATCGCATTGCGAAAAACATGGCCATACAGGACTTGATGCTCTGTCAAGCCCTTTGCCCGTGCTGTCATGACATAATGTTTATTGATCTCATCCAGAAACGCATTCTTTGTCAGCATGGTCAGCCCCGCAAAGCCGCCAATGGTCAAAGCCAAGACCGGAAGCGCCATATGCCACGCATAATCCAAAATCTGTTGATACCAAGACAAAGTCTCCCAATCATCAGAGACAAGGCCACGCAAGGGGAACCAATCAAAATAACGCCCGCCCGCAAAGAAAATAATCAACAACACCGCAAATAAAAACGCCGGAATCGCATAGCCAACGATAATGGCGCCAGAGGTATAAATGTCAAAGCGACTACCATCCCGGACGGCCTTGGCAATCCCAAGGGGAATGGAAATACAATAAATAATCAGCGTGCTCCACAGCCCAAGAGAAATCGACACCGGCAGACGCTCGAGCACAAGATCAACCACGCTTTTATCGTGAAAAAAGCTATCGCCAAAATCAAATTGAATATATTGGCCCATCATGCGCACAAAGCGTTCCCAAAGGGGCTTATCAAAGCCAAATTGGACCTTTAACTGTTCGACATATTCTGGGGCCAACCCTTGCCCCCCGCGATAGAGGCTTTCTTCTCCCCCTTTTGCGGCCATAACGTCACTGCCGCCCCCTGTAAAACGCTCGGTTGCGCCGACAGCGCCTCCTTCAATTTGCGCCAAGATTTGCTCAATCGGCCCTCCAGGCGCTGCCTGAATAACGAGGAAATTCAGCAACATAATACCGAAAACTGTCGGAATAATCAGCAAAAGACGGCGGAAAATATAAGCAGCCATAAGAGAGACCCGCTCTTTTAAAAAAATCTCTATAGCATTTCACTTCATGCCCTGACTCAGGAGAAATGCACTCTGTCATTGTCCTCACCGCAAAATGGACCGAAAGGATGTCTTCCCCCTTCCGATCCATTCTGCGCAAAACCCCCTTATTGTTTCGGAGATCTTTGTCCTGACTCTAAGGTCTTTTCTTTCTCAGGGTCCACCCACCAGGCATTGATGACCAAACCACGCATGGGAATAACGTCGGGATGGCCAAATTTATTCCAATAGACAACCCGGGTCGCTTTGCTGTGGAATTGTGGAATCACCAGGAAATGCCATTGCAGAACCCGATCGAGAGCCCGCACCCTTTGCACCAAACTCTCCCGATCAGGGGCTGCGATCACCAACTCCACCAGCTCATCGACGATAGGATCTTTGAGGCCAGCGCTGTTGCTGCTTAAAGGGCTGTCTGCGGCTTTACTACCCCAGAATTCTCTTTGCTCATTCCCTGGAGACATGCTTTGGGCGAAAACATCAACAATCATATCATAGTCGAAGGTCTCAACCCGGCGGCGATATTGGGCGCTATCCACTTGGCGCACGGTGACATCAACCCCGATCCGTTCGAGATTCTTTTTGAACGGGAGGACGACCCGTTCCATCAATGGGCTTTGGATCAAAATTTCAAACGCCATGCGTTTGCCAGAGCTTTGCTGGGCGAGCTTACGATCCTTCCCAATGGTCCAACCCGCCTCTTTCAGAAGTTCTAAGGCTTTGCGCTGGTTCGCCCGAATATTGCCACTGCCATCGCTCTGCGGCGGATTATACTCTTCGGTCCAGAGCCTTGGATCTGGGAGACGCCCTCGATACTGTTCTAAGATCTCTTTTTCTTCACCGCTGGGCAATCCCGTTGCCGCCAGTTCTGAATTGTCAAAATAGCTGCGGGTCCGATGATAGAGGCCATGGAAAAGATTTTTCCGTGACCATTCGAAATCAAAGCCATAGGCAAGGGCTTCACGCACTTTAGGGTCTTTGAACATGTCTTTGCGTAAATTGAACACAAAGCCTTGGAGACCAGAGGTTCTTTGGGTCGGAATTTCTTCCTTGACAATCTGCCCTCGTTCAACCTGGGGAATATTATAGTCCGTTGACCAGGCTTTTGCAGAATTCTCACGACGGAAATCAAATTCACCGCCCTTAAAGGCTTCGATCATCACTGTTGAGTCGCGGTAATAATCATAACGTATGCGTTGAAAATTATACTGGCCAACATTGACAGATAGATCTTTGCCCCAATAATCTTCAACCCGTTCAAGTTCTAAATAGCGTCCGGGTTTAAATTTGCCAATTTTATAAGGCCCGCTGCCAAGGGGAGGTTCTAAGAGTGCATCCTCGAAATTCCGTTTTTCCCACCAATGTTTTGGCAAAATCGGGAATTGCGCTAAAATCAAAGGCAGTTCGCGATTTTCCCCGTCTTTAAAACTGAATTTAACCTTACGAGGCCCTGTTTTTTCTGCTTTTTCGACACTGGCATAGTAAAAGCGATAAAGGGGGCTGCCCTTGGTGCGCAAGGTCTCTAAGGTCCAAATGACATCTTCGACTGTCACAGCTTGGCCGTCATGCCAGCGTGCCTCTTCCCGCAAGGTGAATTCCACCCAAGATCGATCTTCTGGGGTTTCAATGCTTTTGGCCAAGGATCCATAGAAGGTGAAGGCTTCGTCTTCGGCCGTTTTCCCTAATGTATTATAGATCTGAACAACAGCCCTGGCCGGATTGCCTTTGATAATAAAGGGGTTAAAGCTATCAAACGTCCCTTGGGCGGCGAGCTTAATGGTCCCCCCCTTCGGCGCTTCTGGATTGACATAGTCAAAATGTTTGAAATCCGCTGGATATTTCGGTGTGCCATGCATCGCCAAAGCATGAGCCGGTCCTGGGGCAGATCCTGTGCCGGATTCTTGGGCCGCCCCTCCAGAAGGATTCTCCGCCCACCCTGTTACAGGGGCTATGATGCACAAAGACAAAGCCAAAAACAAAGGCCGAGACCCGCAAAAACGCTTTTGTTTTCGTTTCGCTATGGCAGCGCTTTTCTTCGTCACATCAAAGCATATCATAGGCATTTTCCATTTTCTTAAAAGCTTAGAGCAAAGGGCAAAAGGATGGAGCCATCCTTTGGTCCGTTTTGCTGCAAAATCAAAAACAAACATTCTGTCTTCGATTCAATCAACGGTCAGACTGTTCATATTTTGTCTGTGTAACAGCCAAAGGCAACCATATCTCGCAAAATTTTGATGTCCCCTGCAGATCTCTTAAGCAGCCTCTTCTTGGCTTTGCGCCAAAACAGAAAGGGCTGCGGGCATTAAAGTTGGATCGCCACAGGCTACCACCTGCCCTGCAGACGTTATTGTCAAGGGGTTCCCCTGCCAATCTCGCATCAGCCCGCCCGCCCCTTCGACGACGGGGACAAGCGCCATGAAATCATAAGGTTGAAGGCTCGCTTCAAAGACAATATCGACCCAACCACAGGCCAAAAGGCCATAAGCATAGCAATCCGCACCATAAAGGGGATGTTTTACCGCTTGGCTGAGGGCGTTATGGGCGTTCTTTTCCTCTTGCGAGACAAACATAAAAGGCGAAGTCGCTTGGAAAAACGCCTTGTCCAAAGACGCACAAGAGCGGCTTTTCACCGCCTGGCCATTCCATTCCGTGCCATGTCCCACAGCACCGATCCACACTTCCTGGAGCGCGGGCATGTCAATGACCCCAAGAATAGGCACCCCATGATGGGCAAGCGCGATCAAAGTGCCAAATGTTGGCTTGCCGGTGACAAAGGATTTTGTGCCATCAATCGGGTCGAGCACCCAACAATAAGGAGCATCCCCTCGCTCTTGGCCATATTCTTCACCTAACAGACCATGATCTGGAAAATGTTCGCTAATCCTCGTGCGTAGAGCCTGTTCAATCGCACGATCTGCAATGGTCACCGGGCTTGCATCCTCTTTATCATCAACCTCTAAAGTTGTCCGGAAATGTTTCTGCGCCAGAGGACGGGTGATGTCTGGCAGCGTGCGGACAAAATCGATAAAGTGGCTTGGGCAAGCCTCCTCTCCAGCAGCGGTCATTTTCTCTCCATGTATCTCAGGATTGATCGTCCTTTAAAGGGTACCGATCACAAGGGTGTTTGCCTTAGCTTATTGCTTTTCTGAGAACAAGGCCAGAGCAAAGCACAATGCCGTCAGGGAAGCGCGCTCGAAAAACACAAAAAAACTGAGGACACACGCTGCCTTGGATTGACAAACTATGCCCTCAGTTTTGCCTTCGGCGACCAAAGGACATGTCCTTTGGAAACCTTTTCTTTACTTTTTCATCTCATTTAGACAGAGAAAATACCATCATTATCACGGTTGCTGTCATAGGTGATGCTGTCCAGATCTGTCCAAATCGTGACTTCGATATCGCCTTTGCCGAAGATAAAGGCATTCAGGTCGCTTGGTTCATAACTAATACCGGCATCGATCAGCTCTTGCTGGATGGCGCGGTCGAGATCCGCCCCCGCCACAGCGGACTGAAGGACCCATTGTTGCCCCGAACCATTGCCATCCCGGCCAAATACCGTCAGATCCTCAATCCCAAGGGCCAAAAAGCTGTCATCGAAAGGATCGACATGATCTCTGTTATGGAGATCATCGCTATCACTTTCATTGACAATCTCTTCCAAGCTCACCATCGCCGCTTGGGAGCCATCGCCAAGAACCGCTTCGATCTGCTGAATCCGGCCACCGACCGTGTTGAAATCAAGTTCTGCCGTCGGGCCATCAAGGCCACGGCCATCCAGAATGTCAAAACCACGACCACCATGATAGACCCAGCCGCTACCAGCATCCGTGATATCTTCATCATCCCAAATCAGGATGTCATCGCCATGATTGCCATAGAGACGATCAGCCCCGGTCCCGCCATCGAGCTTGTCTTCTTGGTGGCCGCCATCCAGATAATCCCGACCGCCGCCGCCATAGAGTACGTCTTTGCCATACCAGCCATAGAGGTGATCATCCCCCCCTACCTCGGGATCTGAAGAGGCATCATCGTCGTCATCGTCATCGTCTAAGGAGTCGTCATCGTCGTCGTTATCTGAGGAATCATCATCGTCATCATCGTCGCCATCTGAGGCATCGTCATCGTCATCGTCAAAAGAGGCCTTTCTATACTCCTAAGGTCTTAAGACGTTATCGTCGTCATCATTATCATCATCATTATCGTCGTCGTCATCAGTCTTTGAAGGGGCATCGCCATACAAAATGTCATCGCCATACCAGCCATCCAAGCGGTTCGCACCGGAATCGCCGATGAGAATATCGTCTTTTTTACCGCCGAAGACGTTTTCGAAATTGCTCAAGGTATCAACATGATCTTTCCCGCGATAGGTCGTGCGACCATACCCTTCCTCAAGATTCACTGTGATATTGCTATTGGCATGGTAGTGATAATCAATGGTGTCAATGCCCTCGCGACCATCAACAATATTCTGGCCATAGCCTGCATCGATACGGTTATTCTTCTCGTCCCCATAAAGAATGTCATCATGACCCCCCGTATGGAGATGCTCAACATTGACAATGGTTTCTTCGAAGCCATAGCCATCATTGAAAATTGTATCTTTGGCGAGATCGATCACAACCTGTTCTGAGCCTATGACCTGCGCCCAGTCATATCCCGCACCGCCATCATAGAAATCTTGGCCATGACCGCCGACAAGCCAGTCATTGCCCCCTCCTGCAAACATCTTGTCATTGCCATTTTGGCCATAAAGCCGATCATGGCTGCCGCCTTCGCCTGTGATGCTGTCGCCATAAAGGACATCATCCCCATTGCCGCCTTGGAGATTATCCCGTCCCCCCAATCCAACAAGGGTATCCTGGCCATTCAAACCTTGGATGACATTATTTTTATCATCTCCCATCAACATATCGGCACGGTTTGAGCCTTGGAGATGTTCGAAATTGCTATAAGTGTCTTTCTCAGCACCCCCGGCATTCAAATCTTTATAATCTTCGTGCAAAGAGACCCGCACGCCATCATATTCATGCAAGGCCGCGTCATCGAGCCCTTCATCTTCGAGGGTGAACAGCTCTCCCGTATCCGGTTCGTCATTATAGATCAGCCAATCGCTGCCTTTGCCGCCATCAAGGATGTCAAATCCTTCGCCACCGCTGATGCGATCATGGCCATAGCCTCCAAAGATTTGATCATCGCCCGCGCCACCATGGAGCCGATCATGGCCCACAGTTTCAAACGTCGCTTTTTTCACAAGAAAATCTGAGCTGTCAAAATCTTCGCCATGATTATATGTGCGATCAAAGGCCTTATCGCCTTTTTGCACCATCTCATAGGGCAGGCCTTCTAAGACCACCTTATCGAAATACCGATTGCCCCCGGCAATTTCAGGAATTTCTAAAACATATTTGCCATTGGCTTGATCTGCGGTAAAGGTCCCCGTTTTCACCAAGTGACCATTGTCATAGACGGACCATTTTCCGGTTTCATTATGCCAAATATCGGCCCCGGATTTTTTCGAAAAGAAATAGCTTAAGTCAAAGCTGGCAAAAGCTGCATCCTTATCCAGCGTGAAAACCACCCCTTCAGACTGTTGGATGACAGGGTCATAGCCTGTTTCTTGTTTGATAGAGGGCCGATCCGCTTGTGCCGCTTTGACCCCAATGCCTTTGTTATGACCGCCAATTTTATCGGCGCTCGCATCCTCTAAACTCTCACCGGCGCGAAAGCCTGTGACGGTAACTTCTGAACTGCTATTGGTGGGATTGTTTTTATTGCCGCCAAAGACCGCTTCGATGGTGTGGAAGTCATTGCCATTGACACCATCGCCATAAATCACATCATTGCCGCTGCCGCCGCGAATAAAATCACTGCCAGCGCCGCCATTTAACGTCATGGCATTGTCACTGCGACTGGCTTGGATGCGATCGTCCCCATCGCCTGTTTCGACAACGACTTGACTTGCCTCTGTGCTCGCCGCATCGCTACTTGACCCACTGAAAGACAGCTGGTCGGCGCCCGCCCCTGTTGAGACGCGCACCCCGCCTTCGCCGAGCCCAGGATTCCCTTCAAAGTCAAACTTGTAATCAAAGCTATTGGGACCCGCATTCAGAACCGTCACATCACCATCGACGGAGACAGAAATATCACTTTTCGTGCCTGGTGCGGCCACGACACGGACAAGCATCTCATCCACATTTTGGATATGGTGTGCCATTTTCCCTCTCCCCCGGAAATTCTAAAACCCACATAAAATGATCTCACCCAAGATCACTCTGCACTTCAGTCCCTACATTCCATGCTTTTAACGTCATATCTAGGCTGCAAGACCTAAACCCTATGAAGTGTATTTATATGTCTTAATAAATATCGAAAATCTAAAATGTTAAATAAAATATTTTAAAATATAAAATAAGGCTTCACTCACCATAAGAAGAAACAAGCGCGTATTATCTCTTATAAATCTATTATGTGTTTGGTGATTTTACATGTTTTATAAGAAGAAATACTCAAAAAGACCTCTGCATAATG
>DDLW01000179.1 GCA_002340345.1 Alphaproteobacteria bacterium UBA2562 | reverse complement strand
GCTCAAGCGCCGCACGGGCTTAACGGCTAGTCTTTTGCTCAAACGCCGCACAGGCTTAACCGGGCGGCTATAGAGTTCTCTTTTTGTCGGTTGGTCTTAGAGCATTTCACGTTTCTTCTGAATCAGATGAAAGGCTCTCTGTCTTTGTTTTTACTGCAAAACGCATGGTTAAAGGGGCTTCCACTTTAACGCGCTTTGCTATAAGAGGGCTTTTATCATGAAACAGCATCAGCACTCTGTTCAAAATCATAAAAGCCACATCCTGTCATTGTTAAGCCACGCTATGGGTGTCTTATTCTTTGTTTTTATTTTTACATTTTTTACGATAGATGTTGCTTTTGCCGAAGCAATACAGAGTTTTTGGCAAACCACCCCGACAGAAGCGACAGAAAAGCAGGACAGCGAGGTACTTTCTCTTCTTGTCGTGCCAATGTTATTACTGGGTCTGCCTCTTCTTATTATCAAATTGCTGATTTTATCCAGCGGTGCCAAAATACCTGTTTGGAAAAGTTTTCTTCCTTTATTTATTGGTTTTTTGCTGTCTCTTTATGCTGTTGCGCTTCTGTCGCAAATGGGCCTCCCCTTCCTTTTCAAGAGTTATTGGGTTGAAACCCTTGCCGCTGCAGGCGCTTTATTTCTTGTTTGCTATGGTATTGACAGTCTTTTGTTGATTGCCACGCAAAGGAAAGCTGCGACCGAGCGAATCGCCTTCTCTGCTGCGATTGGCAATGTCATGCTGTGCGTTGCGATTATTGGCGTCAATGTCAGTTTTACGCATCTTTCTGTAGATGCCCGCAACAATGTTGCGGCTGTGGGCAATATGCTGGCCATTCCTCTGCTGGAACTGCCGACAACAGACTGGTCACATATCGTCGACGATTCGCACTCTTTTTATACGACCCCATCTGAATAGAGCCACGCTGGCCGGGATCCCTTTTCCTGGAGGCTATCCCTGAGCCAGCCTGCTCTTCTTATCGCTGTCCTTCGTCTTCTAACGCCATGGCAAGAGGAATAAGACCCAATAAACCGGTACGGTCGCCATGGGGGTCTTCGCCACGGGACTGGCGGGCAAGGTCTTCAATATCCTTCCATGTCAGGTCTTTTGTGAAGGTGCCGCCCTTCAATTTTTGCCCAAATGCCGCGACACTGGCCGCAAAGCGAAAATCTTCGCTGGCCGCTGTGAAAGTCGCCTTGGTCTCTTTTTTCTGCACAGGAAAGCTCAGCTCTTCGGCCTGGTCTGTCTTGGGATGTTTATAGCGCAGCCGCACCAAAGCCAGCTCATCCTTATGGGCACCGGCCTTTTGTGACTGGGCATGGTCACCACCCGCAGCGTTATGGCTGGCTTGATAGCGCAGAGACGGGAACATCTGGCCTTCACTGCCCACAAAAGCCAGCTCATAAAGGGCTGTCACACTATGGCCCGCCCCGATGTCCCCAGAATCGACTTTATCATTGCGGAAATCTTCGGTGGCAAGGAGACGATTCTCATAGCCAATAAGCCGATATTCGGCGACGGTTGCAGGGTTAAATTCCACTTGGATCTTAAGGTCTTTTGCAACGGTTAACAGCGTCCCCACCAATTCCTGGGAAAAGACTTTATGGGCTTCGGCAAAGCTATCGATATAAGCATGATTGCCATTTCCGTGATCCGCCAATTGTTCCATCAGATGGTCATTATAATTGCCATCACCGACCCCAATTGTTGTCAAGGTTACGCCTTTTTCTCTTTTTGCCTCAATCAGTTCAATAAGTTGGTCAAAGTCGGTCAGGCCAACATTCAAATCCCCATCTGTGGCCAAGATCACCCGATTAATGCCATTCGCCATTTTATGGGTTTCCGCAAGATCATAAGCGGTTTCAATCCCAGCCCCGCCATTGGTGCCACCGCTTGCATTTAAAGAGCTTAAAGCGGATCGAATTGCTGCTTTATCGTCCCCTGGCACGGCTTTCAGAAGGGTTTTCGATGTCCCCGCATAGGTCACAAGAGAAATCCGGTCTTTCGCCTCCAAAGACCCCAGCAAAAGTTTTAAACTTTTAATGACAAGTGGGAGCTTATTCTCCGCCTGCATCGATCCTGAAACATCAACTAAGAAGACCAGATGGGCGGGCGGGCGTTGGTCTTGCGGCACTTGGAAGGCTTTCATCCCAACAGCCATGAGATGCGTATGCGAATTCCAAGGCGTCGGCGCCACTTCGAGAGAAACATGGAAAGGCCGTGTGCCAGAAGACGGTTTTTGCCATTCATAGTCAAAATAATTCATAAATTCTTCAACACGAACAGCCCCTTTGGGTGGTTTCAGGCCAGCTTGCAAAAGACGCCTGACATTGCTGTAGGAGGCACTGTCCACATCCGCCCCGAAGGTTGAAACGGGATTTTTCAAAACTTGCTCAATGGGATTTTCGGCAGGTGGCGCATAGTTTTCTCCCGCAGTGACCGGGGCTTGCGCTGGCATTGGATACATCTTGGCCGCTGGTTGGCTCCTCAACACTTCGCGCTTCAACACTGGGCCCGCATAGAATGGCCCTGTTGAACAGCCTGTGAGAAGACCTAGGCTGACCCAGAATAAAGCGAGAGACAATCGTCTTTTTTTGCCAAGATTGTAGATCATTACATAAATTCCCGCACAATAAATCATGGTATGCAGACCACCATAAGCCGTTTAAAAGGCTGTGTGCAATGCTTCTCGCAAAGCCTGAAAAACGATGTCAATTTTCATGGAAAGATGCCATAGTATTTTTTGTTTATACCAACTGGTAAAAACACCGAGAAAAAAGCTTTTTGAGAGACTTTTTCTCGAAAAAGTCGCCCATTTTCGCGCAAGCGAAAAGAATTTCGCCCTTTGCGCTCTAAAGTTTTCACCGCAAAACGGCGCCAAAGGATAAACTGATCCTTTTGCCCTTTGCTCTCGACCTTAAGGAAACCCCATGCCCAGCCCTTCTTCAGCTCCCACACACAATGAAGAGCTTGCGTCAAAACAGCAAAGAATGAGAGTCCTGCTTGCTGGATTTTGTTCGCAATTACTCTGTCTGGGCATTGCGCGTTTTGCTTACACCCCTCTTTTACCGATCATGCAAGATCAAACCTCCTTAAATGATGTTTCTGGCGGATGGCTGGCGACAATTAACTATAGTGGCTATATGCTTGGGGCTTTTATTGCCGCATCCATCACCAATCTTGAGACCAAAGATACCCTCTATCGCTGGGGCTTGATCACAGCGATAGTGACCACGATTGGCATGGCCATTGTCGATAATCTCTATCTTTGGGCTTTTTTGCGTTTTTTTGCGGGCCTCAGCAGTGCGGGCTCTATGCTGCTGGCGAGCGGCCTCATTCTCAATTGGCTGTTACGGCATCACTTTCGAGGAGAGCTGGGCGTTCATTTTGCAGGCGTTGGCATTGGGATTTGTCTGGCTGCGCTTATGGTGCAAGGCATGAGCTTTTTCACTTTTTCCTGGGACGCGCAATGGGTTGGCTTCACCCTTCTTGGTGTTTTGCTGTTTCTTCCTGCATGGTTCTGGCTGCCAAAACCAAGGCAATTGCCGTCTCAGACATCCCAAAAAGTTTTAGAAGATCGCCCCCCGCACCGCACTTTCTTATTTCTGCTCTTGGCTGCTTACTTTTGCGCCGGCTATGGCTTTGTGGTCAATGCCACCTTTATCGTTGCTCTGATTGAACGCCAACCCGGTATGGACGGCCAAGGAGCCTTCATCTTTTTCATGATTGGGCTTGCGGCGGCGGGCAGCGCTGTCTTGTGGGATCGTTTAGCCCGCGCCCTTGGCGCCGTGCATGCCCTGATTTATGCCTATGGCATTCAAGTGATTGGGATTCTTCTTCCTGTTTTATTTACAGATCTTACCTCAGCCCTTTTGGGTGCTTTGCTATATGGGGGAACCTTTGTCGGCTGTGTCAGTCTTGTCCTTGCGATGGCTGGGCGTTTTTACCCCACCAAGCCTGCGAAATTGATGGGGAAACTCACCTTGTCCTATGGTGTGGCGCAAATCCTTGCCCCCGCCCTCACAGGGATCTTAGCGGAGACATTTGGCAATTATGACCTTGCTGTTTACTTGGCCGCAGGCTGTGTTGCCTTGGGGATGGCGCTTATGATTATGCTCAAAATCAGGGAAAAAACCTATTCTGCATCGGGCTGATTTTCTGGTCTTGCCGTTTCAAAGGCAGAGAGCGCATGGCAGTGAGTGGCGATCTTTTGGATCAAGGGGTAAGGCGTCATATCGACTTCGAAACGTGCGGCATTGTAAATTTGCGGCAGTAAGCACACATCGGCCAAAGTTGGGGCTGTCCCATAGCAAAAGCTGTGTTGCCCGACCCTTTGTTTGAGCATGTTTTCAAAGCCATCAAAGCCAACGTGAATCCAATGGCGGTACCAGTCTGTTTTCTGAGAGTCCGCGTGCGCCAAAGGCCCCGTGAGATACCTCAAAACGCGTAGATTGTTGATGGGGTGGATATCACTTGCAATGATTTGGCATAAGCTCCGTACGAAAGCGCGATCTTCAGGCGCTTTTGGGAGGAGTGCTGGGTCTGGAAAAACGTCTTCCAGATATTCTAAGATCGCCATGGATTGGGTCAGCACTGTCCCATCAGGGAGCTGTAAGATTGGCACCAGCTTTTGCGGGTTTAAAGCTGCGTAAGACTCTTGCAAATGCTGGCCGCCCTCCTTGACCAAATGGATCGGGATCATTTCAAAGGGAATATTTTTGAGGCCTAAGGCGATTCTGACCCGATAGGCAGCAGAACTTCGCCAATAGCTATATAATTGCATCAGGCTATTCCTGTTTTTCTAAGAGCAGAGCATTCCGTTCTACTTTTGCCATAAGAGATAAAAGCTGTTCTCGTTCTTCTTGAGAGAGGCCGCACAGAACTTGTTTTTCGACTTCCAAGACCAAGGGCACGACTTCTTTCATGGTTTTCTTGCCTTTTGGGGTCAAGCGCAAAAGCACACGGCGGCGATCTGTTGGGTCGATATGGCGTTCGAGTAATTTACTTTTCTGCAAGCCTGCAATCGCCCGAGAGACATTGACCTTATCAAGGCTGGACCGTGCGACGATTTCTTTTGCGGGCAGAGGCTCATATTCATTTAAGACGGCCATTGTCCGCCATTCGAAAATGCCCAATCCGAAACGCTCGACATAGACATTTTTGACGGCATCGCTGACAGCACGGTAGAAAGTCCGAACTTTATAAGGAAAGAACTTATTCAGGACGAAATCTTTGGCTTCGCTCTCCTGGGACAATCGCCTTACCTTTCTGATGATGGGGCAATGTGGGATGAAGGGGGCCTTCCCGCACCGCTTGGCCATAAAATTGAAAATAGAGCGCAAGGATCCACAAGAGTTCCTGGGCGCACTTTGCGATCACAGTGTTTTGACCTTGCTCTATACAGCATTTCTATCGATTCAGAAGAGACGCAAAAAGTTATATTGAGATTTTCCAAGAGAGCCACCGTTTCGCAAAATCATCGCGTGAGACATAAGCCCGACATAAAATCGCAATTCCATTACCAGTGAAACTATTATGCTTTGAAATTATGATAATTTCAAGTCTCTTCCCTTTTAATTTTCCATTCATTAAGTTATTATTTTACATATATTTATAGAGAAATACCGTATGAAAAGCAGAAAATTTAGATCCTGAATATCTTATAAATTATACATACGGGACCAAAAATTTCTTGATTTAGTTTCTTTTGTAACTAATAATCCAAAACAGAAAGCGTGGTAAAATCGAACAAAACCCGCCAACAAGAAAGACGAAAACCGCCCGGACCCAAAAGAATATTCATAAAACAAAGGGGCCGAACCACTCGCTCTATGGTATTTATTCTTTAGGAAGATCAAATTATGACTATTCAGCGCATTCACCATGTGGCCTATCGTTGTAAAGATGCACAAGAAACCGTTAAGTGGTACCAGAAATATCTCGATATGGGTTTTGTCCTTGCCATCGCTGAAAATCAAGTGCCCTCAACCAAAGAACCAGATCCCTATATGCATATTTTCCTCGATGCTGGGGCCGGCAATATTTTAGCCTTTTTCGAAATCCCCAATTCTCCTGAAATGAGCAAAGACCCCAACACCCCAGATTGGGTTCAACATCTCGCCCTGAAACTCGACAGCATGGACGACATGATAGCGATCAAGGCAAAACTCGAAGCCGATGGTATTGAGGTCGTCGGCCCAACAGACCATACCCTGTTCCAATCCATCTATTTCTTCGATCCAAGCGGCCATCGCTTAGAGCTTGCTGTCGACACCAATACTCCTGAAATGAGCCAACGTTTGGATGATGTCAAATGGGATATGCTCACAGAATGGTCAAAAACGAAAAAAGCACCAGAACATGCGCGTTGGATGCATGAAAAAGAATTCATAGAAGAGAACAAAAACGTTTAAAAACGCTCCCACACCCATTTTCTGTCTTTTAAACGGAATGTTTTCTTATGAAACTTGCAAGCCTTAAAAATGGCCAGCGCGATGGATGTTTAGTCCTTGTCTCGCGTGATTTACAGACATGTTGCCCAGCCCCGGCCCCTTATACAACTTTACAGGCTGCCCTTGACGATTGGGATGTGGCAAAACCCATTCTAGAGTCTCTTTCACAAGACTTAAATCAAGGCTCTGCCGCAGACAGCCGGGCTTTTAAAGAACAAGACTGTTGTTCTCCCCTGCCCCGCGCCTATCAGTGGGCGGATGGGTCTGCCTATGTCAACCATGTGGAATTGGTGCGTAAAGCCAGAAATGCTGAAATGCCAGACAGCTTCTGGACCGATCCTCTGATGTATCAAGGCGGATCTGACGCTTTTCTTGGCCCCCAAGAGGATATTCCCATGGCCTCAGAGGCCTGGGGGATTGATTTTGAAGGCGAAGTTGCGGTCATCACAGGCGACGTCCCCATGGGCGCCACCCCAAGCCAAGCGGCCGATCACATTCGATTGGTCATGTTGGTCAATGATGTCAGCTTGCGCGGTCTTATTCCTGCTGAACTTGGAAAAGGCTTTGGCTTTTTCCAATCAAAACCGTCCAGCGCCTTTTCCCCTGTCTGTGTCACACCTGATGAGTTAGGCGAACATTGGCGCGAGGGCAAACTCCATCTTCCCCTGCTCGTCTCTTACAATCATAAAGCCTTTGGCTGTGCCGAGGCCGGGGAAGACATGACCTTTAACTTTCCCACATTGGTTGCCCATGCCGCCAAAACACGTCCTTTAGGGGCGGGCGCCATCATCGGCTCTGGCACGGTCTCCAACAAACAAGACGGTGGCCCCGGAAAAGCGGTCTCCGAGGGTGGGCGTGGCTATAGCTGCATTGCTGAAATCCGCATGATCGAAACCATCCAAACAGGGGCGCCAACAACAAGCTTTATGAAATTTGGCGACCATATCCGTATTGAAATGAAAGACCCCCAAGGGGACTCGATTTTCGGTGCTATTGACCAAACTGTCTCTGCTTATGAGACAACAGACCCTTCAAAATAAAAAATAAGAAGACAAGAGCTCATGCCATCAGAAAAAACATTTTCTGCTGGCAAAGAGCCAAAAACAAAGCCCCTTTGAACGGGAGGACGTTCTCACTATGCTTCAAACATATGAGTATCCAGAATTCCCCTACACCCAATCTGATGAGCAAAAAAACGGTGTCGTAAAGCGCCACCCTGCCATTATCATCGGCGCGGGTCCAATTGGCCTCACAACGGCTTTAGATTTTGCCCAACAAGGCATTCCTGTTGTTGTCCTCGATGACAATAACACGGTCAGTGTCGGGTCGCGGGCTGTCTGCTATGCCAAGCGGCCTTTAGAGATTTGGGATCGGCTCGGCTGTGGCCAGCGCATGATTGATAAAGGCGTCATTTGGAAAATTGGCAAAGTTTTTCGCCAAGATGATCTTGTCTATCAATTTGATTTGCTCCCAGAAGAAGATCATAAAATCCCGGCTTTTATCAATTTGCAGCAATATTATCTCGAAGAATATATGATCGAGCGCTGTAAAGATTTCGGAGACCGCGTCGATCTGCGCTGGAAATCAAAAGTCATTTCCCTTCGCAATGAAGCAGACCATGTTGTCTTGCAAGTGGAAACCCCCGATGGCGTCTATCAAGTCGAAGCCGACTATGTTGTCTCCTGTGACGGGGCCAATTCTGATACCCGGAAAATGCTTGGCTTAGACTTTGAAGGCCAATTTTTCCAAGACCGCTTTCTCATCGCAGATGTTGTCATGAAGGCAGACTTCCCAGCCGAGCGTTGGTTCTGGTTTGATCCGCCCTTCCACCCCAATCAATCTGTCCTGCTCCATATGCAGTCTGACAATGTGTGGCGTATCGATTTCCAGCTTGGGTGGGACAGCGATCCTGAAGAAGAGAAAAAACCCGAAAAAGTCATTCCGCGTCTGAAAGCCATGCTGGGCGAAGACACAGAGTTCGAGCTGGAATGGGTCAGCGTCTATCAATTTGCATGTCGTCAATTGAATGATTTCCGCTGTGGACGGGTCTTTTTCGCAGGAGACGCCGCCCACCAAGTGTCTCCTTTTGGCGCAAGAGGGGCCAATACAGGGGTACAAGACATTGACAATCTTGCCTGGAAACTCAAGCTGGTGCGCGATGGCAAAGCACCAGAGGCGCTTTTAGACAGCTATAGCGAAGAACGTGTTTTTGCGGCGGCGGACAATCTAAAACATTCCACCCAATCCACTGATTTTATCACCCCCAAAAGCAAATGCTCGACCTTTTTCCGCGATGCGGTGCTTGCTTTGGCCAAAGAGCATGAATTTGCCCGCCCACTTGTCAATTCGGGCCGTCTGTCCATGCCAACACCTTATGAAAAGAGCAGCCTGAACACCCCTGACGAAGAGGCTTTTGCGGGAAAAATGCAGCCAGGGACCAATTGCGCCGATGCCCCCATCCGCAAAGACAATCAAGAGGGTTGGTTCTTGAACCAAATCGGCGAGCGCTTTTCTGTCGTTACTTTTGGCGATGCTCCTGCCATTGACACCTTAGATATCGATGGCATTCCTTGCGATATTCTTGTTGTCGGAAAAGATTTCGAAGATAGCAAAGGCAGACTGACCGAACGTTATGATGGTAAGAATGGGACCACCTATCTCATTCGCCCAGATCAACATGTCGCAGCCCGGTGGCGGTCTTTTGACAAAGACAAAATTGCCACGGCCTTGAACCGTGCCACATGCCGTCTGTAAATCCGCCTTCTTCTCCGTTCACCGACGACAAAGGAGCTTCTTAATTATGGCTCTCAACACAAAACCCAATATCGCCGATCCCGATCGTTTTTACCAAAGCTTGATCGATTGCCACCGCGATCTCTCAGAAGACCAAAGCCAAAGGGTGAATAGCAAACTTATTCTTTTGCTCTCAAACCATATTGGTGATGAGGCTGTTCTGAAAGAGGCCATGGCCATCGCCTGCGCAGAAAGCGGCGCCTAACAAAAGGTAAAAAACATCGTTCTCGCGATCCCTCAAAACTTAGAGTCTTCCTTCTTTGCCTAGGAGAAGAGGGAAGACTTTTTCTTCTTGCCTTTGCCATAGACTATACAGTTCACATAGACTTATCTGGACTGACGGCATGCCCAATGGAGACAAAAGAGTCATGACCAAAACATTTGCATCAACCGGTGATCTCGGCGAGAAAACCGTTACATTCGCACAGCTCGGCGACGGCGCTTACGCCTATACCGCAGAAGGCGATCCCAACACAGGGGTCATTATCGGTGATAACGGGGTCATGGTGATTGATACACAAGCAACCCCCCATATGGCACAGCATGTCCTGGAACATATTCGTAAAATTACCGATAAGCCTATCAAATATATCCTGATGAGCCATTATCATGCGGTACGCGTTTTAGGCGCTGCCGGCTATCAAGCAGAGAATATTATTGCCTCTCGCCTCACCTATGAAATGATTGTCGAGCGCGGCCAGCAAGATTATGAAAGTGAATTAGGCCGCTTTCCCCGCCTCTTCGAAGGCGCAGACACCATTCCCGGCCTCACTTGGCCAAGCCTGGTTTTTGAGGGCAAAATAACCATTGATCTTGGCAACCGCCCCGTCGAAATCTGGTCGCCTGGGAAAGGGCATACCCAAGGCGATACCATCGCCTGGCTCCCTGACCAGAAAATTCTCTATTCCGGCGATTTGGTCGAATTTGGCGCCACACCCTATACGGGCGATGCGCATCTTACAGACTGGCCCACCACTTTGGAGGCGTTACGGGCTTTGAAGCCGGAGAAGTTGGTTCCAGGGCGCGGCGATGCCCTGATGACGCCAGAGATGTGCGAAAAAGCCATGGCAGAAACCCAAGCCTTTTTGACCGATCTTTATGAGACAGCCAAGAAAAGCCGCGCGGCCGGGAAAAGCCTCAAAGAAAGCTTTGATGATACGAAAGCGATCATGGACCCAAAATATGGCGATTGGGTCATTTACGAACATTGCATGCCTTTTGATGTGGCGCGTGCTTATGATGAAGCCGGTGGCATGGTGCGTCCTCAAATTTGGACCGCCGAGCGCGATCAAGAGATGTGGGCCGCGTTGAATAACAGCTAGAGTCATTCGCGATCAAGCCTAAGTCGCGAATGACTCTAGAGCCTTTCTTTTTTATATTGAATCAATGGAAAGGCTCTATAATCTTGTTTTTGCCGCAAAACGCATGGTTAAAGGGGCTGCCACTTTAACCAGCTTTGCTCTAGGGTCTGTTGAGATTCAAGCTTCCAATTTCTTCCTCAATGT
>DDLW01000020.1 GCA_002340345.1 Alphaproteobacteria bacterium UBA2562 | reverse complement strand
ATTATGCAGAGGTCTTCTGTCTTTGCTTTTGTCGCAAAACGGATCAAAAGGATAAAATGATCCTTTTGGCTTTTGCTCTGAATAGGGGTTTGTCGCCCAGTGTTCGCAAACGGCTTCGTCTGACAGCCCCCAAGATTTTCTTCAGCAGCATCAGCCCGATCATGAAGCGGGTTGGCACCGCTTACTGGCCTTTTGTCGCGACGAAGGCATCGGCGATATCGTCATCAATTCGGTCCCAGTCAGTCCATTGGGCACGCAAAACCAACGCGTGGTGTATATCAATGATTTGGTCCAACCGCGCTCGAAACATGTCATCACGGCCAGTTACTTTACCTTTCCGTGGCCGCATGATTTGTCTCCTCAACCATCGCCAAAAGAGGTCTATAGAGAATAACGATTGTGGTTATCAATCCAGCCTAAAGTGCAGAAAAAATCCGCAACAAAGACCAGGCCCAAGGCCAATTTCTTACGGATTTGGATATTCGCAAACCCCAGAAAATAAAATTATTTCAAAGAGTTGCGAACTCTTAACAGACGACTTGAGAGCAAAGGCCAATCTTTACAAGCGAAATGGTCTAGTCTTTCGAGACTTCGACGGTTATAAGGCGGTCTGTTTTGCGACTTTGACGGCTTTGTTCAAGGACCGCACGAAAGACAGAGGCCGTATAAGGATCAGGCACACGCACTGTGGTCTTCTGACCAATAGAGGAAGCGCGGAAAGAGGCGGCTGTCAGCTTATCGAGGCTCATGAGGACAAGGGCCACATCCTTTTCCCATTGTGCCTTGGATAAAGAGGCGCTTTCAGGGCTATCCGTCGGCGTCTCGGTCTTTGTAGAAAGCAAAGTGTTTTGTGTTTTGTCTGTTTTGCCGCGACGGCGCAAACGGATCAGCCCTTCTGGGCGCTTGAAACGACGGGTAAGTAAAGGGTCATGAGGGCTCTGGACAGCGTCTAAAACTGTTTTTTCAAGATCTGTTTCACCCTGGGCCAGGGACATCAGCTTACCGGGGTGTTTGCGGCCTGTTTTTGCCGCCTGGGCAGCTTGGAGAGTTTTGCTGAGAGCAGATTTCATGCGGCCAGCGATTGCTGTTTTCATATGCCCCGCGCGTTCGGTTTTCATGACCACATCTCCCTGCCCATCTCTTTTGCGTGTCAAGATGGTTTTATGCCCATGAGCACTGTTCAACAGCGTTCGATAAGACATTTTGTGTTTATGATAAATGCAATCCATTTGAAGGCTTTTGGCCTCATGCAAGCTAGAACTTTACCACAACACTGTTACAGTCTCGCGATCTCAAAAGACATTTTATGGGCAATGGGGCAAGAGAGACATCGACCGCTTGTAACATGGCATAGGTGATCTCTTTGGAAGACATCAATTTTTACGAGACAGAATTTAGCCTTTGCTTTAATTTATGGTCTTGTTCTTCCATCCTGATCAGAAGGGGTCTCTTCTTAAAAGAATATTATATGAAGAGAGTGCGTTAATGGAAATTTTCCGACTGCTGCCAGGGTCCAGCCCTTTGCTGATTTCAGTGCCACATGCTGGGCTTTATGTGCCGCCAGAGATTCGGGCGCGAATGGAGGACTATGCCCTTTGCCTTCCAGATACCGATCGCCATGTGGATCGCCTTTATGATTTTGCGCAAGAGTTAGGCGCTTGGATCTTGATTGCGACCCATAACCGTTATGTGATTGATCTGAATCGCCCGACAGATGGCACTGTTCTCTATCCGGGCGAGAATAATACCGAGCTGGTGCCGCTGACAGATTTTGATCTGCAACCCATTTATCGTTCTGGTCAAGCCCCGGATCTTACAGAACAACAGGTCCGAATCCAAAAATATTGGCAACCTTACCATGATTGCTTGCGTCAGACGCTGGCGGCAATCCGAGACCAATATGGTTTGGCTTTGCTCTATGATGCCCATTCTATTCCCGCTGAAGTGCCCCGGTTTTTTGAAGGGCGATTGGCCGATCTCAATCTTGGCAGCGCAGATGGGCAGGCAGCTTGTCCCGAATTGGTCGCCCGGCTCTCCCATGTTTGCCATCAAACCGAGGCTTATAGTGCCGTTGTTGATGGGCGCTTTAAGGGCGGCTATATCACACGCACTTATGGTGATCCGGCCCATCATATCCATGCGGTCCAGATGGAATTGGTGCAAGCAACTTATATGGAAGAAAAAGGCGCGCGTCCTTATCGCACGGATCTTGCCGCGTCTATTCAGCCCGTGTTGCGCACACTGCTTGTTTCAATGTTAGAGTGGGCGAAAGAAAAAACCGCATAAATTTCAGCGCTGCTATATATAAGGGGCATTTTGAAAAATGCCCCTTAAGATCCCCTAAAACTTTTTTATGATTTTGAGTCCCAGCTTTCAGGGTTTTCTAGGAAAGTTTGGACGGCTTGAATGTCCGCCTCTGGCAAAAGACCGTCTTGGGCTGCAACCGCCAACATATCCCACCAGGTGACCAATCCCTGGAGGCACACGCCTTTTGCAGCCAGATCAGCGGTGCTGGCTGGGAAAATCCCATAGTGGAAAATCACCATACAGTCGGAAACCTCTGCGTTTGCACGGCGAAGGGCGTCAACGAAGTTGAGTTTACTCCCGCCATCTGTCGCCAGATCTTCAACCAGCAGAACTTTTTGGCCAGGACGCAACGCGCCTTCAATTTGTGCATCGCGACCAAAGCCTTTGGGCTTCTTACGGACATAAAGCATGGGCAGATCCAAACGCTCTGCGATCCAGGCGGCAAAAGGAATCCCCGCTGTTTCGCCCCCGGCAATGGCATCGAGAGATTCATAGCCGATCGTTGCATAAATGCGCTGGACCATCATATCCATCAAGGCAGCGCGGGCACGGGGGAAAGAAATAATACGGCGGCAATCCACATAGACCGGGCTTTTGCGCCCAGACGTGAGGGTAAAGGGGTCATTTGGGCAAAAGTGAACGGCCTTGATTTCCAGAAGAATACGGGCCGCTGCGGTCGCAACGCTGTCTGGGGTTTTTTGGTCAGTCATGTTTTGCCCTTATGCTCAAAAGAGGGAGTGTCTCAAAAAGGAAAGAGCCTTTGCTATAGCGCGATTCTCCTAAGCCTGCCATGTTTTTGCGATGAGATTTTCCAAAATCTCTGCGGTGCAAGTGGCGCCTTCGAGGATTTGTTGGACGCCATGGCGATTGAGAAGGCAGATGTGATCTGCCAAGGTTAAGCTGCGCATAATATCTTGTTCGGCAAGAAGAATCGCACAGCCCGAGGCGGCAATTTTACGGATCGCCGCCATCAAATCTTCGATAATGACCGGGGCAAGACCCTGGCAAGGTTCGTCAAGCAGCAGCAAGCGCGGGCTGCTCATCAAAGCCCGCCCAAGGGCCAGCATTTGTTGTTGCCCCCCTGACAATTGCCAGGCTTGACGGCGGCGATGGGGTTGCAATGCTGGGAAAAGTGCAAAAATCTCTTCAAGCTTTTGCGAACGCTCTTTGCGTGTTGGAGGGCCTGCGACATCGAGATTGTCTTGCACGGTCATGGCGGCAAAAGGCCTTCGCCCCTCTGGGCAATAGCCGAGGCCGCGTTTATGGCGTTTTTCTGTCGGCAAAGGGGACAAAGCGTGACCTTGCCAAAAAATCTCCCCAGAGAGGGCTGGAATCTCGCCAAGGATCGTTCTCAGCAAAGTGGTTTTGCCAATGCCATTGGCGCTCAAAAGGGTAAAAATTTCCCCTGGTTTTAAGCCAAAAGACAGATCAGACAAAAGCGCATGATCGCGATGACCAATGGTAAGAGAGCAAAGCTGCAAACCGTCCTTTATGCTGTTTTCCGTCATGACGATATCTTCCGACCAAAATAGGCCTGCTGCACAGGGGATGATTGGAGAACCTCTGTCACCGTGCCGGCAGCAATGAGGCGGCCTTGATCAAGGCAGAGCAGACGATCTGTGATGGCCGTCAGAAAAGCCATCCCATGCTCGACGATTAAAATCGCGCATCCCTGGTCAGCGGCGCGGCGTAAATGGAAAGAGAGAAGAGGGAGATCTTGCGCCGGCAGCCCAGCGGCGGGCTCGTCCAAAAGCAAAAGTGAAGGCGTCACACTCAGGGCGCGCGCCAGGTCAAGGCGTCGGATCAAAGGCAAGGGCAGGGTGTGGCACAGATGGTCGCGATAGGCCCGAAGCTGAAAAGAGTCGAGACAGGCATCGATCGTCTCCGGCGGTTTAGACCTGTCCCCCGTGATGGTCGAAAGGGAAGGGGCTTGCTGGAGAGTAACCGTTAAGCAGTCTTTCACGGTTAAAGACTTTGGAAATTCAGGGGTTTGAAAACTGCGTTGCAGACCAAGACGGGCCCTTTGGAAGGGGGCCATCTTGGTCATCTCTATGCGTGGCTTGTTGCGCCCGCCATCGGGACCCTGGACATGGATCGCACCTTGGTCTGCTTTTTCAAGGCCAGAGAGAAGATTAATCGCCGTGGTCTTGCCAGAACCATTCGGGCCAATCAGCCCAACAATTTCACCTGGGGTGAGGGTGAGGGCAAAATCCTGCAAAGCTTGGACACCGCCATAGTTTTTACAAAGATGTTCGACCGTTAAAATCGGTTTCTCTGGGACTGTCGCTTGTGCGCGCGCGGAAACAGCTGGTCTTTGCGGGTCGTTTTGCGCCTTTACGGAAGGCGCAGGCTGGTCTGAAAACTGTTCTGGTTCTGGAAAAAAAGAGCGCCAAAAACGCCGCCATCCGCACTCGAACAGGCCGAAAATCCCCTCTGGTGCCAGAAGAATCACCAAAAGCAACGCCAGCCCATAGGCGAACAAAGCCCATCCTTCCAAAAAGCGAAACCATTCTGGGAGATGTAAGAGGAGCAAGCCGCCCAAAAAAGCACCTGCAATCCGCGTTTGTCCACCAATAACAGTCATGGCAAGGCAGGTGACCAGAACATCAAAATGCAGCACAGCAGGTGAGACAACCGTTTGGCTATAGACGTGAAAAGCTCCCGCTAATCCGGCAAAACCGGCACTGGCGAGAAAAAACCAAAAGCGCATTTTGTCGCGGTCCAGCCCCATTGCACTCGCCATCAGGGGGGTCTCTCGGATGAGGGCCAGGCGGTGTCTGTGAGAGCCGCGCGTCATCAGCCAGACCAACCACGCCCCCAGGCCAACCGCAAGCCAAACCAGCCAGGCAAAAGGCGCACCTCTGCTGACCGGCCAACCAAAAAAATTAAGACCTATGATCCCTGAGAGACCATTTGCGCCACCGGTTACGGCTTGCCACTCTAAACCGAGAATCAAAACCATCTGGCTGAGCGCCAAAGTGGCAAGGGCAAAGTAATGGGTCTCTAGCCGTAAAACGGGAATTGCGATGCAAGCCGCGACAAGACCGGGAAAAACAATGGCACAGACGGCAATCACCGTAAAATCCAGACCTGTTTGGCGGGCAAGGATCCCGGCCATATACGCCCCAAGACCAAAAAAACAGCCTTGGGCCAGGGAAAGCGCACCAATATGACCAAAGATCAATTGATAGCCTAAGACCAACAAAATCTGAATGCCGGCAAGGGTAAAAAGCCGCAAGCTATAAGGATCATGGAACAAAAACGGCCAACATCCGATTATAGCAAAAATGACAAGAGCCGCCCCTTTTGTCTTAAAGATCTTGGCCAAGTGCAAGAAAAACAAGGATTTTAGGATCATGCGCGCCGTCCTAAAGCTTCCCCAAAAAGACCTTGCGGGCGAAAGAACAGCAGACCGAGGACAAAAAGATAAAGGGCAATTTCGGCCAGAGGCTGAGAGGTCACGCTGCCAAAAATAATTTCAAAACTTGCAATCAATAAAGCGCCAACAACAGCCCCGCCAAGATGCCCCCAACCGCCAATGGTCACGGCGATATAGGCTTTTAACATCAAGACAGCCCCTTCATCTGGCGTGACAAAATAACGATTCGAGAGCAAAAGCCCAGCGGTCGCAGCAAGAGCGGTCGCGAGGGCAAAGGATAAGAGAAACATTTTATGGACAGGAATGCCAATCGCCCGCGCCATCGCTGGATCTTGTGCCGCCGCCCGCAAGCGTTTCCCAAGATGGCTTTTGGTGAGCAAAAGATGCAAGGCGGTCATCAACAGTCCCGTCACAAGAATGACCCCAAAAGATTGGCTGTCCATTTGCGAAGGGGGAATTTCAGAAAAATAGGCCCAATGATCCATATCGAGAAGGGGGGGGCCTGCTTGGGGAGCGCCGCCAAACAAATTCTGAAAACTGCTGCGTAAAATAATCGATAAAGCAATGGTGCTGACAAAAACCGTGACAACCGGTCGTGATCGCAGGGGGAAATAGATCACCAAAGACAGCAGCGCCCCTAAAACCCCCATGATCCCCATAATGATCGGCAAAAACAAAATGCCAGGAAAAGGTGCGAAAAGCGTATATAAAAGGCTCTGCCCGTCTAATGTGGAAAAAACAGACAGTAAGGTGACGGATAAATAGCCACCAGCGACCACCAAATCGCCTTGTGCGAAATTTACGGTGCCAACGCTATTCAGAATCAAAACAAAGCCTAAAGCGGCAAGGGCATAGGCCGAGCCCAGGGCCAAAGTGTTAAAGAGAAGCTGAGCAGCATCCATGCCGAAAAGAGCCTCATGGCTGGGTTTGGTTTTTACGAGCGGTTTCGCCCAGGGAAGGATGTTGCAAATAATGCAATCTTTTCAGTTCATTGCCCAGGCGACTCACCGTCGAAAGGGTCAGGCCGCAGACCAGAAACATCGCCGATAAAAGACTTAAACTGGCCGCCAAAACCGCCGTTGGCAGTTTTTCAACCAAACCGGTCTCTAAAAACGCAAGAATCACCGGAATCCCGAGCCCTAAAGAGATCAAAAAACTGACAATCGCCGCAGCACCAAAGACAAAAAGAGGTTTCAGATCTTTCGCCAACAAAAGCAATCGCCAAAGAATCTTAAAGCCGTCACGGTAGGTTTGAAGCTTGCTTTCGCTGCCTTCCATGCGCGCGCCATAACGGGTTTTGATCTCAGCCGTGGCAGAATGAACCACTAAAGCATGCACAGACAATTCCGTTTCAATCTCAAAACCTTTGGAAAGGGCGGGGAAAGATTTGACAAAGCGCTTTGAAAAAATTCGATAGCCCGAAAAAATATCCGTAAACTGGGTGCCAAATAAAGCCCGCAAGGTCATATTAAACAAACGATTGCCTGCACGATGGCCCTTGCGGTAGGCCTCGACATCTTCGTCGATGCGAATCCCAACGACCATATCAAGGTCTTCTGCGATCAGGCGTTCAACCATTTCTGGGGCCTTTGCGGCTTCATAAGTGCCATCCCCATCCGCCATAACATAAATATCAGCGTCAATATCGGCAAAAGCGCGCCGCACCGCATGGCCTTTGCCTTGCTGCTTGACCGTGAGGACCGTGGCACCAGCCTCCTGGGCGGTTTCGGCTGTTTTGTCCTTGGAATTATTATCGATCACATAAATTTCAGCCTGGGGAAGGACAGCCTGGAACTCTTGAATCACAAAAGGAATCGCTGTTTCTTCATTATAACAAGGAAATAAAACAGCAATACGAAGAGAGGACAGCATAAAGAGATCCCATATGTGATGATCAGATGACTGTAGCGCATTTCATCCTATATCCTGACCCAGGAAAAATGCGCTCTATTACCGCAAAGCAGCCCAAAGGACGGCGATGTCCCAAAAGGACAAAGCCTAGGCTCTGCTTAGCCCTGGCTGTTATGTTGCGAGGGTCTTTGACCGAAAAGCCATAATAAGCCACCTGGCAGCGCCAAAAGCAATATGAAAGAACCGAACAGCAAAGCTGTCATCACCGCGATGCCTTCTGGCACGCCAGCCAACCCCAAAATCGTGACAAGAACGCCCTCTCGCACCCCAAAGCCTCCTAAGGAAATAGGCAGGGTGCCGATCAAAACCGCCATGGCGGTTGCGGCCAAAACAATGGGAAAAGCAATCTCTTGGCCCTGGGAGATCAAAAGCCAATAGACAGCACAGGCTTGGCTGACCTGGAGCACAAGCGCTAAAAGAATCGCAAAACTGGCCTGGAAAGGATGCTTCAGCATGCGATAGGCCGTTGCACTCATATCGAGCAAAAGCCTAACAGGACGCCAATGTTGCCAAGAATGTAAAAGCTTAGGCAGCAAAAATAAAACGGCAAGGCTGCCCAAAAGGCCAAGCCCGCCCAAAATCAAAACCCATTGAAACCAGTTGGACGCGTCACCAGCGGCGAGGATGGCGGATCCTCCAAGAGCGCTGAAAAACAGCAAAACCGAGAACCCCAAGGCGCGATCCAACAACAGGGCTGTGATGCTCTCTTGCACGGGAATGTTTTTTTTCCGCAATTCCAAGATTCTGATGGCATCGCCGCCCATGGCGCCCGGCAAGCCAATATTGAAAAAAAGACAAACACATTGGAGCCACACGCTAAAACGCAAAGACAAGGGATAGCGAATCGCTTGCACAATAAAACGCGTTCTTTGACTGGCAAGAGTCTCTGTCAGCATGGAAAAACCAAAAGCCGTGACAATGACGGACCAAGCTGGAAAGCTCTGTTGGCTTTCGTCAAGGCTTTCCAAGCCTTGGTCAATAATGACCCCCATAAGGATCGCAGAGAGTGAAAGCTTGAGGAGGAAAAAGAGCGTTTTGCGCATGATCTAATTGGATTTCCGCAGGATTTGCGTTAACAAATCGGCCAATAATCCCAAGGCAAAAACCACAATCGCAACCAAAAGACTGCCAACGGCAAAAAGAAAAGCACTATGGATTTGTAATAGAATCCCCAGTCCGAGCATAAAGATACCCATAAGGATGGTTAAAGCGCAAAGAATAAGAAAAATCTTGATGGGATCATAGTAAAGTATTGCTTGGACAATATAATGTAAGGTCCGCAAAGCATCTTTGAAGAGACGCACTTTCGTTGCGCCAACTCTTTTATGATACTCTATTTCTGTGTAATAAACGCTGCGGCCCGTTAGCATATAGGCAAGAGTCAAAGAGGTCGTAAAACTAAAAGTATTACAAAGACGTGGAAAATAATTCAGCACCGTGCTGCGCGAAAACACCCGCAACCCAGAATTAATATCAGGAATTTTCTGGCCAGCCGCAAATTCCACCAGATATTTCAGAATCTTCCGCAAAGGGGCCTTAAAAGCCGACTCACGGTAATGTTTCCCCGTCCGTGTGCCAACAGCCATATCGAAGCCTTTTTGATGCTCGGTGACCAAATCGGGAATACGGTCAATGGGATAGGTGCCGTCGGCATCGGTAATGGCGATAATGTCATAAGAGGCGGCTTTAATCCCGTCCTTCAAAGACCGGCCATAGCCAAAATTTTGCACATGGGAGACGACTTTCGCTCCGGCATCACGCGCATAGTCCGCTGTTTTATCTGAAGAAGCATCATCGACGACAATGATCTCATAAGGCGACAAACCCGCTTTGTCCAGAACAGCGCTGGCTTGTTTCACGGTGTCTGTGATGGCATTTTCTTCATTATAGGCGGGAATAACAATGGAGATCACAGATCTATGCTCCGTGAGAAAAGGGCGAAACGAAAAGGAGATGCTTTTCATAATTCAGATCGCTGGAAAATTCAAAAGATTTAGAGATTTGTTTCTGAAAGCTGGGCGCGCGCGTATATATTTTAGAATGATACAATGCTATAAAACCTATAATAGATTCCCATGCGGTTTTATGCTCATATCATTTCGCGAATCTGTCTGGAAGGTGTAGGATGAAAAAAAATAGATCCTAGCGCATTTTTATCTTGCATCGCTTTCGTGAAACGCATAAGTTCCCCGAACCGAAATTGACGGGCCATTGCCTGTTCAGATTTTTTCGCCGATAAGGCCTATTTTCTTAAAATTTTATTGGGGCGTAGCCAAGCGGTAAGGCAGCGGTTTTTGGTA
>DDLW01000019.1 GCA_002340345.1 Alphaproteobacteria bacterium UBA2562 | reverse complement strand
ACATTGAGGAAGAAATTGGAAGCTTGAATCTCAACAGACCCTAGAGCAAAGCTGGTTAAAGTGGCAGCCCCTTTAACCATGCGTTTTGCGGCAAAAACAAGATTATAGAGCCTTTCCATTGATTCAATATAAAAGTGAAAGGCTCTAGCGGGCACTTTAGGATCATACGGCTTTGACCTTGCTCTAGAAACTTCAGAGAAGCTCACTTTAGAGCAAAGGGCAAAAATGAAGCCGCGTCCTCACGAACGCGGCCCGAGTTTAGGGAGAAAACTGCCGAAATCGGCTTAGGTGAGGGGGAAGCCCCATCCTAAATTTGATATGGGTCATATCGGCTCGTCAGCAAGAGGAAAAAAGAAGAAAATGCATTTTTTGGCATTTTTTAACATGGCGAGGAAATATTAAACGATCGCCAGATCTCTTTTACCCAAAAATCACCATAGATTTTCTATGCAGGTTAGAAAAGAAATCCTATTGACTTATATAGGTTCTTACAGTTTTTATTTTCTCATGACAAATGAAATAAATAGTCTTGTTATGTTGCATATGCACCTTAATAAAGATCATTTTTCCATTTTATCATAAGACTTTTTATACGTAGAATCAAAATGTTACAGCATTTCACTTTTCCTTTGAGTCCGGAAAAATATTGTCATTCACTTTGCTCTAAAAGCCCGCCCCATAATTCGGATGATAGATCAGCTCCAAAGCCCCTCCTCCACGCCAAAATCTTGCAAAAAGCTATGAAGTTCTTACAAATAAGCGGGATCTTCTAGAGTTTGTTTGATTAAGTCAGCATCATAACAATCCATAATCGTCAGAGCTTTACTGACAGCTTCATTCATTGAAAGCATCCGGATGCGTTTTTTGACCAGAGGCAGACTATAACTCGACATCGAGAGCTCAGAAAGACCAAGCCCGATCAAGAGAGGGGCAAACAGAGGATCACCAGCAATTTCACCGCAGACACTAATGGGAATCCGTTCTTTCTCAGCAGCCTTGATCGCAAAATGGATGAGCCGCAACACAGCAGGGTGTAGAGGGTTATAAAGCTCTGCGGTGCGCTCATCGCCCCGATCGATGGCCAGGGTATACATTGTCAAATCATTTGTGCCCAGAGCGAAAAAATCAGCTTCTTGTGCCAAAGCATCCGCGGCCAGAGCCGCCCCTGGAACTTCGATCATCACCCCTAAAGGCGGCGGGCTGTTCAGCAAAACATGGCCTTCATTGCGTAACGCCTCAGCAGCTTCACGCATGATGCGGCGCACGGAAACAATTTCGTCAGCAGCAACAACCATGGGAAGCAATATCCGCATCGGATAATTAGGATGCGCATGAACAGCCGCCCGTAACATCGCCCGTAATTGCGTTTTCAAAAGATTGGGAACCCGGAGAGACAAACGGACCGCACGTAATCCAAGCGCTGGGTTCGGCGCATGGCCAAGCCAATTCTCTAAAGCTGGCGCTGCTTTTTCACCACCGACATCCAAAGTACGGACCGTTACTGATTGACCTTTTAATTTTGTAACCACTTGGCTGAGCATATTATATTGCTCGTCTTCGCTCGGCAAATCACGGCGATTCATGAACAAAAATTCTGTGCGCAATAAGCCAATACCTTCAGCACCAGCCGCAATCACAGATTCTAGCTCAATCGGCAATTCAAGATTGGCTCTGAGATGAATTCTCGTGCCATCACGTGTCTCACAGGCATAATCTTTCAGCTCTTGTAAAGCTTTATTCTCACGCTCTTCCTCGCCCTGTAAATGGCGGGATTCCTCTAGAAAAGTCTCATCAGGATTGATGGTCACAATGCCATTGCGTCCGTCTAAGACAACAATATCCCCCGTTGCCACTGTCCCACCGCTATGGGCGACGCCTAAAACCGCTGGAATGCCAAGAGCCCGCGCGATAATTGCGGTATGGCCTTCGGCCCCTCCTAAGGTGGTTACGAAACCTCCGATTCGTTTTGGATCCATTTGCGCCACATCGGCAGGGCCAAGCTCTTCGACGAATAAAATGGCCCCTTGGGGAAGATCGTCAAAACTATCACTTTGTTGCTGTCCCAAACCTTGCAGAATACGACGTCCCACATCCCAGATATCATTGGCCCGATCTGCGAGATAAGAATCGTTTGATTGGCGTAAAACCTCGGCCACCATGCTGACAGCCATGCGCACGGCGGCTTCCGCATTGATAAGGTCATCGATAATATGCCGTTCTGCTTCTCGCACCAGACGAGAATTTTGCAGCATCCGGCTATGGGCGTCGAGAAGCAAACCGAGGGCATCCCCCTCCTCGCCTTCTTGTGGATCAAGCGAGCTGCGCACTTTACTGAGATGATTCAGAGCCTCTGTAATACCGCTGCGTAAACGCTCAACCTCTCCAGGGACCTCTTCACTCTCAATTGTATAATGCGGCAGTTCCCCCCAATGCGCGCCTTGCAGGCTATAGGCCGGACCGATCGCAATTCCAGGAGAGACCCCCAAACCGCGAAATGTCAGGCATTCTGTAGAAATCGGCGACGGATTTGGGTCCGTATCAGAACCGTTCTTATTCTTCATCAAACCGGTCCATAATCAGCTTTGTCAACGCGTCTAAGAGGTCTTTTGCATCCTCACCAGAACTGCGCAAATGGATTGAACAGCCTTGGGCGGCGGCCAACATCATTAATCCCATGATTGACAAACCAGAAACCGTTTGCCCACAGCGGCTGACGTCAACTTTTGCCTGATATTGTTCCGCTGTTTTGACAAATTTTGCCGCAGCCCGTGCGTGGAGTCCCCTTGCATTTGTAATGAAAAGTTCTGTCGACCAGCTTCCATCGACATCTTCAAACATTTCAAAAGCGCGCTCATCATGCGCTTGTTTCGGATTGTCCACGACTTTTCCCTTTGCGCCCTATGGCTTCTGAGAGAGATTTTACAGCATTTTGCTTTTCTTCAGGCCCAAAGGCAATGCTGTATGTTTTTGTTTTTGAAGTAAAATAGAAAAAAATCTATCCTTTTGCCCTTTGCTCGAGACATTTTTTTGTGCGGCAAGACGCAAAGAACCAGGAGGCACCCCACCTGAATTGCGTCTTGGCCTATGCGCCCTTTTCTAGCTCCATAGAAACACCAATACATGCGATCATGAAAAAAGATTTTTAAAGTCTGCGAAAAAATTTCAACGGTAAAAAATTAAGAAAGACCTTAGCCATTGCCCGTTAAAAGCAGGCGAGAGGCAACCGAGATATATTTTCGACCGGCTTCTTGTGCTTGCGTCACCAAATCATCTAAGGGTGTATTGTCTCTCAGACTTGCAAGTTTGACAAGGAGAGGCAAGTTGATGCCCGCAATGACCTCTATCTGCCCCCCGGCTTTTTCGGATTTTTCCAGATCGCCGGTGATTCCCATAACAGAAATGGCGAGATTTGACGGTGTCCCTCCGAACATATCGGTGAGCAAAATCGCCCCTTCACCACTGTCAACATTTCGGACATGGGCCAGAATATCTTCGCGCCTTTGTTCCATATCATCGTCAGCGCCAATGCAAACGGCGGCAATTTGTTTTTGCTTTCCAACGATATGCTCTAAAGCATCAACAAATTCCGTTGCAAGGCGGCCATGTGTGACCACAACAATGCCAATCATGATGGATCCCCCATTCTTTGTAAAAAGCGATTGGACAGGATCTCTCCTGGTGGAAGGGTTTGCTCTAGAGTCATCCGCGACCAAACCTAAGTCACGGATGACTCTAGAGTCTTGTTTTTGCCGCAAAACGCAGCGACCAGGTGACACCACCTGATCGCGCTTTGCTCTCGCATGACAGAAATTTTAGGCAAATGTCTTCCCCACCCCAAAAAATGCACTTGGCAAAGTGAACAACGACAGAGAGAAAAAAGCAACAAAACAGTCTGTGTTCTTTGTGAAAGCAGGGAAAAAAATAACAAAAAAATGGAAAAGTGCGTCTCAAGCCATGAATTATGCTGGTTGGGTTGTTCTTTGCAATTCGCGATGTCCCGTTGTCACACGCCATCCAGACTGTTGCAGCCAGCATCCTAGCTGTTCTGTCACAAAGACCGATCGATGTTTGCCTCCTGTGCATCCAATAGCCAATGTTAAATAGCTTTTCCCTTCTCCTTCATAACGCGGCAGCAAGGGGGCAAACCAATTTTTAAAGTTTTCGAGAAACGCTGCAAAGGCTGGGTCTTCTGTAATAAAATGCCCTACATCTGGATCACGCCCATCTTTTGCGCGTAATGTTGGCTCGTAATGGGGGTTCCTTAGAAACCTTACATCGAGAACCAAATCGGCTTCGCGTGGCAAGCCCTCACGAAAAGAAAAAGACGTCACAAAAACCGAGAGACCTTTAGAAACTTGCCCAAAATGGCCTTTTAAAATACGCTTTAAATCACCAAGCGTCAGACGTGATGTGTCGATGACCCAATCTGCCCGACTCCGCAAGGGGGCGATCATCGCGCGTTCCATCATAATGCTATCGGTAATTGGACGATCTTTGGCCAAAGGGTGCAACCGACGTGTTTCTGTAAAGCGACGGCGCAAGGTTTGGTCTTCACAATCGACAAATAGCAATTCAACCTGACTTTCATCTTCTGTGCGATCTAATCTTTCTAAAATGGCTTGCACATTGAAATCCCGGGTTCTTGTATCGATGCCGATCGCCACGGGTGTTTCTGTAGGGCCATGGCCTGCTTCTGGCCCGACGTCTGGCCCAACGTCTGGCATTGCAAGACGAAACGCTGAATCAAGAAGTTTAAGCGGCAAATTATCCAAAGCTTCGTAACCGAGATCTTCGAGAAAACGCAATGTCATCGTTCGCCCAGCCCCGGACATGCCCGTCACAAGCAGGAGCTTTGCTGGAATTGGATCCTCGATGGGGTGTGCCCCTTCATCCAACCTACTGTGGAGAGGATCATCGCTTGAGTCTTGCCCTGGCATCATAAAAGATCCTTAGCTTTCAGAAAAGTCCCCCATCATACTCGGAAGATCATGATCATTCATACACATAGTGGGGAAATTGTCAGAAAGCACAAGACGCAGCTTAGCGTCTGTTGCCACTTCAAAAGGGTTTAAAGTCAGCCGTGGCACAGAAGCCCCATATTTTTGATGAAGGTCTGGGCAAGGACCAATCTCGGGCAATCGTTCGGGCTTTTCCTTATGGTTTAAATCAACAACCAAATGAATCCGAAGTCCTTCACGATGAGGAAAGCGCATGATACCAACCCCGCGCACTTCAAGAAGTCCAGCCAAGGGTGCTGGACAAAAGGCAAGCAATTCTTGCTGTTCCGAAAGGGACAAAAGGATCTGATCATCGGCGATCAAAACGGCATCACCGCGATCTAAAAGTCTTAAGGCCAATTGCGACTTCCCAGCGCCGGAGGGCCCACGCAAAATCACCCCGCGCCACATTTGCTTAGGTCCCCTTAAGGCCACAGCCGTACCATGGTAAGAGGGCAATAAGGGGTAAGAAGGCAACAAGGCGGCCATTACTCTTCCTCTTCATCCCAAAGCGGTAAAAGGACTGTAAAACGCGCCCCACAGACCCGACCATCCGATTGCAGTCTGTTTTCTGCGTGAATACTGCCCCCATGTGCTTCAGCAATTTCTTTTGAAATACTCAATCCAAGCCCAGAATGGAGGCCAAATTTTTCTCCTGGAGGCCGAGAAGAGTGAAAACGATCGAAAACAGCGCGTCGCTTATTTTCCGGAATACCGGGACCATCATCTTCGATCATCACCTTTGCGACATCAAGCTGCCGCGTTAAAACCAGACGCAACAACCCTCCTGGTGGTGAAAAAGAAATAGCGTTCTCAACCAAATTCTGTATCAATCGCGCCAGATGGTCCGGCACACCAGCGATAATAGTTTCTTTTAAAGGTGGTCCTGCATACACAATATGGGGCTTGCCGTCTGTCATCGCCAATTGGGTTTGGAAAGAACGGGTGATAGCCATCAAAAGTGCAGCAAGATCAAGAGGTTCCATATCTTGGCGTGAGATTTGCCCTTCAAGGCGAGAATAGGCCGCAATATCGGTAATCAATCGATCCAAACGTTGGATATCATTTCTAAGGATCTCCATAAGCTTGGCACGGCTCTCACGACGTTTTTCTGCTTTTTTGAAGGTTTCACTTTCATTTCCCTGCGCCATTGGCGCCAAAGCAACGCCAGTTTCAGCCGCCTCTTTCTCTTGCAAACGTTCCAAAGTCTCAATAGCACTTTGCAAAGACGTTATGGGATTTTTAAGCTCATGGGAAACATCTGCAGCAAAACGCTCAATCGCATCCATGCGCGCCCACAGCGCACGCGTCATTTCACGCATCGCAACAGAAAGGTCCCCAATCTCATCACCACGATCCGAGAAATTAGGAATCAAAGCAATGATTTCACTTTCAACACGATCTTTGCCATCTCGCAAGTTAAGCGTCCCAGGATCACCGCGCCAAAACCGAAAGCGCTTTTTATGTCTTTTCTGCCCATGGCGCATGACATGACGGCCTGGTAAAGGTTTTCCTTGGCCGGAACGAAGCTGATCGGCGGCAGACGCCAATTTGAGAATCGGCCTTACAATTGTACCCGCCAAATAGGAGGATAAAAGCAGCGCAATGAAAAGAGCGACGGAAAAAAGCTTTAAAACCTCAATGCGCGCATCTTGAATAGAATCCTCAATCGCGCTGTCATCGCTGGTCAGAAGAAGCCCTGCATAAACTTTTTTGTAATGCTGAATAGGCGCCCCGGCGAGTAAAACCAACCCACCTGTATCACGGTTTCCCCTCAGCCCCGTTCGAAATTCGCCAGCAAGAGCTGCTTTCGCCTCGTGATAATGGAAAGCGGTTTGAGTCCTCCATTCACGATAAGGCATAATACGCTTGTCGAGTTGAATTCGATCTACAAAAATTTGATAATCTTCAAAAAGCTCACTTAAAAAACCATTCAGCCCTTCCGATGGTAGCAAAGTATCGACCTCAACTTCACGCCTTTTGACAACAAGATCACGACTATCCGCGACAAGCTTTCCTTCAAGGTCAAACAATCTCACCCTTTGGCCTTCACGCACCATGCGCTCTAAAAGCGCCTTTGCTGTTTCGAGCTGCAGTCCCGTTGTTGCTTTACCCTCTGGCAGGGTTGTTGGCGCATGATTGGGAATATCTTCCGGCACAAGACTTTCAGCTGGAAGCGGCTGCCCATCTTCATCGGTCATCGGCAAAAGCGCTGATGCCGGCGGGCTTATTTCTTCATGGGCAAAAGGTGGCGGTAAGCGACGTTGGGGCAGAGAACCTCCCTCCTCAACAGGGCGCGGCAAAACATCGAGAGCCGCAGCGCCCAAAGCCCCTGCAATGGCATTGGCTTCCGCAGCAAGGGTTTTCAATTCGGCATCAATAAGCCCCCGGCGATATTCGCCGAGATATAACAACCCGCCAATCGGAATCGCTAAAGCAAGAAGATTCAAAACCAAAACCCGGCGTGTGAGCCGAGAATGCCGCCAAAGCGTGAGAAGGCGCCAAATTTTTTGGCCTAAGCGAGAAAGTTTCCGCCCAATCAAGGGGGTCTCTTTCCACGAAAGGCTTGTATTCTGAGAGGGGCTTTGCATGCCATCCCCCTTTAAGGGTCTCAAAAGGTGAACGCTGCGGTCGCCAAAGGCTGTCCTTTATTCTTTAAAACGATACCCAACCCCATAAAGTGTTTCGATGGAATTAAAATCTTTGTCAATCTGTTTGAACTTCTTCCGCAATCTTTTGATATGCGAATCAATTGTGCGATCATCAACATACACCGTGTCGCCATAAGCCGTATCCATCAATTGATCACGCGTTTTTACATGGCCTGGATGCAATGCCAAGGTCTTGATGAGCATAAATTCGGTCACCGTTAAATTCAACGCTTCCCCTTTCCAAGTGCAGCGATGCTGGACAGGCTCCAACAAGAGATCTCCCCGGCAGAGCACATCTTGTGTGACCGTCTTTGTCTGGGTCGGGGGGGAAGGCACAGCAGCACCTTCCAGCTTAGCGCCATCATGGCGTCTTAGAATAGTACGGATGCGCTCAATTAAAAGACGCTGGGAAAAAGGTTTTTTAATATAATCATCTGCCCCCATGCGCAGACCTAAAACCTCATCAACTTCATCATCTTTCGAGGTCAGAAAAATAACCGGCATTTGACTTTGACGACGGATGCGATTCAACAGCTCAAAGCCATCCATATTTGGCATTTTAATATCTAAAACCGCAAGATCGATCGCCTGTTGTTGCAAAGCAACCAAAACATCATGGCCATCACAAAATGTTAAAACCTCATAGCCCTCGGATTCTAAAGCAATAGACACCGAGGTCAAAATATTCTGATCATCATCAACAAGGGCGATGGTCTCAGACATGAACCCGCATCCTCACGCATTACGATTTCTATGGTCTGTATGATCTTTAAGGTTTTGCCCGGCATTCGGCCCAAGCCAATTTTCCCACCATTGTCGGAACAAAGCCCATCTTTGGGCGACCATCAAATGGTAAAGGCACCAATTCACACCAAAGGTAATGAGAGCCGAAAATAAGACATCAGAGAAAAAATGCTTTCCCATCACCATCCTTAAAAGCGCCACAAGGGCTGTAAAGGTCACAAAACCATAAGCCCAACGCCGACGCCCCTTTGCGGTCGACCAAATGAAAGCAAAGGCTGAAAACCATGCGGCCAAAGCCACATCGCCGGACACGAAGGAGCAATTACGCGGGCATGCACGGCTTGGCACCCAGGGCGGCGTGAAGGCCCCTTCATGTTGCTGAAAGTGAGAAATTTGATAAGGCCGCGCCCGTCCCCAATTTTCTTTCAAAATAATAGACACAATCAATCCCGGACCGATCAAAGCGCTGACAACCAAAAAGGTCACCCGGCGCCCCCGTAAGCTTTTCATGAAATGCCGTCGTAAAATCCAGTGAGACCCAAGACCAATGAGAATTATAAAAGCCGCAATCCAACCCGCATATTCAACGGCATCTCGGACTTTATTAATTTTCTCTCCATTGGCGACAAAAACCTTTTCTTCCGCTAGGTAAAAAAGATTAGCAATCAAAATGTCGATTTGCGGCCAGATAAAGAAAAAACCCGTTAACCCGAACATAACCCCAAGATAGGTCAAGACCATACGGGCTGTTGGGCGTGCCACAGAGCCGTTCAGAAACAGTCCATCTCTTTGTTCATGAGATTGATTGTCTTGGGTTTTTTGAGAAAATAGCCTGCTCATTCTGCCCGCCCATAACCCTGGAAGTCTCGCATAATCGCCACTTGATAAATTTTTTCATGATCTTTGCCAATGGAAATCTTAATGGGCTCTAAAAGCTCAGTTTTGGCAAAACGCTGGGCATAACTATCAAATTTTTTAAACCGTGTAATAAGCAAAAAGTCTTGCCCGATTTTATCTTGTAGCTGTGTGACCATCTCAAAATGATCGGCAAAACCAGGGCGATCTTGCCACTTAATCGCAGTATCCGCATAAGGGCGCGCATAATAGCGCATCGCTGCAATATCCATACGCTCCAGACACAGCAAGGTCAGATCAGGATGGTCTTTCAGTCTTTTGGCCACTTCTTCTCCCAAGACATCCCAACCACGCAACCGAGAATAGGGATCAAAGTTTGCGATTAAGGGAAAACTGATAGTCTGGCGCAAGGGGTCCCAATGGTAAAGAAAAGCCATAAAGACAATATGAAAACAGAAAGATCCAAAAAGCAGCCTTTGCCCCCATCTGACAGACAGCTTTGATGTTTGTTTTACCACATCCTCCTTCAAGCAAAAAGAGGCCACCATCACGCTCGCCGCCACATAAACGGGGGCTGCCCAATTGGCATTTGCGCGGGAGAGCAAACTTTGCAAAATCATAATAGCCAAAAGTGGCACGGTAAAGCTGAGCAAAAATCGATAAGATGGCGTTTTAATCAAAGCGCGAAACCGCCATAGGACAGCATATAAAAGCAAGCCAAAAATTACCGGCCCGAAAACACCAAACTGGCTCCCGATAAACTCAAACATTTTGCCAGGATGGAACAAAGATCCCCCTAAATTGGCATTGTCTGAAGTATGGGCAAAGGTGACAAAGTCATGCGCCGCTTGCCATAAAATATTCGGGATCAGATGCGCCAACCCCAAAAGCATGACCCCCCAGAACCAAGGATTGCGCAGCTTTAATCCCCGCTGTGGAGACAGCAACGCATAAAGAAGCATCGATCCCAGGAACGCCGCCATCGCATATTTTGCCAAAAGGCCAAGACCAATCGCAAAGCCCGTCGCCAACCACCAAGGCCAAGCGCGCCTTTGACCATCTGTCTCTTGCGTCAAACGATCGGCTTGGTAATAGCAGTAAAGCCCTATCGCCCAACTCATAAGCAAAAGTGGGTCCGTGCTGATCAATTGACTTGAGAAAGAGATGCCCGGTAATGTCAGGAAAATTAAGGCGCTCCAAAAGCCAATGCTGACAGAAAACATACGCCATCCGAGCAAAAAGACAAAAACCGCTCCCACACTATATGCAAAAGGAGAGGCCAGTCGGACACAGCTCTCCCCGTTACCACAAACCGCTGTTGTTGCGGCAATCGCCCAGCCAACCAAAGGCGGTTTCGAGAAATAGCCAAACGCCAAATCGCGACTCCACACCCAATATTGTGCCTCATCACCATAAAGGGGCAGTTCATTGGCATAAAGCGTCAGTAACCGGTAGAGAAAAAGCGCAAAAATAGGCAAAAGCACAGACCAGGGTCTTTCGCTCCATGCCTGAATCCCTGCGAGAAACTTTTGACGATGCGGGAGAAGTGCCATTCAGCCTTGTCTTTTCTATTTCAGAGGAAAATATAACAAACAAAATTTTATTCCTCATGGATTGACTCCGACACTTCGATCCCTAGAAGGTCGGCCCAATCCACGCACACTCTCTGTGTTATGGTTCGAAGGATCGACCCGAAAGGTCCAGCTGATGCCGGACACTCCCGTTTCGTTCGAACCACGAGAAGACGTCCTTCGGTAATGTTGGACTCTATTCTGCTTCTACCTTTTTCTGAATTTTAACAAAAGATTTTCTGATAATATTTTAGTATTTGTGTGAATTGAGCCGACTTTCGAGTCTTCGAAATGTCGGCTCCAATCCAAACGTCTTTACCTTACAGTCACTTCAACACGACGGTTGCGTGGTTCTGCTACACCATCGGCCGTTGGCACGACGGGATTGCGTTCTCCATGCGATGTCACATCGAAATAAGACTCATCCAAACCCTGGCGGGTCAATTGCGCTAAAACCGCTTCAGCCCGATTGATCGATAATTGCAGATTAAATTCAGCACTGCCTTGACGATCCGCATGTCCCACAACGGACATAAACCGGGAATCACGACGTTTTGCACTCGCGACAATATCAGCCAATCTTGCTTGCGAATCTGCTGTCAGCTGTGCTGTGCCCGTCTCGAAGGTCAAGGTGAAGTTCTCAGGTTGTTCTGGTTCTGCATCTTGGACGACACCAAAAGCTTGCTTAATCAAGCTTTCTTTGGCCTTGAAAGGATCAACATATCTTTTAAGGTTGTCTTCAAATCGAGATGCTGATTGTTTTTCATTCAGCACCATCATTTTGGTTTCATCTTCTGGGTGACGTAATTCAACAGACCCAACTTTCCCTGTAGGATCTTCTAAAAGCACAAAAAGATTATCGCCGCCGAGATATTCATAAGCAAAGAGTGCCTTGACAAGCCCCCCTTTTGATTCGACAGGTTTCCCAGCTTTATTCGAATAGACATAAACGCGCGGGTCATTGACTTTGCCGAGCAAATAAGTACCACGAATCCCAATTGTTGCTGTGGTTGTTGTCAAATTAACGGCTTCAGGTTTTAACTTTGCAATCGTCCCAGAAACGAAAGAAAAAGCCCCTTTTGCCACACCAACATTAAATCCTAGCTTATCAGCTTGTGGATCAAACAAAAATTTATCAACGGTCACTTCACCATCTGGCCCGAGGGTAAAAACAGTGTTATCACGAAAAATCAGCCCTAACCGCCCTTGTGAATCCGTTTTCAACACATCGTTAGCAAAAATTTTGCTATGCTTTTCAAGGGCAAGGCTTTCCCCGCCGCGCACCACTTCAGCTTTTCCATCCAAGGTGGAGACGATCGCCACTTGCGATGCGTCATTGGCTTGTGCCATTGCTGGCATTAAAATGCTGAAGGTCAAGACCAGCGCTTTCAGCCAAGACGTCCAAGACTGTGTGCCCGTGCGACTTGGTAAGAATGTTTTTATCATTTCTATCGACCCCATTCGAAGATCATCATGAAGAGCCTTGATGCTCAGGAAGCGGACTTTATCAGCTCTCTTGCCAAGACGCATGTCGATTTGTCGTAGCATTTTTGCATTTTTTGAGGAAAACACCATAGTATTTTGAATTTAAAGGGTATTTTTATATGTTGTTTAAATGCTGCCCTAGTATTTATTTTTATGCAACCTTTGTGTTATTTTCAGAAAACTTTCAACTTGAGTTCGATCTTGAAGAAATCGCAACGTTTCTAGAAGAAATACCTTAATTTCTTATTTTGCTATAAAATAAAAACAACAAAGATACTCCTCTGGAATCGACCTTTGCTTTTAGGAAAGACATGACATATTACACACAAACCCTCCAGGAGACTGTGACATTTCCTCCCCTCAAGGAAAATTCCGAAGCCGATATTGCAATTTTAGGGGGCGGCTTTGCAGGACTCTCAGCCGCTATTGAATGTGCCGATCGCGGCTATTCCGTCATTTTGCTCGAAGCAGAACATGTTGGTTGGGGGGCGTCCGGTCGCAATGGTGGGCAAATTTGCAGTGGATATGGCGCCGACATGAAGGATATTCAATCCTGGATCGGTCGCGAAGAGGCAAAAAAACTTTGGACTATTAATGAAGAAGCAAAATCCCTTATTCAAAAGCGCCTGCAACGTTTTCAGATTTCTTGTGGCTATGCAAAAGGGAATTTCATTGCTGCAACGAAGTCCCGCCACATGAAAGACTTGGAAACCATGGCCCAAAGTTGGGTCCATGAATATGGATATGACGCGATCCACATGGTGCCGCGCCAAGATGTTGGCCGCCATGTTTTTACAGACCGTTATGTCGGCGGTCTCCACGACCCTGAAGCCGCTCACTTAAATCCTCTCCAATATTGTGTCGGTCTTGCCCGTGCGGCAGCCTCGCTTGGCATAAAAATTTTTGAAAAAAGTGCCGTGACAAAAATTGATCCGGGTTCCCTGCGTGCCGGAACCGCCCCTTGCCTTCATACCGCCCAAGGCTCTGTGAAAGCCCGAGCGGTTCTTTTATGCGGCAATGCCCATCTGGGCCGCTTGCACCCTTACCTCCGCTCAAAAATTATGCCTGTTGGCACTTATGTCGCCGCCACCGAGCCCCTGACAGAAGAACAGGCACGCACGCTTCTTCCACAGAATGACGCTGTCAATGACTGTCGCTATGTTCTTGATTACTATCGCCTTTCTGAGGACAACCGTCTCATTTTTGGCGGTGGTGTCAGCTATTCCACACAAGCCCCTTCCAATATTGCGCGGTCCATGAAACGCTGTATGCTGCGCGTTTTTCCCCATTTAAAAGAGATCCGCATGGAAAATGCCTGGGGTGGTTATGTCGCGATCACCCAAGAACGCATGCCCCATTTAGGGCGTTTGCCAGGCGATGCTGGATCTGTGTATTTTGCCCATGGATTTTCGGGCCATGGTGTTGCTTTAACGGGAATTGCCGGACAAATCTTAGCGCAAGCGCTTTCTGGAGAGCTTGAACGGCTCGATCTTTTTTCAAAAGTGCCGATTACACCTTTTCCAGGGGGTCCTCTTTTACGCATGCCTGCACTGGTCTTAGGAGGGCTCTATTACCGATTACGAGATCTTCTTTGAGAGAGAATGTTCTTCTCTCTGTCATGGCTCAGAGATAGTCTCGCCTGGCGTTACAACGGCAACGGTTTGTAACATAGAAGGCGCCGTGTGCGGTTCTGAAGGGTCAAGGGTCGCGGGAGAATTTTTCACGGCCATGGTCTGTAGATCAGGCTTTTGCGTGTTTTGTGAAGCGACCCAAACAGACAACAAACCCAACCCCACGATCATCACAAAGGCCGCACGCCCCAATGATTTTGAGGTCCCATACCATTTTTTCATCTTCGCTGTATGAGCAATCTGCGGCTGTGCAGCCATTGCTTTAGGATGAGCTGTGGCAATCATAGGATCGCCCAGCTGTCCCTCACGATCCATATCAACGACTTTTCGGATGAAATAGCTCGCCCAAGGCGGCATATGCCCATCCTGGCGATATGACGCCTCGACTGTCGCTAAGGCCACTTCAGAAAGATCTGTGCCGAACCATTCTCGATGGGCAATTTGCAGGCAATCTTTTTCCTCACATTGAAGAATGAACGCTGCTTTGCTCAAGAGGCGCTTTTCGCCAGAGGCCGCTTTTTTTCCCGACCATTTCAAAAATATCGGTAATATTGACATGAGACTTCTCCCCCCGGGACCTTCATAAACACAGTTTAGAAGTCTCTTTAAGAAATAGCGAGCGTTTTTTTACCTTTATTTTACATTTTGCATTGCGAAAATATCTCTCGCATTGGCACAATATCAATATTTTACTGTGTTTTGACTGTATTTTTACATCATCTTTCGTAACAATATTTATGTATGTCTTTTCATTCCAAGACAAAATGTTGCATAACCTTGTTACTCAAAATAGTAACATGTCCCTGTAATACATAAAGAGATTTTCTCAAGACACATATTGGCGCTGTTTGTCGCACCTTAGAGCAAAACGCGATCAGGGGGGGCCTGATCGCTTTCGTCTTGCGGCAAAAACAAAAATAGAGAGCATTTCACCTGATTCAAGTTAAAAGCGAAATGCTCTAGGTTTGGTCGCGGAGGGCTCTCATGCACCGACGGCGACAAAAGATCCCCTTTTGCCGCCCCGGTCCACGAGACAAATCTTTGTTTTTACATTGAACTTTTCAAACGAAAGCCAAGCTACGTCTGAATCTTTCGTCTGGTTCAAGGCCCGAGGAATCGACATTCTCCCGCAAACCAATCTTGATGAACCGGGGAGAGTACCGTCTCATGAAGGCTAAGCGCTTTCCCGCACTTGCTGCATGAACTCAGCAACCTTCGTCGATAAATGTTCTGACTGCCAAGATAAGCCCTTCGCCGCGTCTAGGACATTGCGCGCACTTGAGCCAACTTCTTGAGACGCCTGGGTCACACTGGTAATCGCAGAGGACACTTGCTGGGTACCGTAGGAGGCTTCTTGGGTATTCTCAACGATTTTTGCAGCCGCCGTATTTTGATCATCGATCGCCGTTGCAACCGAAGCTGAAATTTGCCGAATATTGCCAATTTTCATATTGATATCTTCAATCGCAGAAACAGCCCCGCCCGTTTTGTCCTGAACATGTTTAATTTGAGCAACAATTTTCTCCGTCGCCTTTGCGGTCTGGGTTGCAAGATTCTTAACCTCAGAAGCGACAACGGCAAACCCCTTGCCAGCCTCTCCAGCACGCGCAGCCTCGATGGTTGCATTCAGAGCCAGCAGATTCGTTTGTTCCGCAATTCCTGTGATGAGATTGACCACATCGCCAATTTCTTCGATTTTTTCCGCGAGCTCTTTAATCCCAGAATTACCGATCGCGGCTGATGAAACGGCATCATCGGCAGCCCCTGTTTGCGCCTCCATTTGACGGCTGATATCCGTGATTGAGCCTCCCAGATTCTCCGCTGCCGAGGCGGCTGTTTGTACATTACTCGACGCTTCTTCTGCGGCCAAGGCGACTGTCTCCGCTTGGTCACTGCTCTCTTCCGCAAGCGCCGACATAGATTGTGCCGTTGCATGCATTTCCGCTGCAGAAGAAGAAAGACTTTGCAGAACACCCGCCACATTCTCCTCAAAATCATCGGCCAATTTGCGCAAGGTTTCTCTTTTTTCATGCCGCGCTTTTTGTTCTGCTTCATTTTGTTGCTGTTCAAGGCGCGTTTTCTCTTCGGCATTCAAGCGGAAAACTTCCACAGCACGCGCCATATCGCCTATTTCATTTTTCAGATCTCGAAACGGCACCGCACTGTCAATCTGACCATTAGAAATGCTTGTCATCGCCGTGGTCATGCCTAAAACAGCCTGATTCACAGATCGTGCAACCATAACAGTGAGGATCCCTCCCAAGACAACAGTGACCAACAAGATCAGACCGGTTTCCTCCATTTCCGCCCAATACGTATCGTCAATATCGTCTACATAAACAGAAACGCCCACGAACCAGTCCCAGGGACCAAACGGTTCCGCAAAAGCAATTTTGGGATAAGAGACGCCGCCCTTTTTACGTGGGAATGCGTAATGAACGATCTCCCCCCCAGCCTTGGCGGCCTTAATCATATCTCGAACAGCATAGACACCATTCGGGTCCTGGAAATTAAGGGCCGGTTTCATTTCCAGATCAGGGCGCGCACCATGTAAAACACGCACACCATCATAGTCATGGGCAAAGAAATAATTACCATCATCAAAACGCAAATCACGCAGTGCGGCTTTTCCTTTTTCTTGAGCCTCTTCTAGGGACATATCGCCATTTTCATAACGCTTATGATATTGGGAGAGTAGACTTGCACCGATCTGAGACAAAGCCTTGATCCGCGCCATTCTTTCGGCAAGCATGACATCATACTGGGTTTGAGCATTGTAGAAACAAAGAACAACCAAGCCAAGAACACTAATAAAAGCAATCAAAGTCAATCTGGCGTTGATGGATAAACTTCCAACCATTAGATGCCTCCCTGCACATCTTAAAATCTTTGATGACTTTATTTCAAAATGTACATTTTAAGATTTATTAACTGTAACTTTATCAATTTTTGCATATTTGTTTAGGCCATGATATTTATTTCGAGTTACAAGCCTCATATCGCATCAACAAAGCTGACATATGAAAATCCCATAGGGTGGCATAGGACAGTTAATCTTGCGGCTCTATCAGAAATTTTTCTTTTTATTTCAAGTAAATGGCATGATATAGAAAAGATTTTTACCCAAAGTTATAATATTTGGGCGTTTGTCCTATTTAAAATGTTTTCTTGGAAAAAATCGATTCTACCCACACAATGTCACACCGACTCGGAATGTTTGAATTGTTTCACTTGTAATATTCATTGCCGAAAATGTAATGATCACCCCTGAAATCCCACGACTTCAAAAACCTTTATAATAAATTTATCTAACCATTTGTGCGCCTTAAAGAACAAAGAGAGATTAAAAAAATGACGTCCTTTCTCAATATTTATAATAATTATTTTTATGGTTGCATTGTAAACGCAGCAACTAGCCAAATTTTACATTTTATAAAAAAATTTCTATTTTCTACATTTCTGTATTCTTGATTGCCTCAAAGAAAAAATGAGACTCATAGGCTTATTTTTACAAAGGTTATTTTCATGATATCTTTCCGTTTATCTTTGTTTTTTGCTGCAACTTTTTCTATCATCGGTGTACAGCTCCCCTATTGGCAACTCTGGCTGACCGGGGTTGGTCGTACAGAAGGCGACGCCACAGGTCTGTTGTCAATGAGTGAAATCGGGCTCCTGATAGGTGCTGGTTTTTGGGCCAGAATTTTTGCAAACCCCTTAAGCGGCATGCTGGCGGACCGACTGCGTGATATCCGGTTTTTCATGTTCGGCCTCGCCATTCTGGGCATGCTTTCTTATATAGGCTTTGGCTTCGCACAAAATTTTTGGATTTTGCTTGTTCTTTCTTTTATTTTGGGCCTTGGTCTCGGCCCCCATATCCCTCTTGGGGATCACCTTGCCCTAAGTTATGTGCAACAAAAAGGGCTCCATTATGGGCGCATGCGGCTCTGGGGGTCCCTTGCCTTTATCATCACAAGCACGTCCGTCGGATTCCTTCTCCCCGATGCCCCACAAAGCGAAGCAGATCTATCCCCTATTTTATGGACCTCTTTTGGCTTAGTCGCCCTTTTGGCGATCTGTTCGCTTTTCTTGCCCCCTCCTTTGAAAAAGGCCGCATCTTCTCATCAAGATAAACCGGTTCCAGAGAAAACACCTGCAAGCTTATGGCTTATTCTGATTGGCTGCGGTTTTTCACAAATGAGCCATGCGGTTTATTATGGCTATGGAAGTGTGTTTTGGCGTGACTACGGAATTCCAAGCCATTGGTTTGGGCTTTTATGGTCCGAGGCTGTGATTGCCGAAATTGTGCTTTTTGCTTTTTCAGCGCCTCTTGTCGCACGGCTAGGCCCTGTTGGCTTGCTTGGGCTGGCGGGTTTTGGCGGTATTGTCCGCTGGCTTGGTATGGTGTCTGCGGATAATCTTATGGTCCTTATTCCTCTCCAAACACTCCATGCTTTGACATTTGGAGCTGCCCATTTAGCTGCCATTTACGCAATTGCGGAACAAGTGCCGCCCCACAGCCGTGCCAGGCTGCAAGGGATCAATTCTGCTATTTTCATTGCTTTAACGTCTGTGATTGGCTTGCCTCTCGCTGGTTGGTTATTTGAGTATTATCAAGAACTCGCTTACTTTTCTGCTGCAGTGCCGTCCTTTTTCGCTTTCGTTATTTTCTTAATATTTCTTTTACGAGAAAAAAGATTGCATTTGAGCTAAAAAATAATCGGCTATTTCCACATTTTTAGAGCGTTTTTTGCTTGTAATCGCGCACATAGTGCGCATATAATAATTGTAAGGAGACAAAACGATCATAACCCTGAAGACTATGCCCAGAGTTCCTCAAAAGAACAAAGGTTAATAGCAAATCTCCAGTAAGATTATTCTTTGTTGCTCCTTTAAAACGCAAATAAAGCAATCAGGGTGTTTTGCCCAGCTGGCAGATCCCCCAATTGCATGACAAAGGAGGCGGCCATGTACAGACTCATGACTTTTTTCCGGGACTATTGCTTGATCCGGCATACAAAAACAAATGGCCTGTTTGATCAACACAGCAAAGGGGAATGGGAAGCCTGGGATCGGGTTCTCCATCCACGCGGCGGCTATGCCCGCTTCACCGCAGCGACCCCCCGCGACTAGAGCCTTTCGCTTTTATCCTGAACCAGGTGAAAGGTTCTCCGTCTTTGTTTTTGACGCAAAACCCATCGTTAAAAGGATCCCACTTTAACGAGCTTTGCTTTAATGCTAAATCAAAGACAAGATGCAAGAAAGAAACCTCTTTCTATTTTCGCGTCCTGGTAAAAAACCCAAAAAGGCCAGCAAGATTGTTCTGTCTTGCCGGCCTTTTTTAATGGGCGCCGCGCCCTTCAAACATCACTTTAAAGCCAAGGGCAAAGGGGTTGGTGCATCACTTTGATCCGTTTTGTGGCAAAAACAAAGACATAGCGATTTTTTCTCACTCTCAAGAAAAGAAAAATACTGTAAAAAAGCATTCCCTTTTAGAAAATCCTGGGAAATCCAAACAATGTTCTTACTTTAATAAGAAGAAAATCGCTCAAGCTGGAAACAAAAACTATAGCAAAGCTGGTTAAAGTGAGCACCCCTTTAACCATGTTTTTGCACTAAAAACAAAGACAGAGAGCCTTTCACCTGCTTTAAGTCAAGAGCGAAAGGCTCTTTATTATAACATCACTTACTCCCAGCTTTTAAGCGCAATAAAGAGGGAGGGTTTTCACGATGGCTTTCTGCAAATGCCCCCATTGCGATGGTCTTGGGATTCGTATGGGCCGTGGCGGCCCGACAGAACGTTATGAATGCCCTGATTGCAAGGGCACAGGAATAAGAGGGATATGCCGTTATGGTTTTCCGTTGTCCTTTATTGCGATCGCAGCTGTCGGGGCTTTTCTGCTCTTTCCGAACTAGAGTGATCGCGGATCAGCTTGAGTCTGGCCTTTCCAGGAAAGCTGCCAGGTTCGGAGCCTTCCATGACCCAACGCGATCCGCAGCGACTTTAGAGCATTTCGCTTTTATATTGAATCAGATGAAATGCTCTCTGTTTTTGTTTTTGCCGCAAAACGCATGGTTAAAGTGCTGCCACTTTAACCAGCTTTGCTCTATGTTTTTGTTTTTGCCGCAAAATAGTCACGTTGCCAGGCGATAAGCGCTGCGGAGTACATCAACGAGATCCAAAACACGGGCGGCATAATGATCTCGCACCGTAAATTTTGCCTCTGTATCTCCTTTCAACCGTGCTTCTAGGCTGTCGATCAATTTGTTCAAACGCTTTTGATGGAGACCGAGTTCCTTTTGCAAAGGATCCGTCAACATCCCAGCAAAAGCCACAAGAACAGCTGCCCCTGCCATCAAACCGCCTGTCACCCCAACGGTCAAAAGCGGCGAGGCGCTCGCATTAAACACCCCATACCAAAGCCCTCCCAAACTGCTGCCGAGGGGAAAACTCGCTATGGCCGCATTCTGTGCCATGACGCCTGCGAGCGCTGGTCCCAAAGACAAAGCACTTGGGGTAAATTGTTGTACGGTCACCGCACCAACCCCCATTGTGATCAGTCCACTGGCGATTTCTCCAGCCGCTGTCCGCGTTCCCGCATAGGTCACCAGCGCCTCGGTGAGACGGTCCCGAAATTCTGGATCATCCCCATGACGACCGATCGCCAACAATAGCTCTGTCATCATATGATCAAGGTCTGGATCGGCAAGAATCGCTGCGGCCAAAGCGTCTTCCCGGCGTTCTCGGTGCGTGTTCCCAACCTTCATCGCACAAGGCAGTTCAAGCAAGTCATTTTGTAATGCCCATTCAAGCTCTTTCGCCACCTGGGTCGGAAAAGACAAATCCGTTTGCGCAAGACGATCCCCCCAACGTTTGCGCAAAGACGTTTTATCACCACTTTCTTCTTGAGTTCGAAATCTCAGCGCCGCGCCTGTTAAACGCCCCGCCAATGTGGGGACAGCTAAGGCAACATTCACAGGCGCACGTGCAAGATCCCACCCCATGGCATGGCGATGCATATGGGCAGCCCCCCGCCAACTATAGTAGCGTTTTACAAAGTCTGGGATTTTCGCCCGGCGTTCGGCAATATAGCGGTCAATCCCGCGGTCAACCAGGCTTTGGGCTGCTGCCAAGTCAAAGGGATATACCGTAAGCGCTGTGGAGGGGGGATCTTTTGGATCTGTCATCATCTTCTTCCATCCAAGTCCCTATCCGTCTTGAGAACAGCGGGCAAAGTCATGTCATTTTGCCAGTTTTCAAAAAGCTTTTTGAAAGACTTTTTCTCGAAAAAGTCGCCCCATTTTGCGCAAGCAAAAATATTATCCTTATAAAGGAGCAAGACCTTCTTGAATTTCACCTTTTTCATTGCCTTCAACAATATTATCGGCAATTTCCGTGTCTGCTTTTTGACTTTGCGCAATGCCATAAAAGCGGTTCAAGCGAATTTCATTCGCTTGTAAGCGCCCCTCTGCTTGCGGCAATAAAAGCACGCCATGTTCTCTATTACTGAGAATAATATTCGCTTGAATGTCGGCTTCAACATCCTTGTCAATGACGATTCCAGAATAGCGATTGCCTTCGATATGATTGCCCAGAAATGTGCCTTTTGCCCCTTCATGGAGATACATCCCAGCTTGGGCATTATCGGCCAGACGGTTTTCTGTAATCGTGACGTCGGCAAGAGGACCCCTAACTTCCAAACCGACACGGCGATTTTGCACCAGCTCGCTTTTTTCAACGGTGACAGCACCACTTGAAATCACAAGACCTGCTTGTTTTGACAGGGACACTTTGATTTTCGACAGTAAGACGGGACCGCCTTCTTGAACCAAAACCCCTGATTTTCCAGCGTGATGGATCTCAACTTTTGAAAGGGCAACGGCACCGACTTGGCGCAATTCAAGGCCAAACCCCCGCGCGGCCCCAATTTCACCCTCTGTAAAAGTCAGAGCCGCCCCTTGGCCGACCCTGACCGCAGATCCTGTTTCACTTGCGATAGAAACTTTTTCTAAGATCGCCTTTCCGCCTTGTAAAAGCAGGCAATCTTGGGCGGTTACATCCATCTGCGGTTCAGAAGCATCCCCATTCTCTTTGTCGCGTGCCGCCTGGCGATGAATAGAATTGCGCATATGCAGATTCCGGAGTACCAAACTCTGGGCGGTCTGAGCAACAAGACAAGGGCTGTTCGCAGGGCGGATTTGTACATCTTTTGGGCTCTCCCCCATCCCTTGGAAGGTAAAACTCATTTTGTCGATCTGGAGGCTTTCTTCATAACGACCGGGTTGAATATGAAAAAGGCTGTGATCAAAGGCAAATTCCATAGCCTCTGTGATGGTCTTTGCATCGCCGCCCCCTTTCGGATCGACAATCCAGGGATCTCCTGTCATCGCCTTCACCACGGCCAAAATGCGGCGATCCACCCCCCATTCAGATTTGAGAAACGGCCAGCTTAAGAAGAAGACAGCGCATAGCCCTAAAATCCCTCCTAAAAACAACCATGGTCTTAGAGGTTGTTTCTGCTGCGGAGGCACTGGCTGTTGCGGCTCAAAATGTGGAGGAGAGGCTTGGTGGGTTTCTGTATGGGTGGTCAGAAAATCTTTTTCCGACTCTGTTAAAGGGGGCAGGCTGGCAATGCGGTCTATTTTTACGGTTGGTGCGGCCTCAATCCCATCAAAAGACGGGGTTTCTGTGGCCTCTCCTTTTTCCTCTTCCTCGACAGATTTATCTTCGCTGTCTTGGGGCAATTCAGTCTCTGTCTGCATCAAAGAGGATAAAAGAGCGGCTTCGGCTTGGCCCTGTGGCCATTGCCAATCATCTTGCTGTAAAGCTTTTGCAAAACTGTCTGCGGTCTGCGGGCGGTCGGAGACTTGTAGAGCAAGTCCCCACTCCAAAGCACGCAGCAATCCCGGTGGATAGCGCCCCGGCATATGGTCTGCGGCATAAGTGACCAACGAGAGAGCACCGTCGCCATGGGCGCGCGTCAAGGCATCAAGAGGTGCTTTTCCCGTGATTAAACTATAGGCCAAAGCCGCCAAGCCATAAAAATCAGTTGCGGGCGTTTCTTCTCCGCCTTGCCAATATTGCTCTAAGGGCGCATAGCCTGGTGTTAAGAGCGCACTTTCCACAAAGGCGTCATGGATGGGATCTTGGGAGTCGAGGGGTAAGCTTGCGCTAAAATCCAAAAGGAGAGGGGCCCCATTCTCTTGCAAGAGCACATTGTCTGGCGTGACATCACGATGGAGAAACCCCGCTTTATGCACAGTGCCCAGAGCCGAAAGCACAGGCAAAAGTACAGCGCGCACAGCGGGACCATCCATCTGCGACGCCATATGGTCTAACAGAGCGGATAAAGGGCGCCCGGCCACTTTGGGCATGACGAGATAGCTGGTATTATGGGCCTGAAGAAGTTTTTCAACCCTTACAATGTGAGGATGGCGTATGCCGCCTAGCAACCGTGCTTGTCGTTGAAACAGGGCGAGCCCTGCCTTAAACATCGGTTCTTGCTGGCGAGAGCGTGGCAAAACCTTCAACCCGCTTGTCTCGGCAGAGGATCTCGCCTGGCGAACAGCGGCGTCAAGGGGAAAAAACTCCTTTATCAGCACAGCCCGTCCGCTTGAGACTTCAAGGCCTTGATAAAGAATACTTAAAGCGCTTTGGCGTATGAGGCCTTCTATCACAAAGCCATTGAGCTTCACCCCCCTGGGCAAGGCCTGGAGCGGTCTATCTTCTGGTGCGGTATTGTCTATCAAATCCACCCCTCCTGCTTTGCGCCTGCAAAGCCTGACGCATACCCGCCTGCGGCACTATGAACCCTTTTTAATGAGGGCAAGCCCCTGCAACGTGGTATGGGCTGGCTATATAGCATGACCGATCATGCTTTGGCCAGATGAAGAGCCTCAATTCATCCAGATCTTAAAACGCTTATGATGCAAATTCTCTAAGAGTCCGACCCAAGCGAAAGAGTCAAACGAAAGTTTGGTTTTCATTTGGAAAATTTAATACATAAACAAAGAGTTATCTCGTGAACTGGGGCGACAAAAGGATATATCTTACCCCGCTTTAAGTCCATGAGAAGCGATTTTTTGTCACATTTGTCATTTTTGACTCCTGCTTCTCTCAGCAGATCTGTTATTCATAGTATGATAAGAATTATGCGTTTCTTGTCTTCGAAACTTTTCGTCTTGGAGGACAAAACCAGTTCAAATTTTTGTGTTTAAAGCAAAGCCGGTTAGGACGGGTCCTCTTAAAAGCAAAGTGTAAAGTGATAAGGCCTTCCTTTAGTCCGTTTTGCGGCAAAAACAAAATCCTTACCAACCAACGATAGGTTTTGACTTTTGCTGGTTGGTATAAGCTTGAAAAGACGACAGTCCCCATGCAAAAATGATACAGAGAAAGAGCACAAACCAAAATAAGGCCTGTGCTGACTATGCCAAAAGGGAAGGGCCGTCCTATGGACTATGAAAGCTTCTTCAATACCAAAATCACTGCCTTGCAAGAAGAAGGGCGTTATCGGATTTTTGCAGATCTCGAACGCCGTGCAGGGGCTTTTCCCCGCGCCAGCAAATATCAGGGCGAGGACAGCCAGGACGTCACCGTTTGGTGCTCCAATGACTATTTAGGTATGGGTCAACATCCAAAAGTGCTCAATGCGATGCTCGAAGCCTTAGGGCGTTGCGGGGCTGGCGCCGGGGGAACCCGTAATATTTCCGGTACAAACCATCAGCATGTTTTATTGGAAGAAGAGCTTGCTGACTTACATGCCAAAGAAGCGGCTCTTTTGTTCACATCCGGTTATGTCTCCAATGATACGTCCCTCTCAACATTGGGTAAAATATTACCCAATTGTGTGATCCTGTCTGATGCTTTGAACCATGCGTCCATGATCGAGGGTATTCGCCGCTCCGGTGCTCAAAAACGGATTTGGAAACATAATGATCCAGAAGATCTCGACCAGCAATTGTCTGAACTCGATCCAAACTGCCCGAAAATCATAGCTTTTGAATCTGTCTATTCCATGGATGGCGATGTTGCGCCCATCTCAGATATCTGTGATGTTGCCGAAAAACATAACGCCCTGACCTATCTTGATGAAGTCCATGCGGTCGGCATGTATGGCGCGCGCGGGGCTGGCATTGCCGAGCGTGATGGCCAAATGCATCGCCTCAGCGTCATCCAAGGCACCTTAGGCAAAGCCTATGGCGTTGTTGGTGGCTATATCACCGGATCCAGCGCCTTGGTCGATTGTGTGCGCTCTTACGGTTCTGGCTTTATCTTTACCACATCCCTGCCCCCCGCAATCGCCGCCGGCGCACGCGCCAGCATTCGCCACTTGAAAGAAAGCAATAGCGAACGCGAACGCCACCAAGAACGGGCCGCGACTTTAAAGAAATTACTGACCGAAGCAGGACTCCCTGTCATGCCCTCCCAATGCCATATTGTGCCTTTGCTGGTGGGCGATGCTGTTCTTTGCCGCAAGGCCAGTGACGATCTGATGGAGGGCTTTAAGATTTATGTCCAACCCATAAATTACCCAACCGTGCCAAGAGGGACCGAAAGACTCCGCCTCACGCCAACGCCGTTCCATAGTGATGATGATATGGCGTATCTGATTAAGGCTCTGACCCATATTTGGAAGGATTTATCCCTGCCCCTTGCCCAAGCAGCTTGACGTGATGATGTGAGCCTCCGGCGGCCCCAAAAGGCCTTGGGGGGGGCCTTGGGCCCTTTGGAATCCCTGGACTGGGAGAAATCCTCCCCTCTCAGCGAAACCAAACCTCACAAGGATAGCTCCCGGACGACGCGATCCAAGGGTCCCCCAAGACCCTTGGAGATCGAGGACCAGCGACCAATGGGGGGCCCAGGCCATGCGCCGGATGAGCATATAATGCCCGCGCGGTAATTGAGCGCAAACTATGAAATCAAACGGATTTCATAAACATGCCTCCG
>DDLW01000124.1 GCA_002340345.1 Alphaproteobacteria bacterium UBA2562 | reverse complement strand
AAAAGTCTGTCAAAAAGCTTTAAGCCTCACCATGATGATAAGGATGGCCGATCATAATTTGTTGGGCGCGGTAAAGCTGTTCTGCCATCATGCCGCGCACCAACATATGAGGCCATGTCATCGCCCCAAGCGACAGAGTCAAATGCGCGTGCTGCAACAGATTGGCACCATGACCATGGGCGCCGCCAATGGCAAACACCGCCAAAGCGACGCCTTGATCCTCCCAAGAGTGCAACAAAGCGGCGAGTTTCTCACTGCTGAGAGTCCGCCCGCCACCGTCCAAAGCGACCAAGCGATGGTTTTGCTTGGTCGGGAGCGTGGCCAAAAGTAGGGCCCCTTCCCGTTCTTTCAGATCGGAAGGGGCCGTATTTTTTTTCAGCTCAACCTCTTTCAAAGCCAGACGATTCTGAAGACGCTGGGTGTAAAAGTCATATAAGGCCTTATGCGGTCCTGCCTTTGCGCGACCGACCGCCGAAATCATAAAGCGCAAAGCCAAAGCAGCCCCCTTGGAATTATGACAGGGGGCTATTCCCCTTCAGAGAGATCAGGCCCTTTTGCAGGTCCTGCAGGCCCTTGAAGGCCCCACATTTTCTCTAAATTATAGAAGGCGCGCACTTCTGGGCGGAACAGATGCACAATGGCATCGATACAATCCACAAGCACCCAATCACATTGCGGCATGCCTTCAATCTGAACGGGGCTGACCCCGGCGGCTTTAAGTTTTTCTTGGAGATGCTCTGCCATGGCACCGACTTGGCGGTTTGAGCTGCCGGTCGCAATGACCATATAATCCGAGATACTGGATTTTCCAACCAGGTCGATAGTGATGATGTCGAACGCCTTGTCATCTTCCAAAGAGCTGGTGATCAGCTGTAAAATTTCGCTGGACCTTAAGCCTCCAGAAGACCCTTTTGGGTGCGGAAGATCCGTGTCTTCTTCACCGTCCTCAGACGAAGCCAAATCAGAAAAGGCAGCGAGATCCGTCTTCCCCTGAGAATCAGAGGCAGAAGGGGGGACATCTTCTTGAGAAATGTCATCAGGATCCGTTTTGGGGTCGTTCACCTTGGTCTCAGTCTCTTTCTGCTGTTTCTGTGTGCCATTGTCCAGCGGCCCGAATGCGGCTGGCCGATTCGCTATGGAGGCCTCCCCTTAAGAAAACCCAGGCTGGCGGGCAGGCTGTTGCCAGACAGGGCGCTTTTCTTGCCGATAGGCGCGCTTTGGCAAAGCGATGGGCAGCTTTGCTTGATAAAGCCTTTATAGAATAAGAGGGTCGTGCGAGCACCGCAACAGGCATTGTCCGTAAGATATCCGTCCAGCGATCCCAAGCGGGTAATTGCTGGAGATTATCAGCCCCCATCAGCCAAACAAAAGACGCGCCTGGGAAAGCGGTTTGCACCCTGGGAAGGGTGTCTGCGGTATATCTGGTGCCAAGACGCGATTCTAGATCTGTGACAATGATTTTGGGATGTTTGGCAACCAGGCGGGCATGGCGGACACGGCGGGTGAGATCAGCCATGCCTTTTTGGGGCTTAAGAGGATTTTGCGGTGAAACCATCCACCAGATTTCTTGCAGCTGCAAAAGCCGCAAAGCTTTTAAGCTAATATAGCGATGCCCGTCATGGGCGGGATTAAAAGACCCGCCAAGAAGGCCGATACGCATATGGCGGCGTCCTTGACCGGGTCTTGGGTCCATATTACGCGGGCCTCTCACAGACTTACCCTAAGAGAAAGGGCTGCATGGCGGGGCTTCGCATTTGCCGTTCCATTTCTGTATTGAAATCTTGCATGAGCTGTTGCGTGAGAGTATGCCAAATGACATGGCGCTCGTTAAGGCTGACATCTTCGGCAACGGTCCGAGAGCGTTTTGCCGTCGCGGTGACCACAGCTCCAAGGCTATTGTCAGGGCGTGTCACTTCAAGGCGCATGGAGAGGATAGCTTCATAACGCTCGGATTGGTCTGTGGTGAAAACGCCCTCAAGGCCTTTTTTCACGGGCAGGGGCACTTCGCGCACGGAGGCTTCGGTCAAAATCGCCGTAGCACTCCCCGCTGATCCCGCATGGCTTAACCGGTCTTGCACCCATTGCATCGCGGCGACACCAGGGGGGATGGGGAAATCTTCTTGGACAAATTGTCGATCTTGTGGAGGCCTAAATTCGCTGATCGCATCGATTAAAGCGACATTCAAGCGAAAGGCTGGCAAATGGTTAAAGCGAATGGGGGCAAAGCTGGGCATTGGTGGCGGTGTTTGGCAGGCAGAGAGCCCAGCCCCGAGCCCAAGACACAGAAAAGGGACTGTTTTTAAGAAAAAGCGGCGATCTTGTTGATCGCTCTGTCTTTGGGCCAGGATGGATTTCATCATAAGACAGATCCTTCTCCATTTTGCGTTCTTGAGGCGAAAAGCGCTTTGAGGGATGCAGAGTCAAAGTGATATTGGCTATTACAAAACTCGCAATCCACTGTGACATTGCCATCTTCATTGCGCAAAGCAAGCAATTCTTGTTCTGGCAAGCTTGCGAGGACATTTTCCAACTTTTCACGCGAACAGCGGCAGCGATGGCGTAAAAGGACGGGGTCCCACACCCTGACACCCTCTTCGTGGAAAAGACGAAAAAGCAAATCTTCAGAGGTCAATGTTTCGTCTAAAAGCTCGCGATCTTGGCAGCTTTGCATGAGGATATGGGCGCGATTCCAGGCTTCTTCTGGGTCTTCCTCCGTCAGAATCCCTGTGGTCGCCGCGCCTGCATTTTGGAGGAAAATCCCTTGGCCGCCGCTAGGGTCGTCTGTCTCCGTGCCCCCTTCTTGCGGCATGCGCTGGAGCAAAAGTCCCGAGGCCAACCAGCGTTTTTGCCCTTGCCCTTTTTCTTCAAGGCCAATGGCGATTTTAACGGCTGTTTGCAATTGATCGGATTGTTCAAAATAATGGCCAATACAGGCGCCTAGGCTTTCCCCTTCCAAGGAGACAATCCCTTGATATCGCTGGGTATGTTGTCCTTGGTCAACGGTAAAAGCGAGATAGCCGCCTTCCAAAAGAACAGGGATCGCATGGTCAAGAAGATGGGCCAAGCGTTTGCCATCGGCGCTGGTTGTCGCAGACAGACCTGCGTCTTGTTCGACTTGTGCGATTTTTGCGTCCAAGCGCACAGGGTCAAATTGCGCAAAGCCGCGTAAATCTCCTGTGCTCGTCATATCGGCGACCATCATGGAAATGGGACCATTGCCTTTGATTTGTACGGTGAAAACGCCGTTATATTTCAGCATGCCCCCAAGCAAAGCGGTCATGGTGACCAGCTCTCCCAGCAAACGCGCAACGGGCAGAGGATATGCATGTTGGGATAGAATCTGATCAACGGTTGCATTCAAACAAACCCGTCGGCCTCTTGCAGCGTGGGTCTCAATCTGAAAAGGCAAAAGATGATCTTGGAACTCTTGCATGGATGTCATCGCAGCCGGCCTCTTTGCCAGATATGCTTCAGGGCGTGTCGTGTGGCAATGGAGCGCCTGTCCCCTAAAATGAGCAGAGGACACGGGCTCTATTTTATTGAATTTGCGCAAAGATTCCCAAAGGAGTCTTGGGCGTCATGTGCCATCAAATAACTTTGCCCTTTGCTTTAAAGGATTTTGCCGCAAAATCGATCAAAGTGATGACCCAATCACTTTGCCCCATCAGAACAGGCAACGCCCTTATAGCCTCGCCACAAAGATTTCATGGCTTAGACAGGAACATGGCTTCGTCTTACAACAAAAGCACGCGACCAGGGGCTTCCCCCCAATCGCATGATGTTTTCAAACAAAGCTTTAGCGTTTTCCTAAAGCCCAGGACAAAATCCCTTTTTGGGCATGTAAGCGATTTTCAGCTTCATCAAAGACCAAAGATTGTGGGCCATCAATGACAGCATCACTGACTTCTTCGCCACGATGGGCCGGCAGGCAATGCATGAAAACAGCCTCTTGTTCAGCAAGCGCCATCAAAGCTTCATTGACTTGATAGGTTTGCAGCAAAGAATGGCGGTCTTCCCCTTCCGCATTATGCATCGAGACCCAAGTATCTGTGACAATACAATGGCTGCCTTTGACCGCGTCTCGGGGGTCTGTGATGATTTTGATATTGCCTTTTTCTTGACGCGCCCAATCCAAAAGCGCGGCATCGGGCAAAAGAGGCTCTGGGCAAGACAAGCGCAGTTCAAAACCAAACAACACAGCCGCATGGATCCAAGAGGCTGCAACATTATTGCCATCCCCGACCCAGGTGGCCACTTTGCCTTTGATGGGACCGCGATGTTCTTCAAAGGTCATGATGTCAGCCATGACTTGGCAGGGATGCGATTTATCCGTCAAGCCATTAATCACCGGCACTGTTGCATGGCGGGCCAATTCTAAGACCGTGCGTTCTGTCTTGGCACGAATAACAATGCCATCGACATAGCGTGACAAGACTTTGGCTGTGTCTGCAATGGTTTCGCCCCGCCCGAGCTGCATGTCGCTTGGGGACAGAATGACCACATCACCGCCGAGTTGCTTCATGCCCACTTCGAAGGACACCCTTGTTCGCGTTGAGGGTCGTTCGAAAATCATAGCTAAAGACTGTCCCGCCAAAGCATTATGCTCTGCCGGAGAGGTTTGGCCTTGTTTCAGCTTGATAGACTGATCCAGCATTTGCTGAAGCAAAGCGGGTTCAAAGTGATGTAGATCGAGGAAATGGCGGATTTCCTGCATTTTACCCCTCGCCTCCCTCGTTGATCAGGTGTGAGACACAGACGCATCTGCATCTGTGTCTTGGCCTGATGTCGCGGCCCAATCAGCCGCTGTTTTCAATAAAATCGCGATCGCCGTGTCTACTTCTTCTGCTGAGATGACCAAAGGAGGAAGAAGACGGATAACATTATCCGCCGCAGGCACAGTCAGAAGGCCATTTTCCGTTGCCTTCGCAATCAGATCACTGTGGGTTGGACCGCATTTCAGCCCGCGCATGAGACCAACGCCGCGCACTTCTGTAAAGATCGCGGGATAGGTCTCAACAAGTTTTTGCAAGCCCGCTTCAAGGCGTGCGCTGACCTCTTGCACATGGGCCAAAAAACCGTCCTGGAGCATAATATCAAGGACCGTATTGGCAACCGCCATGGCAAGAGGATTGCCGCCAAAAGTGCTGCCATGGCTTCCTGGGGCCATGGCGCTGGCTGCTTTTTCGGAGGCTAAAATGGCGCCGACGGGGAAACCACTGCCGAGCCCTTTCGCAAGGGCCATGATGTCAGGGGCGATCCCAGCCGCTTCATAGGCAAAAAGATGCCCTGTGCGTCCCATGCCCGTTTGAACCTCATCGAAAATGAGCAAAAGCCCAAATTCATCCGCCGCCGCCCGCAAGCCCCGGAGATAGTCATGGTCCGCAACCCGAATCCCGCCTTCTCCTTGGATGGGCTCCACGAGAATAGCGGCAGTCTCTGCTGTAATCGCTGCCCGCAATGCATTGAGATTGCCAAAAGGAACCGTGTCGAACCCTTCAACAAGCGGCGCAAACCCCATACAGTTTTTCTCAGAATCACCGGCCGCAAGAGTTGCTAAGGTCCGGCCATGAAAGGCCTGGGACACTGTAATCACACGATAACGATCGGGCTGGCTGACGGCCATTTGCTGGTAGCGGCGGGCAATTTTAAGGGCACCTTCCAAAGCTTCGGCCCCGGAATTCGAAAAGAAAACCGTGTCTGCAAAACTATTTTGGACGAGTTTTTCCGCTAAGGCCGTTTGCCCTGGGCTCTCATAAAGATTTGAGACATGCCACAGCTGTGCGGCTTGGTCTTGTAATGCTTTCACAAGCCTTGGGTGACAATGTCCTAAAGAGCAAACCGCAATCCCGCTGCCAAAATCGAGATATCGTCGGCCATCAGCCCCTTGCAGCCAAGCACCTTCACCGCTTTGAAAGGCGATGTTTGTACGACCATAGGTGGGCATAACGGCGGGGATCACAGTTTTTCTCCTGGAATTAAAGGTTATCTTAAAGATCGTTCCCTGAAACTTTAAGAAGAGATTATTGATGAAATGCTCTTCCTTACAAAAGAACAGAAAACATCCGGCAGTTTTTCAGAAAGGCGGATTTATGATCCGATGTCAGCGAAATGTCAATGAAAGCCTTCCTAAAATGGCTGAAAAAATGCTGAAATTTTCTAAACTTTTTTTACCTGCACTTACAAAAGTGTTTGCTCTTTTAAAAACCTTGCCATTTCAATGGGAGAAAGACCCAGGTAAAGTCTTGTGAGACCATCAGAAAAACGGGGAGACGGCGAATGTCATTTTGGCTCATCACGACAATTTTTCTGATTGCAGCAACCCTGACAGTGCCTTTGTTTAAACGGATCGGATTGGGCGCTGTTTTAGGTTATCTTGCGGCAGGGTTGATGGTTGGTCCTTTTGGATTCGAATTTATTGATGATGTTGATGGCATGCTCCATATCGGAGAATTTGGCGTTGTCTTGTTGCTGTTCGTCATTGGTCTTGAATTGTCCCCAAAGCGCCTTTGGATCATGCGCCGCGCTGTTTTTGGCCTTGGGGGCGCACAAGTGATTTTAACCAGCCTTGCGATTGCGATTTTGGGAGTTTTGGCGGGGTTTTCTTTTGGGACCTCTTATCTGATAGGCTTGAGTCTTTCTTTATCTTCAACAGCTTTTGCATTGCAGACCTTAGCAGAGAAACAAGAGCTTTCGGCCCCCCATGGCCGGGCGGCTTTTTCTGTTTTGCTGTTCCAAGATTTGGCGGTGATTCCCATTCTTGCCCTTATTCCTCTTTTTGCGATTCATGAAGAAGCTTTCACCATTGATCCATTCGCAGCCCTGCAAGCCGTTGGCACCATAGCCGCTGTGATTATTGGCGGCCATTATCTCTTAAGATTGATTTTTCGCCGTCTTGCCTTACTCAATTTGCCCGAGATTTTTACCGCAATGGGTCTTCTCACGGTGACAGGCACAGCGCTCTTAATGGAGCATGTGGGACTGTCTATGGGACTTGGCGCTTTTTTAGCAGGGGTTTTGCTGGCAGATTCAGAATATCGCCACGAACTTGAGGCCACGATTGAGCCTTTCAAGGGCATTTTGTTGGGCCTGTTCTTTATGGCTGTTGGCATGTCGGTGGATTTAGGGCTGATTGCCGAAGAGCCCGTCACAGTTTTCGGCCTCACCTTTGGCCTGATTGCCTTAAAATTTATGTTTTTATATGGGTTAGGACGCATTCATGGCCTTAAACATCGTCGCGCCAGACGGCTCGGCTTGGCGATTTCCCAGGGCGGAGAATTTGCCTTTGTCATTCTTGGGGCGGCCCGGGGGGAAGCGGTCATTGATGGTGGGCTTGTTTCCTTATTGATTCTTGTGGTCACCCTGTCGATGGTTATGACCCCCTTATTGTTGCTTTTAGACGATAAATTCTCCAAAACACAAGACGCACAAGATCAAGCCCCCAAAAGAGATTTTGATGATCCTGAGGCAGGTCATCCGGTGATTATCGCTGGCTTTGGGCGCGTTGGGCAAATCGTTGGTCGTATTTTACGGGCCCGCAAAATTGGCTTTACCGCTTTGGAAGTGAATCCCGATCAAGTGGATTTCGTGCGTCGTTATGGCAATATCGTCCATTATGGCGATGCGGCGCGCTTAGAGCTTTTACGGGCGGCTGGCGCCGATAAGGCAAAGCTCTTTGTCCTTGCGATTGACAATGTTGAGGCGTCTCTTCGTATCGCAGAGACCGTTCGAAAACATTTCCCGCATCTTAAAATCTTGGCCCGGGCCCGGAACCGCCAGCATGTCTATCGTCTTGCGGATTTGGGCATTACCCATATTTGGCGGGAAGCTTTTTATTCAAGTATGGAAATTGCCAAAGAAACCCTGTCGCAGCTCGGTTTTTCCAGTAAAGACGTTAATGATACCGTCAAAAAATTCCAAGACCATGACGAACGCCGTTTACAATTGCATTATGCGGTCTATCAAGATCAAGAGAAATTAATGGAAATGGCGCGGCAAGCGGTCAAAGAACTCGAAGAACTCTTCGAAGAAGATGTTGCCCTAGAAGCAGAGGACGATAAAACGCATCAAAATCGGAAAACGAGGCGATCATCGCAAAACTGAGGGGCTGTGCTCTTGGGGACTGACGAAAGATAACAAGCGTGCCCTGCGTCTGAAACTGTTACCTCCGTCAAGGCTTAATAAGAGAAAGACAGCTTGACCAGCCCCTCATAGGCTTCGTGATATTTTCTGGCCAAAGCGGGATCAATTTCTAGACCCTGGAACTCAAAATATTCGCGGATATAAGGCGGAATCGGCCCTGCTTTGTGGGCAAGCTGGTTCACGCGGCGGATGATCTCATGGCCCAAGGCGCTCCGCCCACAAGCTGTATGGGCTGAAATCCAGGTTGGGGCGCCGCTGATCGGAATATGGGCAAAATTTCCAGTTTGAGGAGAAGATCCCAGGCTTTTTTCTGCTGTCCAAGGAAATTCGATAATAATATCAATTCGGCCCGACGCCATCATTTTCAGCAATTGCGATGTTGAGCGCGCTTGATAAATGTTTTTATGGCTATGGCCATGCTTATCAAGGACGTTGCTAATATATTTGGTGTAGCTGCGCCCACCGACAAAGCCTATGCGCTTTTCACCGCTGATCAGGAGATGCGCAAGGTCGATATGGGGGCCAACTTTGAATTTCGCCAGATGGGGGATAAGGTTTTTACGGACAATAAGGCGTTCTGCGGGGACCCATAACAGAGGTTCAGACAAATAAAGGTCATTGGCATGGGCGTCTGTATTTAAAAAGAAAGGTTGGCAAATCGCCTCGCCCCGGACCATGCGAGATATGGTTCTTCTGATCGGAACGCTTTCAAGATGGTTATGGACGAATTCTGGCATATGGCGGGTATACCATTGCCAAAGGCGATCTCCGACCCCTGTATAGCGGCCATCCCCACTATAAACAGACGGTAATGTCTCGAAATGCCAATCAACAGACAGGATTGGCGCCTGTGTGTTTTCAGCCTTTATCTTTTGTGTGGCAACAGCCTGACTGATGAAGAGGGCCGTGAAGCCTAAAATGGCTTTTCCGAGTTGACCTTTTATCGTGAATTTTGTCATGGCAGCACTCTTTTCTTTAAAACTTTGCGACAGTCTGTCAAGACAAGCTCTCGCCTTTATAAGGTCCGCAAAGATACTCTAAGAAGAAAGAAGCAAAGTTTCAGCTCTGACTCTTAGAATAACGGGCAAAAGAGGTCGATCCTTTTGATCTCTATTGCGGAAAAACAAAGTTATACAACACTCTTTTAATGCAAGATAAAAGTAGAATGCTGTAAGAACGCTTTAAAGTGAGATGTTAGAGACTGTGCGCTTAAACCACCCATGGTGAGAGGGAGATTTAAATTTGCATGTTGCTAAAATTTATTTAGCATTTTTTCTAATTCTCTCATCTTTACTGGTAAAAACTTACCATCAATCGAAATGCTAGAACATGATAACTTGGAGGCTGCTTTATAATGATCTATGTCGAACGATATAATTTTAGGTATTAAAATAAAACGCGATGATGATAATATTCATTTTATCTTCTAAAAGATATAGAGATAGAACATTTCTTACGCTGCGCTCATAGACAAAAATAAACTTTAAGATGTTTTGTATTTTATCAATATCTTTAAAAGTGTATTTTTTGAGATTTGCTTTCCCGACTCGGTCATAAATGTATGAGATGAGGGACGGTTAGGGAAAATATGCCTTAGCGGATATGACATTTTGGGGTAGTTCGGGGAAATAAGTTTAAATTTTTTCAGGCTGATTTTAGAACCTTTTGCTTTTATTCCGAAGCCGGTGAAAGGCTCTATAGCTTTGTTTTTACCGCAAAACCCATCGTTAAAGGGGCACCTGCTTTATGCGCTTTGTTTTGGGAAAAGATTAAGCATAGGTCGCCATGAGACGATTCCTTTCTTGCACCCATAGCTTGTCGGCGTCTTCAGCGCTAATGCTCCCATAATAATACATATAGATCTGGGTTAAGCGCAGCATCAAAGCTTTGTCTTGTTGCTGCCATTGTGAAAAAAACCAAGGCTCTTGCGACACATCAAGCCGTCCTATATCAGCGTAATAATGTGCTGTGCGTGTCTCGCCACTTTGCAAACGCACGGTGCCCTTTGTGAGTTTATAATCAAGCTCTTCGAAAAACTGGATGCGGTTATAATCTTCTTCACAGGTGGATTCAAAAAGAATGCCTTCAACAGATTTGTCAGGCGAAGACACGAGAACAGGGTAATCCTCATCAAGAACGCGCAGGCAATGATAACCATCTAAGACAGCGCTTTTCTGGTCATTCTCCTTTAAAGGACGATTTAAGACCGTTTCTAGGATGTCACCATCCATGAGGCTCCCGAAAAAAAAGAATTTCATCGCGCCATACGCTCCTAAAATGCTCGTGCAACGGCTTTAAGACAAGAGATTGCCCTTTTGTCCTTATATTTAAAGATGGGCTCGCAAAAGAAACTGCATATGAGAGAGGTCTTCTCTTAAACGTTTTAAGTTCTCGCGGCTTTCGGGGGCAAGACATGTTGATGTGATTTTTGGTGCTGTCCTTGGGGGCGGCGCTGATGAAGGCTTCTCAGGAACAAGGTCTGTTTCAGGCGCTGTCGCCTCGGATCCAAGAAGCGCATGAAGCGCCGTATCTGTTTCTTTTTCTAAAGCATGGCCAGCAGCCACAAAGCGACTACGCCCTTGTTCTTTGATCAGTTTTTGCACGCCTTTGATGGTATACCCATCGCGATGGAGAAGATCGCGGAGACAGCGCAAAAAAGAGACATCATCGGGGCGGTAATATCGCCGTCCATTATGGCGCTTCAAAGGCTTTAATTGTGGGAACTTGCTTTCCCAAAAGCGCAAAACATGTTGTGGTAGGCCGAGTTCGGCGGCAACTTCACCAATGGTGAGATAGGCGTCGCTGGATTTTGTTTTTGTCTTTTGTCGGCGCGTATGAAGCTGAGCGTTGATCTCCTCTTGATCATCGCCACAACTTAAAGCAAAGGCTAGGTCTTTGACTGATGGATTCTCAGGCATGTCCTACCCTCTGCCAGTCTCTTTGAGAGCAATGCTGGTTAAAGTGGGGGGGGGGTAGCCATCTTTGTAACAAGAACAATAAAAGACAGCCTGTCTTCTGGGTTAAAATAAAATAAAATGAAAGCTTGTCAAAAAAACTCTGGGTTAAGAGCAGGTCTTCGCAATGGCTCTTCCAAGGCGCACACCGCCTATGAAGGAAGGCCAGATTCCCGCGACCAGAAGGCCTGAGCTTAAGACATTGTTTTGCATCAAAGAGAGATAAGCTGCAGCCTGTTTGTTGAAGAGCTATAGTGTGTCGTGAGCAGATCAAAGACAACCAAAATTATACTTATCATGATAAACTGATAAGCAAAGAAAGCACTATAAGTCTTTAAAGCAGATCCCAGCGCTTCTAAGGGCGGCAAAATCTGCTCTAAAGCGTTGTCTTTACAAAATATTCTCTTCAAACGAAAAGGCTTAAAGAGGTTAAATCTGAGATTTTATGGCTATAGCCTTCAGTTTTACCTTAATGATCTAAAGAATCATCCTCTCCTTCGTCGCCCTCATGCCCGTTAATACGATTTTTCAAAACATGGGATGCTCGAAAAATCAGCACTTTTCTGGGTAAGATAGGCACTTCTTCCCCTGTTTTAGGATTCCGACCGATTCGCTCACCTTTTTGGCGCACAGAGAAGGAGCCAAAAGATGAGATTTTTACAACCTCACCTTGTTCCAACGCTTTGCAAACTTCCTCAAGGACAGTTTCAACCAAATCAGAAGATTCTGTCCGAGACAAGCCTACTTGTTGGTAGACGGCTTCTCCTAAATGCGCCCTGGTGACAGTTTTGGTCTCCATGACGCCCCCCTTATTGTGTTCCATTTATTTGGATGTGATGGATTACGTGCCATGAAGCCTACAGTGAGAAGGGGGTTAGCGTCAATTGTTCAATGAAAAGAAAGACAAAGCAAGATCACAGAAAACAAGGAAAGCTCTAGACTTCATCACAAAATAAAGTGGAATGCGATTTTAGGCAGGCTGGAGACTTTTAAGACTCTAACATTAAGAAAAATTATATAATTCATAGGCTTATTTTTAGTTTTCAGGAGAAAATATTCTTCAAACTGCCAAACCGATCGATAGAATTATGATCAAGAGGGCTCTTTAAAATCAGAGCAAAAGAGCCTCTTTGGCACTGGTTCTTCAGGCGGACAAAATCTGTTCTTTGCCATTTTACGCTTTTCTTCCATAGGGTCGGGAAATTTAAAGACCGAATAAGGCGCTTCCCGAGTCGTATTACCAGCGCAGTAAAGCAGATCCCCAAGTAAATCCTCCGCCCATCGCTTCTAATAAGAGAAGTTGGCCAGGCTGAATACGACCATCTTCAACCGCTTCGTTCAACGCAAGGGGAATAGAGGCTGCCGACGTATTGGCATGGCGTTCAATGGTGACAATCGCTTTTTCGATGGGAAGATTGAGCTTTTTGGCCATGGCTTCAACAATGCGCACATTCGCTTGATGGGGAACAAGCCAATCAACATCTTGATCAGACAGAGCATTTGCGGCTAAAGCTTCATCAATTGCATTGGCAAGATTTTTAACCGCATGGCGAAAGACCTCTTTGCCCTCCATGCGTAAATGGCCAACGGTTTGGGTTTTGGATGGCCCACCATCCACATAAAGCAGGTCATGATGCCGGCCATCAGAAAAAAGATGGGTCGAAAGAAGACCACGATCCGAAGATTGGCCAGGCTGGTCCTGTGCTTCCAGGAGCAAGGCACCAGCACCATCCCCAAAGAGAACACAGGTTGTGCGGTCTTCCCAATCCAAAATACGGGAAAATGTTTCTGCGCCAATGACCAAAACGCGTTTGGCTTGTCCCGATTTTATAAAATTATCGGCAACGGAGAGGGCATAAACAAAACCAGAGCAAACAGCCTGAACATCAAGGGCAAAACCCTTTGTCATCCCGAGAGCGGCTTGCACTTTCGTTGCTGTTGCGGGGAAAGTATGGTCTGGTGTCGCTGTGGCAACGACAATGGCATCGAGATCTTTTCCGGTAAGCCCGGCCCTTTCCAGGGTTTGGTTTGCCGCTTTAAGCGCAAGATCTGATGTGGTTTCTCCGTCAGCGGCCAAGTGACGCTGGGCAATGCCTGTGCGTTTGCGAATCCAATCATCTGAAGTGTTTAATTTTTTCGCTAATTCAGCGTTGGTCAAAATATGATCTGGGAGATAAGAACCACAGGCAAGGGCGATCGAGCGTATCGTCATCAAGAAACCACGGCTTGGAGCTGAGAATCGGGGGATGTTTTAATTTGCGCGAGGTCTTCCCGCACTTTTGCAATCAAACCTTCGGCGGCAATATCATGGGCAACACCAATAGCGTTCGCAAAGCCTAACGCATCTGTTCCGCCATGGCTTTTCACAACGATGCCATTTAAGCCCAAGAACATTGCGCCATTATGGCGGCGGGGGTCAATGCGTCCTTTAAATTTATTAATTGCAGGGCGCACGAAAGGATAGCTTAACCGGGTCAACCAAGAATGGCGAAACGTTTGAGACAGGAATTGGCTGATAAGGCGCGATGTGCCTTCGGCTGTTTTTAAGGCAACATTGCCCGTAAAGCCGTCTGTGACAACAACATCAACGGTGCCTGCGGCGATGTCATCGCCTTCTATAAAGCCATGATATTTTATGGGAAGGTCAAGGCCAGATAAAATGGCATGGGCTTCTCTTAAGGCATCATTGCCTTTTAAATCTTCTGACCCGACATTAAGAAGACCCACACTTGGTTTTAAGACGCCCAGAACGGTGCGGGCAAAGACCTCGCCCATCACGGCGAATTGCACGAGATTTTGGGCGTCACATTGGACATTGGCCCCAAGATCCAGCATGGCACTTTCGCCACGGACGGTTGGGAAAAAACAGCAAATGGCGGGCCGATCGATTCCAGGCATTGTTTTTAAAGAAAATTTTGCCATCGCCATGAGGGCGCCCGTATTGCCGGCAGACACAGCACAATCAGCTTCCTCGGCACCAACAGCATCAATGGCTTTACGCATGCTAGAGGCACGCCCTTGTCGCAAGGCCACCGAAGGCTTGGCGTCAGGCGCCACAACATCTTCATAATGGCGAATTTCTGCAATCGCTTTCAGTTTTGGGCATTTGTCGAGCAAAGGCGCAATTTTTGTTTCTTGCCCGAAGAGTAAAAATTGCGCATTCGGATAGCGAGCGCGTGCAATATTCGCCCCTTTTACCACAATATCCGGCGCTCTATCACCACCCATAGCGTCTAGAGCGATCGTGATCCGGCTGCCCAAAGACCCGCCCCTTTCTTTTTGCTGTTTCGTGAGCCTATAGTTTGACCTTATATCTCAAAAAGCACATTTTGGCGCGGTGCTTTTAAACATATAAAGGTTCAAGATTTTCAGAAAAGCCTTTATCCGAAAGGCTGAATACAGTCTTGTGTGAAACTTTCAAAGAAAAACCGATTCCAAAGCCCTTCTTGAGAGCTATAGCATAGTCAGAAACAAAGAGGTATCTGTTTCAAGCGATTTTTAGTCTTCTGACATTTGCCATGGGCGCTTTTTGGCATAAACGCTTTACAGCAAAGGACAAAAGGAAAAGCATATCTTTGTAGTATACTCTGCCGCAAAACAAATTCTTACAGCATTTTCCCATCCAAAATAGGAAAGTAAAATGCTGTAAAAATAGATTTGGAGAGGTCGGGCATCCCCACACCTCTCCCATTTGCGCGCAGCAACAAAAGATAGGCAAACACGAGTATTTTTGGCGAAAAAAGCACCATCATGTAAAGGCTGATTATTGCAAATCGACCGAACCGCAACCCTATGACACGCAATGGATGGGCAATAGGTGGGAAAAGTATTTTCCGCCAAAGGCAACCGCCTGAAATTTTAGGCGGCATCATCCTGGGGCACCACTTCACGGCCATCATAATAGCCACAAGATGGGCAAATGTGATGAGGCCGCTTGATTTCACCACATTGAGGACATTCATGTGTGCCAGTGGCCTTTAAAGCGTCATGGGCGCGGCGCATGTTACGACGCGATGTAGATTTTTTACTCTTTTGGACGGCCATAACCGAAACTCTTTACATAGTCTACAGGAGGGGATTTGACGAAAGAGCTTGTCTAAATAAAAACGCCATAAAATGCAAATACTTTTCGACAATAAGCTGGAAATCTTAATATTTCAATGCTTAAGCCTGTTCTTGAGATCGGGATTTCGGAAAAGCGCAGCGTTATTCTTAAAAGACTCGATTCCAGCTGAAACCGGAAGATTCCCCGAAAATTTCCGGGGCTATTGGCGTTTTAAGGATCTTCGGAGAGGGTAAGGCGGCCCCTATAGGCTTTCAACGCCAGTTCAAAAAAATGAGGAATGGGGTCTTTGTTGTTGTCTTTAAAAAACTGAAAAATCTTACCAATGGGATTTAAATAGATATCCTGAACGTCCTGGTCACCAATATTTTCAAAAACGAGCAATAAAGGGGCTGTTTCCTCTTCGGCATCTGTCCAACGTCCCCCAATGTTGCGAATAATGACTTCTCCTAAATAAAGGCCAAACATATTCAAAGCAGGGTGAATCTGTGTTTCTGGAAGTCCGATTTTGGAAAATTCAGTAATGATTTTGTCGAGGTCAGAAAGGCTTTGTGGGGAATAGTCAAGGGTGACGTCTTTGACAGGACCTTTTTTGGAGCTGGCAATGATGGCGTCTGTAAATTCGGAGACATTATCTTGGGTTAAAGTAATTGTTTGAGACATAAATAATCTCCGTAAATGCTAAATAAAAGAAAGGTAGAAATAAAAACAAAGTTCTTGGGTTGAAGGAGGGGAGCTTATATCAACTTATGAAATCTCCGAATATCTCGTGACGCTTTTCATTCAATATAGCGTGGGGTCGCGTTCTCTACAGTAACAGCAGCGTAAAATCGCAAAACAGACTTACAAAAGTCAGGGTTTTCCCTTGAAAGATTCAACACAGACATAAAAATTAACGACTCTCTTTTTGTGAGCGCAATGCCTTAAATCACAATCTGCTTCTTTTTTTGGCGTCGCTTGAAAAACTATATCTTGCAACCTTGGTCTAGAAAGGGTCAAATAACCCCATAAGCTCCCTAATTTACAGCATTTTTCTTTATATTTAGACCCAGCAGAGATGCTCTAACATAATCAAAAATATAAATTTCTTTCTTATTTCTAAATTGCAAGATACAAATCCAAGACCATTGTTTTATAAATGATCCGTCACAGAACATTTAACGGCCAGGGCTGCGTTAGGCATGAGCATAGAGATCGCGGATATCCCAGAACCTGATCTTTTTGGTCGGCCAGACCATTTGGCCTTTCTTGCCAGCTTGAATCAGGACTTTGCTGCATCCCTCGATTTTGACCGCACAATCGAATGGGCTTTGCGTGGTATTACAGAAATCATGCATGCCGAAGCTGGCGCCCTTTTCCTGCTTGAAGACAATGGCCGAGACCTTGTTTGTAAAGCCTGCGTGGGGCCTGTTGATGTCAGGGGCGTCAAAATTCGCATGGGCGAGGGGGTCGTCGGCCGATCGGTCCAGAATAATCGCGTTGAAGTGGTGAATAATGCCTATGAAAATCCCAATTTCCATCGCGATATTGATTTAGAGAGTGGTTTTAGCACAAGAATGATTCTATGTGCGCCCATGAAAGTTGGCGACCGTATGATCGGTGCCATTGAAGTGCTCAATAAACGGGATGGTTCACAAAATTTCGAAGCGCAAGATGTTCATTTAATTTCAGCGATGACCAGCGCTGCAGGGTTGGGTATTGCCAATGCGCGCATGGCCGCAGCACTTTTAGAGCAGGAGCGCACGCGAAGAGAGTTAGAATTAGCGGCAGAGATCCAACGTAACCTGTTACCGAAGCCGCAAAAAGCCCCCTTTCCGGTGCGGGGCATTAATAAGCCTATGCGTAAAGTCTCTGGTGATTTTTTCGATTTTATGGCAATTGATGAAAGATTCGTTGCCTTTGCTTTGGGCGATGTCTCTGGCAAGGGCATGGATGCGGCTTTGATGATGGCCAAAACAGCCAGCCTTTTCCGTTGTCTTGGAAAATCTATCACCGACCCGGGGCATCTTTTAACCTTGATCAATCGCGAAGTGTGTGAGACCACCAGCCATGGAAAATTTGTCACAATGGTGGCCGGCATTTATGATCTGACATCGGGGGCTTTGCGCTTTGCCAATGCAGGCCATGAACCGCCTGTGCTGCGTGATCAAGATGGGGCGATTTCTGATTTTCCAGCGGATGCGCCTCCCTTAGGCATTTTGCCTGAGCAAGTCTTTGAAACGTTAGAAATCTCGATCGCTCAAGGGGATTTTTATGTTTTTTCTGATGGCCTCACAGAACATCGCGATGGGGCCGGAGGTATTTTAGAAGCTGAAGGCGTGATGCGGATCATTGCGCAAACAGAAAGACTTCCTTTAGATGATCGACTCCCCGCGCTTTTTAGTCTTTTGGATGCGATGGGGCATGATGCGAGAGATGATATGACAATGCTTGCGGTTCATGGTCAAATTGATGCGGTTCAGAAAAAAAAGCGCCCCCTGCAGAGCGTTTCTGATCCCTTGAATGATATGGACTTTCTTGCGGAAATTAGAGTGCCTGCGGAAGCGAACCGCTTGAAAATTATACGGGAAACAACAGCACATTCTGCGCGGCATTGTGGCTTTGATGAAAAAGAGACACAAGATATCATCTTGGCCGTTGATGAGGCTTGCCAAAATATTATACGTCATGCTTATCGTGATGTGGAACAGGGTGAATTTATTTTGACCATTCACCAACAAAGTGATGGAATTTGTTTTTTATTGCGAGATTTTGGCCCCCTTGTTGATCCCTCTAAAATTGTGCCCCGAGATTTAGATGATGTGAGACCTGGGGGGCTTGGAACACATTTTATTAATGTCATTATGGAGAGTGCTGATTTTCTCCCCGCCCCAGATGGGGTTGGCAATCTGCTTCGAATGGTGAAAAAAATAGGAACGCGGCAATGAAAACAACTGTCACCGAAGAAAATGGCATCGTGATCGTCAAATTAGAGGGAGATATTGATCTCGAACATTCTGTGGATGTGCGCAATAACCTCCTTGATGCCGCAGAACAGCGTAAAAATATGTTGGTTGACCTTTCGGCGGTGAGCTATATCGACAGCTCTGGGATTGCGAATTTGGTCGAAGCGCTCCAAAAAACGCGTGAGATTGGCTCGAAACTCGGTTTGGTTTCCATTAGCTTACAGGCCATGCGGGTTTTGCAGCTCGCGCGCCTCGATAAAGTCTTTACCATTTATCCTGACATGGCGGCGGCGAAAGCAGGCTCTTAAGAGCAAAGGGCAAAAGGATGTGCTTATCCTTTTGATCCGTCTTGCGGGAGAGTTATAAGAGCAAAGGGCAAAGGGATGTGTTCATCCCTTTGATCCGTCTTGCGGCAGAACCACAAGGCTTAAGGCCTTTTTTCTGAATCAAAACAAAAACAAATGTTGAACAGTATTTTGTCGATGGCAGCCTTATGCTGTAAAGCAAAGCGCGTTAAAGTGGGCGCCCCTTTAACAATGCGTTTTGCGGGAAAAACAAAGATATAGAGCATTTCACTTGATTCAGAATAAAAGCGAAAGGCTCTAACCCTGCATTTTGCAGCATATCTTGGGGACTTAGGATCTTTATGGCCAAGTTGGCAGGTGAGAAACTTACATGTGTGCGTGGTGAGCGTATTGTCTTTGCCGGGTTGGATTTCTCCCTTGCGGAGGGAGAGGCTTTGATCCTCATCGGCCCGAATGGCGCGGGGAAATCGAGTTTGCTGAGGATTATGGCAGGCCTTGTGAAGCCGCGGATGGGGCGGTTGCTGTGGGAAGACCAGCCTGTTGAGGATGATGAAGCGCGTCATCGTAGCGGTTTGCAGTATGTTGGCCATAATGATGCTTTAAAGCCTAATTTGACGGTTTCGGAGAATCTGGCCTTTTGGTGTCGCCAAAGACGCCCCGCAGCGGAAGTTGCGCAAGCTGTAAAACAGGCCTTGGAAAAAGTTAACCTTTTGAAACTCAGCACTTATCCTTCTCGCCTTTTATCCGCTGGCCAAAAACGCCGCTTGACCCTGGCCCGTCTTTTTGTGGCGCCAGCGCCTTTATGGATTTTAGATGAACCCGCAAATGGGCTGGATAAGATGTCTGTCCAAATGCTGTTAGAGGCTTTGCAAGACCATCGCCAGCAAGGGGGGATGGTGGCTTTAGCAGCCCATGGGGAATTGGCCGCAGCCGATGCTTTGCCGAATGCCAGGCAGTTGGATATGGGGCCTTGGTCACAAAAAGCGGCTGAATTGGCCCAGAAAACTGGGGATCTTGTTTTCTCGTCAGCGCGCATTTAGGGCAATACCACCAACCGATAAAATAGAACCCTATCGTTGGTTGATTAAGCCCGTGCGGCGCTTACGCAAAAGACCAACCGAAGCGTCG
>DDLW01000259.1 GCA_002340345.1 Alphaproteobacteria bacterium UBA2562 | reverse complement strand
CAGCCGCACTTTGCTCTAAAGGCCCAGTTCCTGAGATATCATCGCAATGAGAGCGTCGTGAATAGCAGCACGATCTGACCCGACGGGGTCAGTACAGACAGGATCGTCCTTTTCCTCTTTTAAAATCGCCTCTCCTGCAGGCTTGCAAATTGGCATTGCCGTGAAGTGATAGGCAGGATCAAACCGCTCAATATGTCGATCGGCGAGGAGCTTGGAAAAACCAGACCGGTCGAAGTCCGTTGCAAGCATGCGATCTTCTCCGCCACCGAACCCAATCAAAAGGGTGTTTGGCACGAGAGACGTGACGTTTGCCTCATTTAATCCCCAGACGAAGGCTGGATCGATAGCAACGACATGTGTGATCCGAGAGTCTTTATAATCAGCGTTCCAAAGAACGGGGTCGCGTGTCGGCAGATTGACCTTGTCTGACAGGAGGAGATCACAAGCCTCCATCCTTTCGCCAAATCTCTGGCAGGCATCGACAAGTCCAGCATGATCTCCTGTCACGCCCCCCATAGACAGTGCAGTCCAGCCCCCATAAGAGAAACCAGCGGCCATGATGCGTGAAGCGTCCATATGATGTGAAAAGTCTGTTGTGGTGTGTAGAAAATCTAAAGCTGTGCGCATGTCGATCACACGTGTCCAATGGTGAACACCTTTAGACATGTCAAAATCACCCCATGTCGAGTTTGGGTGGTTTACGAAAACAGCCAAAGCCCCTCGCTCTGCCAGCCCTGCCCCCAACCATGCCTGTGCCCGATCTGTGCCGCCCAGCCCGTGGCTGAAGAGCACAACAGGATGTCGTCCATCGGCTATTGGCGCGTCGATATGGGCTTTAACACCTTCAAAAATAGAGGTCTCTGCGTAAAATGAGGGCGCGCTTGAGGGGAGGCTCGGATACCAAATGGCAAGAGACGTGTTCTTTTCGTGATGAGGAAGCGCGATGCTCTTAATTTGAAGTCCAGCATTATTGGCAGTTGCGCTTGTTGCAAAGAGTGCAATGGCGCATGCAATGGAAAAAACTTTCATTTGACCACCTCGATTTACCTCTGATTTTGCGTTGCGAAGCCTCGGAAGTTATTGAAAAGCTTGAGACTGAAAACCAAGAAAAGAGGTCATTAGAGGTTTTCATTTGAACGTCCCATTTAGGATGTTTCCATCCAGCCGCACTTTGCTCTAACGCATTTGGGGAGGGATGGGGTCTTTTGGGGGGCTGTTCTCATAGCAAGGAAGAAGAACGGTGAATTGGCTCCCCTTGCCTGGGGTGCTGACAATGTCTAAGCGCCCCCGGTGACGGTTGAGGATGTGTTTGACAATGGCAAGCCCTAAGCCTGTTCCCCCGACCTCATGGGAGCGGGCTTTATCAACGCGATAAAATCTTTCTGTCAAACGTGGCAGATGCTCGCGGGCAATGCCTTCGCCTTGGTCAATAACGGAAATGGCGAGATTCATTTTGGTCACGGTGTTCGTGGCCATTGTTTTTAAAACATTGGAGGGAGAGAGTGTGTCTGGGTCTTTTGCCATGTGTTCTTGCTCATTGGGTGTGCCCTCTTCGATGGGGGGCTCATAGGCTAAGATTTTAATGTCGCTGTCTCGGTATCCATATTTGATGGCGTTCATTAAAAGATTTTGAATAAGTTGGGAGAGTTCGTCGCGATCGCCTAAGATGAGGGGCAGTTCTTCTGGGCCCTCATATAAGATGGTCATGTCTTTCTCTGCGGCTTGAATTTTCAAGCCTGCGATCACATCCCGTAAGACCGCTCCCATCTCAACCCACTCACGCGGTGGGGTATGTTCTATCATTTCGATGCGCGATAAGGACATGAGATCATCAACGAGTCGCGCCATGCGGGCCGCTTGGGTGTTCATAATTTCAAGAAATTGCGCATGGGCTTTCGGGTCATCCTTTGCCGGGCCGCGTAAGGTCTCTATGAACCCAATGAGGCTCGATAAGGGGGTGCGCAATTCATGGCTGGCATTGGCAATAAAATCGGCCCGCATTTTCTCGCTGCGTTTAAGGGCGGTGATGTCATGGAGGCTTGCAATGGCAACCATGCCCAAGATACTCGGTCGGGATAAAGGTTCAAGATGAACAAGATAGGTCACGGGGACCGGGACTGGAATTGTGACTTCAACCGCTGAGCCTTCATGATTTCGAATGGTTTTTTCCGCCGCTTCCAAGAGGGCAGGATGCCGCGACATGACATTCAAATTGCGGCCAACAATCATTTCTCCGAAAAGCTCACAGGCTGCGGGATTGGCGCCAACGAGAGTTAAATCACGTGCAAGCATCACCAAAGGATAGGGAAGGCAGTCTAAAACCGCTTCATTGGCTGTTTTCATCGCGTGAAGTTCGTCAAGGCGGGCTTTCACGCTATTGCTCATGCGTCGTAGTCCCGATGGTAAATCCGCCAGGAGGGAATCATCAACAATGGGCGCGATCAAAGGCGTTTTGCCGGTCCGGGCAAATTCATCAACGTAATTTGACAAAACATCAAGGCAAATCATATGACGGCGCATAATGGCCATAAGACTGACCAGAATACCGGCGAAGGCAAGAAGTGCTGGCAAAGGATCAATGGCCTGGAAACTTGCCAGTAAGGTGAGGATCATCGCGCTTGGTAAAGACCATAAAAGGGCTGTGATGAACCAACGCCGTTTTCGTCCTCCTGAGAGTTTTGCGAAAAAAAATGGTTTGTTTGGGGGCTCTTGCGCGAGGGTTGTTTGGGGGGCAGCGATAAAAGCAGAATGGGCAAAAGCCTTTTGGGCCTGCTCTTGTTGGGGCTGCATATGAGGGGTTTGGGGCTCTGACGGCGGGGAGGGTGCGCTTTCCTCTGCCATGGGCGCGGCCTGGCTCATGGTATCAGCAGAATGCTGTGAGAGAGAAGAAAAAGCAGAATCCGATTTCATGAGCAAAGTATCTTCATTGGAGGAATCTTTTTTTGTATCAAACAAAATATAGAAGATTCTCTATTTAAGTAATATTTCATAACCATAAAAGTAGCATTATAAAAGATACTTTTGTAATTGTGAGATCAAGTTCTACACTCATGGTTATGGTCATGATATAGCAAGGTCAAAGTAATTTGAGTACAAATTACGTATGGATTCTTGCGCAAATTTAATAAGATACAACACATGTCCTATGATCATTTTATAGGACATGCGCCATATAAAATTCGTGGCGCTATGACACAAGCGCGCTGTTGTCAAATATGCAGTTTTCTATAGCATTTCAGGGAAAGCCAAGCTGTTCCCTAGAGCAAAGTGCGGCTGGATGGAAACATCCAATCGACACGTCTTGCGGCAAAAA
>DDLW01000221.1 GCA_002340345.1 Alphaproteobacteria bacterium UBA2562 | reverse complement strand
ATGATGTTCTAGTTCTGTCAAGGATATATCATGAGAGATGAAGCCCAAACAAATATCATTGCGGCCAAAAGCTTTGTCAAAGCCGTGGAAGCAATGGATGGACGCTATATGGATGATTTCTTTTCTGAAGATATAGAGCAAATCGAGTGGCCAAATCTATTTAAGCCTCAAGGAGAACAGCGGAATTTACAAAAGTTGAAAGCAGACATCGAGAAAGCACGCGGCATACTGCGCGAACAGCGCTATACCATCAGAAATACAGTGGCGAGTGAGACTTGTGTAATCTTGGAAATGACCTGGCAAGGGATTATGGAAATTGACATGCCCCCCTTGAACGCTGGGCAGAGACTGCAAGCGCATTGTGTTGCTTGTTTTGACTTTCGCGAGGGTAAGGTTGTCGGGCTGCGCAATTATGACTGTTTCGATCCCTTTTAAGACTTGACGGTTTTCCCCAATTTTAGAGCATTGAGTTTTTAATTTGAATGAAATGAAATGTTCTATGTCTTTGTTTTCACCGCAAAACGCATGGTTAAACTGATCTCAAAGGGCCTAAGCCCTTTGGCCCTTGGTGTATGTTCGATGACAGACAGAAACCCGTTTTTGCGCAACGGCCTCCATTTTATGGGATTTTTTGCAGTTGCGAATAGAGAATTCTAAAAGTTTATAAATAAAGCAAAAATAAGACGTGCGACGCAAAATTACTTTTCTATTTCCGACAAGAAAAATCTAAGTCCTTTAAAAATAAGATGTAATATTAAGCGATGTAATTGGTTTCTTTTATGCATTGCACAAATAAAAAACCTTATTTTAAGAAAGCTTTCTCTTGAATTACCTTGCTTGGATAGATTACAATCTTCTTGTGCATAAATAAGACAAAATAACAAGAAATATATGTTGTCTAGACGGCACGGCTCAAAGCAAAACCGAGACATTATAAAGCCTGTAAAAAGCTTTCTTTTCATGGGTTTATTATTAAAAGGCTTCACGATATCTGTTCGTTTGACCAACGCATTTGGTTCCGATGGCCTTTGCTTTGAGTAAGCTTTCTCGCAAAAGCGCGCCGTTAAGCAGAGGAGGAAGATTGACCATGTATAATTTTACAAAAGATCCGCATGATCGTGGTCCTAAGCATGGCGAAGACTTAGTGACCCGGATGCGCCGCGGCAAAGCAGAGGCGCATGACACATCGCCGAATATTTGGCTGAATCGTGCTCATCGTGAAGGCGATTGGACAAAAGATGAAGAACATTATGCCGATACAACGCCTTTAGAATCTCTCTTGGAAACGACAAGGCGGCGGGATAGCTAACGCGTTCATGATATTTTAAAGTCACAACAAAGCCTCTTTAAGCGGTGACGTTTAAAGAGGCTTTGTTGTCAATGATCTGCCTTATGACAAGATCTTATTCTTTGAAAGCCTTTTTAGAGCCTTTCACTTTTAACTTGAAGCAGGCGAAAGGCGTTCCCCCTTTAACCAGCTTTGCTATAAAGTCTCTGTGATTTTTATTGCTGAAAAATACAGGATTTTTACGGTTTAATAGAACAGAACTGGCAAGCTTCAGCCTGTGAGGCCATGACCTTTTGACGAAGGCCTGTGCTGCGTTTGCGCATAGGAGCCAGCCAAAATGTCGAAAGGCTTTGCACGCGACATAACACTGTCCGAAGCGTAATTTTGTTTTATGGGCTTTGCTTTAGGAAAAAACCGTGCCGAACAATGCTCAAGCGAATCCGCCACTTCCGAAAGACCGCATCACGGCTTTGGTCCGCCAATTCACCCATGAAGGGGATGCCAATATCCTCAGGCGTTTGAAAGTGGCTGGTATCGATCCTCTGACGGACTTAAGAGGGGTGGATCTTTCCCATACGAATCTTCATGGGCTTGATCTTTCTGGCATTGACTTGTCTCGCTGTAGTCTGCGCTGGTCTGATTTGGGCAATGCGAAGCTCATAGGGGCAAAATTGATCCAAGCCGCGCCGGTACAAGGCCGTCTGGAGAACAGCAACTTAAGCCATGCTGATTTGCGGGGCGCGAATCTTCAGCAATGTTCCCTAAGAATTGCCAATCTGAGCCATGCGGACTTACGCGGGGCGAATCTGAGTGAAACAATTCTTTTCGGCGCTGATATTGAGGGCGCACATTGGGATGAGCCTTTAGCGCGGTTAGCGCCTTTCCTCCATCAGCCAGAACGGCTTTTGGGCGATTGGGATGATGCGGAACAGGATGATGAAGAGGCAGCCTTAGGTCCTTTGAGTCTCAGACTCTTATTTGATGGTCTCGCCATGACGGTGATGACAGCGATTATTTTTTGTGATTCCGGATTAAATCCCGTTTTTCTGGATATGGAACGCTGTCCACAGCTTCTCGCAACGTTTCTCTTACGCGATATTGAGACCATTGGTGAAGTGCTTGGCGGCGAGCGCAAAGATTTACTGTTAGAACGCCGTCGCCAGTCGCGCAAAGGGTCAGGGGATAATCTTGCTGAATTGGACCGACGTATTGGCATGCTCACGCTTTTGACTCGGAATTATGATCAAGCCGAAGAACATCTCAAAGCCGCCCAAAATCATTTCTATCACCGCCGCAAACAAGCCAATGTTGCAGAAATGCATGCCATATTAGGATTACTGGCTTTTGACAAATTGCAGCCTGTCATGGCGGTTAAACAATTACGCCAAGCCATGACATTATATGATGAGATGGGGGCTGCATCCCAAGCGGCTCACTGTGGGCTGGCTTTAGCGGCGATGGCGTTGCTCCACGGCCGTATGGATCGTGTGCAACAATTTGTGACCAAAGCGGCCCAAGTCCTTGAGAGTGAAAGCGATGAGCGTTTCACAGCCCGCCAAACCATTGTGGCAGGCCTGATGGCGTGGAAAAATGGCGATAGTGCGACAGCTTATAAATTATGGGATGGTGCCCGCCATCTCTTAAGTCGTGCGGGGGATGAGATCGATGCGATGATTTGCCAAAAATTATGCGAAGCGATTGGCCGTTTAACGGGGTGAAAAGTGAAAAAAGAGAAGACGCTCTCAGTTGCGGAGATCTTCTAAATGGCGTTTCGCGGTCAGGCCTTGAGGGCTGCCAGGGTCGAGTAAAGGCAAAAGACGTTCCCAATAAAGCCGCGCACTGGCTTTATCTTCTCTGGCTTCTGCGGATAAGGCCAAATGATAAAGAGCCTCTTGGTGCAGGGGATTGAGGGCTATAATTTTTTTTAACGTTGCCAGCAATTCTGGTGGTGCTGGGGGGGCCGCCCCTTCATGGGCCAGAATCGCCCGAGCATAGTCCATAAGAAGTTCAACATTATCCTCTGTCAAAGCGGCGGCATTGGAAAAGGCTGCTCGTGCTTGGGCGTGTTGTCCAAGGACTTGGTAGCTTTGGCCGAGACGTTGCCAGCCATCCTTGTCCTCTGGTGTTGAAGCCAAACGCAGGCGAAGAGATTGGATAAGACCCCGGACAAAGGCCATGCGCTCTTCTGGAGACAAAGCCATGGCTGCCGCAAGGTCTAAGGATTGTGGCCCGCTTGCCATAGTATCCCATCCGCGCCCCCCTTGGGCTTGGTTTGGGACAGGCTCTGGAAGATCTTGGTGCCGGGGTAAAAGAGCGGCAACTTCGACGCCCAAATCGATGGCAAGCATTTCAATATAGTCGCGAAGAGCCGCCTGCCAGATCGCGGGGGCCCCATTTCCCCTCTCAAAAGACTGGGTGCGACTTAAGGGAAGCCAGAGGGCGAGAGCCTCTTGCAGACGTCCTGTTTGTTCCAAATGAAGACCGAGATAGAATAAAAGTCTCGGATCATTGGGAGCCTCCAAACGGGCCTGTTGAAGAAGCGCAAAAGCGTCCTCTGTCACATGGCCATGCTGGGCGGCGATCAGCATTTCTGCGGCGCGGGTGCGATAGTAACCGCGTTGCTGTCGTTGGAAAAATTCCTGTTCTGCGGCTTGCTCCCAGAGATCAGCGCTGGTGCGATATGATCCTAAATAGGCGTAAAGCTGGGCCGCAAAGGCAAAATCTTTGGATTTGGGTGTTGGGAGTCCAACCTCTAGTCCGAGGAGACGCCAAGAAAAATGAGACAAAAGCTGTTGCACATGGGCGCGCTCTAAAGCGGCAAAGGCGCGCGGCGACATACGCTCAGAAGAGGGTAAGGTTAAGAGAGAGTGGGGCCGTTGGGGTGATAAAATGGCAGAATATGTCCTCAGATCAGGCCGCCCAAGACTCTCATAAAGGGCTAAGCTTCCTGTTGGAACCCCAAAAAGCACAAGAATGGCAAAGAACAATTGTGAAAGGCTGCGACGGCCTTTTGTCATTTTGCGTTCTAAATGTTCTGTTTCTTGGAGAGCTTTTTTGAGTGCTTTTTGCGGCTTCTTTTCCTTGAGAGGGCCGTGCTCCGCTTGATAGGCTGCCGCCAAAGCCAGCAAACGTTTCTGATAGCGTTTCGAAACCCCCTCGCCGCCGTGAACGCTCTTTTGGTCATAGGGATAAACAATTGGGAGAAGTAAAATAGCCATAACCCATAATAAAAGGCCACTCACAACCCACCAAAACATTGTCTAGCCCTTTTTCTTTTTGGTTTTTCCTTTGCCTTGAGATGGTTTTTGTGGTGGCGCGGGCGGTGGCGTGTCTTGCGGCGCCTCATCCAGGAGCGTATTGACCCGTGCCATCTCTTCTGCACTCAAGGGGGCGGCGGTCGCGATAACAGCTTGGTCTTTCCGGCGTTGGCGATAGAAAAGCAAAACACTGATAATGCCAATCACAAACATCACAGCCGGGCCATACCATAAGAAAAGCGTTTCTGTCTTCATGGGCGGTTCAAGCAAGACGAAATCACCATAGCGAGCGACAACATAATCGACCACCTCGTCATTACTATCCCCAGCGGTCAAACGTTCACGGACAACGCGCCGCAAGTCACCGGCAAGATCGGCATCGGAATCATCAATGGATTGGTTCTTACAAACGAGACAGCGTAGCCCTTGGCTGATATCGCGCGCCCGGTTTTCCAAAGCAGGATCCTGGAGAATTTCATCCGGCTCAACAGCAAGGGCGGGGAGGGAAATAACCGCAATGGCAAAGACGCAAAACATCACTGTGATATAACGCATAAGACCAGAAAACCTTTGCAAAGCGACGGTAAGAGAGGCCATGGATCTGTTTCCTATCACAGAGTAATTATTGTGCGGCTTCACGATATTTGGCGATCATGGGCATAATGACCGCGTCAACATCCCGTGGCATGATGGGCCCCGCATGGCGGTAGCGGATCAAACGATTCTTGTCCAAAATATAAGTTTCTGGAACACCATAAACGCCATAATCAAGACCAACTTTATTATTCGGGTCTTTGCCAATGTCTTTAAAAGGATTGCCATAACGTCTTAAGAAGGCCTTGGTCGCCTCTGGTTTGTCCTTCCAGGCAATCCCGTAAACAGGCACACCACGGCGGGCAATTTCGGCGAGAACAGGTTGTTCCGCACGACAAGGCAGGCACCAGCTGGAAAAGAAATTGACAAGAACCACATCATCTTCAAGCGTTTCAAACTTAAATCTTTGTTCTGGCGTAAACAGCTGTTCTAAATCAAAAGAGGGGGCGGCTTTCCCAATCAAAGCCGAGGGCAATTGATTCGGGTCTTTCTGCAAGCCGATCATGAAATACACGGCCACAGCGGCGAAAATTAAGACTGGGGCTAAATAGAGCATGCGTTTCATGCGATGATCTTTCTCTTAGGCTTTGGCAAAGGGCATGTTTTGAGATGCGTGCTTGTGTCTTTTCAGAGGGCACCTCTCCCCAGAAAACAGCTATCAGCCTTGTCCTAGGGAGAGGGGTTTCAGACCATTATAGCTCTGATTTTTGCCGGCTTATGGCCGCAGGGGCAGGCCCAGCCCCCAAAGAAGGAGCGGTTTGACGTTTGCGTCCAGGGGCGCCAACCCGAAGACGGCGATCCGATAAAGACACAACGCCACCCAAAACCATCATCACACAGCCAATCCACAAACACCCAATGAGAGGGAAGTTGAAGACGCGAACGGTCCAGCCGCCATCTTCATGACGATCGCCTAACGTGATGTAGAGATCCCCGGCCAAAGAAGGATGAATGGCGGATTCTGTGGTCGGCATTTGCTGAACAGGATAGAAGCGTTTTGCCGGTTTCAGTTCACCAATAAATTCACCGTCCTTCTCGATGATGAAATGACCACGCTGGGCACTGTAATTGGGGCCTGGGTCATTTTTGACGCCCTGAAAGGTGATCGTATAGCCATGATTGGTGATCTTATCGCCGTCATAGAGAATGCGAACCTCTTCGCCTTTCCAGAGCGTTGAGCCAATCATGCCAAGGATCGCAACGGCCATGCCCAGATGGGCTAGGGTCATGCCATAGGAAGAGCGTGGCAAGGCCTTGGCGCGGGCCCAGCTTTCGGCTGGTTTTTTGCGGAAAAGGCCAATGCGCTCGGCATATTCCATCAGGGTGCTAAAGCCTAACCACGCAGCCAACCCAAAGCCCAAAGCGGCTGAGCTGATTTTCAAACCGGCAAAGCTCAGCCCTGATCCCTCATTCCGAAGGAGAATCATAAGCGCAATGACCAAAAAGCTTAAAATGAGAGCTGGGATCAAACGCGTCATGGCGGTTCTCAAATCCGCACGTTTCCAGGCCATCATGGGGCCAACGGCCATGGCTAAGATCAAAGGAACCATGAGCGGCACAAAGGTGGCATTGAAATAGGGCGGTCCGACAGAGACCTTATTGCCATTATAAGCCTCTAAAAAGAGGGGATAGAGCGTGCCAATAAAGACAGTGGCAGCAGCAACAGACAGCAGCAAATTATTCAAAAGCAAACTGCCTTCACGGGAAAGAGGCTGGAACAAGCCGC
>DDLW01000322.1 GCA_002340345.1 Alphaproteobacteria bacterium UBA2562 | reverse complement strand
ACCATTATGCAGAGGTCTTTTGAATATAAAATCTACAAAGAAGGGGATAGAGCTGTCTGATGTTCCTTTGGGGGCTATGAAATCTTTTACATGTAACATCTCGGAAAAAGAAATAATCTTGCATGCGATCCTCTAATCTTCCAAAGAACTGATTTCAGAGAGGTCAGCTTGTGCTACAGCATTTATTTTGCTGCAAAATAGATCAAAGACAGGGACCAATTCCTTTGTCCTTTGCGCGAAACTCTGAGAGATCTGTCTAACAATAGGGGCGTGCTTCAATGTCGATTTTGAAAATTGCGCGAATGGGGCATCCTGTTCTGCGTCAGATGGCAAAACCGATACCGAATCCAAAAACAGAGGCTATTCGGAACTTAGCCTTTGATATGCTGGACACAATGGTGGATATTGATGGTGCTGGTTTGGCCGCACCTCAGGTTCATGAATCTGTTCGCTTAATGCTCTTTTTCGTGCCTGGAAGCGATTTATCGACGGCTGGCATGCCTGCTGAAGGCCTCAATGCCCTTTGTAATCCTGAGATCACCCCTTTGAGTCAGGAGATGGAAGAGGGGTGGGAAGGCTGTTTGTCTGTTCCGGGATTGCGCGGGGTTGTGCCACGTTATTGCCATATTAAATATAGCGGCTATGATTTAGAAGGGAATTACATCGAGCGGGAAGCTGAAGGATTCCATGCAAGAGTTGTTCAGCATGAATATGATCATCTCGATGGTATTTTATACCCACAACGTATGAAGGATCTTTCTTTATTCAGTTTTGTGGAAGAGCTGAAACATGGCGTTCCTGAGGGGGCTCCAGATCTTGCGATAAAATCTGCTTAAGGCATTTTGACAGATAAAGACTCTGTCTTTAAAATTTATCGTACAATGCTCTCGGATAGATTTGTCGTTCTTTTGTGGAGACTCTGTGTATGGAAGCCCAAGCGATTCAAGACTTTATTTTGAGAAAAGATCGTGTGATTCGCGCACTCTTACCAAATGTTATGTTCGATGGGTGGAGCATCGCCAGCTTGCGTATGGCGTGTCAGGCGGTTGGAGCAAAGGATCATGAAATTGATGTGTTGTTTCCCGATAGTATGACAGAGTGCCAGGCGATTGGTGAAGAGGATTATGCAATTGATGTGTTGTTTCCCGGTGGCGTGACGGACGCGGTCCTTCATTTTATTGATCTCGGGGACCGCCAAATGACGTATGATGTCACGCATAAGGGATTTGGCACTGAAAAAGTGCGAGAGAAAATCATGGAAGCCGTCAAAATACGGTTGCAACCATGGGCTCAAGACAAGGACGCTATTCGATTGGCTTTAGCGCATTTAGCCATGCCACAGAACAGCGTTTTGGGGACGAAAACCCTTTTTAAAACCGTGGATGAGATTTGGTATCTTTGTGGAGATCGCTCTACAGATTTCAACTTTTACAGTAAAAGGGCTTTGCTTGCAGGGGTTTATAGCACAACATTGCTGTATTGGCTGAATGATCATTCTGAAAATCATGAAGAAAGCTGGAAATTCCTAGAAAAACGCATAGAAGATGTTATGCGTTTTGGCAAGCTAACGGGAGATATAAAGAAAATAGGTGGCATGCTCCCTGATCCTTTTCCCGTATTACGGGCTGGACGGAAAGCTGTTGAAATTCTTGCAAGGCAAAGTCCGAAAGCGTTGAAGCCGAAATTCTGATGGTTCGAATGAAACGGAAGAGTCTGGCATTCGCCGGGCTTTTCGGGTCGATATTTCAAGCCAAAATAGAAAGAAAGCGCGTGGTTTGCGCCGACTGTGACTATTCTATGATGTGTGCGATTTCCCCAGGGAAAGGGAGTCGTGGTTTTAAGCTTCGCAAATGCTGTAAAGCTCTGAAGCTAAAGATTTTCAGGAATTAAGAGAAAGGGCGTCTTGTCTATGGGTGACAAGCTCCATCAAATCAGTGTGTCCTTCGCGCCTGTGGAAGATCGTGTGTTGCTGAGGGTGAGCACAAATCAAAGCTCAGGCTATCGATTTTGGCTAACGAGACGATTTGTGAAGCTTTTACAGGTTGGGCTTTCTAATATCAGAGAGAAATTTTCAACGCTTCAGCACTTTCAAGAGCCTGAGCGCAAACAAGCTTTGATGGATTTCCAACAAGCAGAAGCAAAACAACAAGGGGATTTCTCCACACATTATGAAGAAAAAAAACTTGAATTCCCTTTAGGGGAAACCCCAATATTGCTGACAGGCTTTAAATGCAATCTTCTTGATGGAGATGTGACGCAATTGGTTTTAAGGTTGCATGATGAGCGATCTTTTTCTGTGAATTTAGAACGGCAAGTGATGCTTAATTTTTTATCTCTTTTACATGATATATCTTTGAAAGCGGAGTGGGGGCTCAATGTTCAACAAAGCACCCCAGCTCTCAACCCACAAGAAGAGAGTAAAGATAAGCGTTTACATTAGAACAAAGGGCAAAAGGATGAGCTTACCCTTTTGATCCGTTTTCCAGTGGAGATAAAAACAGAGAGCATTTCTACGGATTCAAAATAAAAGTGGAATGCTTTAATGTTGTGGGCCAGTTTTTGAAGGCGAAATTTTAGAGTTAAACCAGAAGTGCACTGACCGCGACAAAAGATGCGGTTTTATCGCTCCGGCTCACGAGATCAGTCTTTTCTTGATAAAAAAGAAATAGCCTCGACAGGCTATAGAAACTTAAAATAAAATCAAATAAGCTCTTGGAATGTTCATAAGTTTGACTTTGAAATATGCGCAACAAAATAGGCTTTGTCTCATGAATTTTGCATCACGAACCGCGAACAGCTCAGTGACAAGCATATATGTCTTTGCCCGACGGATTGAGGCCCAAATTTTATGGGGCCTATTTGCTTTTTTCCTTACGGCTCTGATGGTTGTTACAAGTCTTCCAGCCCGTGCGATTGAAACTGTGGCAAGAGAAGCCTTGGTGATGGATGCGAACACAGGCGTTGTTTTGCTTGAAAAAAATGCGGATCAAGCGATGCCGCCGGCCTCTATGAGTAAGCTGATGACGGTTTTGCTCGCCTTTGAGGCTATTAACAGTAAGAGAATTTCTCTTGAAGATAGCATTCGCATTAGCGAAAAATCCTGGCGCAAAGGCGGATCAAAAATGTTCTTGAAGCTTGACTCACGCGTCAAGATGAAGGACCTCCTGCGCGGTGTTATCATTCAGTCTGGGAATGATGCGGCCATTGCCATTGCTGAAGGGCTGTCTGGGACAGAAGAGGCTTTTGCACGCGCGATGACCGCAAGAGCAAAAGAATTGGGGATGATGGGAAGCCATTTTGCGAATGCGACAGGATGGCCCGACCCACAACAATATATGACAGCGCGCGATTTAGCCCGTCTTGCCTTTGAGCTTATTAATAATCATCCCGAGTTTTATCCCATGTTCTCAGAAAAAGAATTTACATATGGTGGGATTAAACAACAAAATCGCAATCCTCTTTTATACCGGAATGTTGGTGCAGATGGCTTGAAAACCGGGCATACAGAAGAAGCTGGCTATGGTCTAACAGCAACAGCCAAACGTGGGGATCGGCGCGTTATTTTAGTGGTAAACGGTCTGAAATCAAAAAGAGCGCGGGCAACGGAATCCGAAAAGCTTTTAGATTGGGCGTTCCGTGAGTTTGAGAATTACGAGCTTTTTGCCGCAGGCGAGTCCGTTGTCAAAGCAGATCTTTGGGTGGGCCAGCAGGGGACGGTACCGCTTGTTGCCGGTGAATCTATCACCGTCACAATCCCAAGACATTTGCGCGATAAAATGTCCGTCAAACTCATTTATGCGGAACCTTTCCCAACGCCTGTACAGGCAGGGCAGCCAGCTTTATTTGAGAATAAAAATGGAGAGCAAGAACAGGCGCGCTTAACAATAGCTGTTCCTGGGCAAGACACGGTTGAATATCCTCTTGTCTTCGGCCAAACGGTCGGAAAGCTTGGTCCGGTCAGTAAGATTTCGAGCGCTGTCGAATATTTGCTTTTTGGTTCAGCGGAATGATTTCTTTTCTTTCATCGTCTATGTCTAAAAATACTCTAGAGGAGTCTTTAAGAGGACGTTTTGTAACGTTGGAAGGTGGCGAAGGTGCCGGAAAAAGCACATTAGCAAACACTCTCATGAATCTCTTAGGGGATCTCAATATCGAGATTGTTTTGACAAGAGAACCTGGGGGCACGGACGGGGCGGAACGCATCCGCACGCTCTTATTGGAAGGCGCCTTGCAACGTTGGTCGCCAATGACAGAGGTTTTCCTTCTTTCAGCGGCGCGCCGCGACCATGTGGAAAAGATTATACAACCAGCTTTGGCACGAGGGGCTTTTGTTCTCTGTGATCGTTTTTATGACTCAATGTTTGCCTATCAAGCTTTTGGCTATGGCCTTGATCTAGAAATATTGCAATCTTTAGTACAGTCTTCCACAGAAGGGCTTGTGCCTGATGCGACCTTTATTTTGGACTTGCCTGTCACAGTGGGACGAAAACGCATTGCTTTGCGATATTCTATGGAAAAATCCGAGAAAAAAGATTTAAAGTCCCAAGAAGACCGCTATGAAAGCATGGATGATGGCTTTCATAACCGCATTCGGGACGGATTTTTATCGATCGCGGCAACATATCCTGAAAGATGCCATGTCATTGATGCGCGTCTGCCAAAATGTGAAGTTGCTGAGAAAGTTTCTGTAATTCTTTGGGATAAATTTTGTGGCGAAGAGTCCTCGGAAAGCCATTGAGAAACAGAGTGCGCCCCAAACAGGTCTCACTGCGCGCTGTAATGATCTGCTCTTAGGGCATGAGCATGCTGAAATGATGCTGCGAGAGGCTTTCTTAAAAAAACAATTGGCCCATGCTTGGCTTATTTGTGGGCCACGTGGCATTGGCAAAGCAACCCTTGCTTACCGTTTTGCACGGTTCATTTTGGCGCAAGGCCATTCTGATCAGATCTCTCATGCGGCTAAAAATAAAGCCTCAGAATCTCTTTTTGAACATGAGCCACCCAGCCCACAAGAAAATAAAATGCCGTCCCTCTATATTCCTTCTGACCATTCTGTGTTTCGCCGGGTCGCTGCTGGGGGACATGCTGATTTATTGACCATTGAGCGGGGCCTGCATGAAAAAACAGGGCGATTAAAGAGTGAAATCACGGTTGATGATTGCCGGGCGATCGGTCACTTTTCGCGCCTGACCGCCGCTGAGAATGGGTGGCGTGTTATTATCATTGACTCTGTTGATGAAATGAATCGTAATGCCGCAAATGCTTTGCTAAAGACCTTAGAAGAACCTCCTCGGAATACGGTTTTACTTCTTGTGTGTCATGCAGCAGGGCGTTTGCTCGATACCATCCGCTCACGGTGTCGAAAGCTTACCCTGAACCCTCTTGCGTCTGATCATTGTCATCTGCTTTTAGCAAAAGCTTTGCCTGATTATTCAGAACAAGAGCGTGCCGCTCTCGTTTCCCTGTCGCGGGGGAGCCCAGGAGAAGCGATCGCTCTTGCTGAAGCAGGCGGGTTAGACTTAAAAAAAGAAATAGACTATCTCTTATCGACTTTACCGACTTTGGATATATCTCGTCTTTATGGGCTCGCAGAGACTTTTCAGAAGGCAGGGGCGGAAAGGGATTTTACCATAGCGTCTGATTTGCTTTTACAATGGTTAGAACAGGCGATAAAAAATGCGGCTCTTGTGAGATCAGGCGTCGCAATGCCAATGCAATCGGAAGATTTTTCGCAAAACAATGCACAGGCGCAAGGTTTCATAGACCAGGCATGCCTAGAAGATTGGATGATATGCAGAGATCATTTAAAGGAGACTTTTCGGCGTTGCGATCGTTTACATTTAGAAAAAAAACAAAGCTTTATAGAAGCATTTTTACGGATTAAGGCCCTGTTGCAAGGTCGGCCACAGCCCGCATAAAGGGCTGTCTTCTCTGCAATTGACGGGAAAAAACAAAGAACCGAAAAAAAAGACCTTTGACCGCTGGAGGCAAAGACAGACCCAATCTCATTTCGTGGATCGATCAAGTAAAAATTCAAAATAAAGGGGGAGAAACCTCATATGACAGCGGATCATAATAGCCAAACATATTACATCACAACACCGATTTATTATGTCAATGCAGAGCCTCATATTGGTCATGCGTATACAACTGTTGCCTGTGATTTTCTTGCGCGTTTTATGCGGCTTGACGGTCGAAAAGTCTGTTTTTTAACGGGAACAGACGAGCATGGGCAAAAAGTTGAAGAATCTGCCCAAAAAGCCAATGTCGCTCCCTTAGCCTATTGCGATAAAGTTTCAGAGAGTTTCCGCAAATTGGCGATTAAACTCCAGGCAACCCATGATGACTTTATTCGCACAACAGAAGAAAGACATATCCAAGCCTGCCAGGCGCTTTGGACACAACTAAAAGAGGCTGGCCATATTTATTTAGGAAGCTATGCTGGCTGGTATAGCGTGCGAGATGAAGCTTTTTACAGCGAAAGTGAGCTGACAAAAACGGAAGACGGTCGGCGTTTGGCACCAAGCGGTGCGGACGTGGCTTGGGTCGAAGAACCAAGTTACTTTTTTCGGTTAAGCGCTTGGGAAGACCGTTTGCTCGAGCATTATGACCAAAATCCCGATGCAATCGCTCCCGAGGGACGTCGTAACGAGGTCCTAAGCTTTATTAAGCGCGGGCTCCAAGATTTATCTATTTCTCGGACAAGTTTTCGGTGGGGCGTTCCTGTGCCAGGAGATCCCGACCATATCATGTATGTTTGGCTGGATGCTTTAACCAATTATATTACAGCTCTCGGCTACCCAGATCAAAAGACAGACGCTTTTGAACAGTTCTGGCCCGCAGATATGCATATGGTGGGAAAAGATATCCTAAGATTCCATGCTATCTATTGGCCTGCTTTTTTACTGGCTGCGAATCTCCCAGCACCGAAACGGGTTTTTGCCCATGGCTGGTGGACGAATGAAGGGCATAAAATCTCAAAATCGATTGGGAATGTTATTGATCCTTTTGAGCTTATTGATACATATGGTCTTGATCAATTCCGCTATTTTGTCATGAGAGAAGTTCCTTTTGGGAATGATGGCGATTATTCCCATCGTGCGATGGTCAGCCGTATGAATGGAGACCTTGCCAATGATCTCGGTAATTTATGCCAGCGGTCTCTTTCAATGATTGCTAAGAATTGCGGTGGCCAAGTGCCTGAATACGGGGCTTTTAGCGATTCTGATCGAGATCTTTTGCAGGCAGCAGATAAACTTTTGTCCGATGTTCGCGTTTTGATGGAGAAACAAAGTTTCCATCGCGCGCTTGAGGCGGTTTGGTCTGTTGTTGGCATGGCCAATCGCTATGTTGATGAGCAAGCCCCTTGGGCTTTGAAAAAAACGGACCCTGCACGTATGGGGACTGTTTTGTATGTGCTTGCCGAAACATTACGCCATCTTGCTATCCTGGTGCAGCCTATTTGTCCTTCAGCGGCAGCGGCGATGTTGGACCAACTCGCCGTTTCTGAAGAGAATCGTTCCTTTGCTGTTCTTAATACGCAGCATGCGTTGAAGCCTGGGACGCCTCTGCCGAAACCGCAAGGTGTTTTTCCACGATTTGTCGAACCAGAACATTCAGAGGCGTAATGATCATGACAGAGCATGATTTTGGTTCTGACTTGCAGATAAAGCTTGATCGTTATGGCCAGGGCTTCATCGATAGCCATTGCCATCTTGACTATCTCCAAAGGGATGGAGACTTAGAAGGGGCTTTGGAACGCGCACGTCGCAATAATGTGACAGGTATGCTCACAATTTCGACCAGTATTGCTGGATATGATGCCTTACAAACGCTTTCAGACCAAGAGCATGATATTTGGTGTACCGTGGGTGTCCATCCCCATGATGCGGAAGGACATAAAGATTTAAAAGTTGAAGATCTTGTCAAAAGAGCCGCACATCCTCGAACAATCGGCCTTGGTGAAACGGGCTTAGATTTTTTTTATGACAATAGCCCACGAGATTTACAAGAAGCTCTTTTCTGGCGCCATATCGATGCGGCGAAAGAAACTGGTTTGCCTTTAATTGTGCATACAAGAGATGCTGATGAAACGATGATCAGGATCTTAAAAGAAGCTGGTGCCTCAGGAAAAATCACGGGTCTTATCCATTGTTTCAGTTCAGGGCGTGCGCTCGCAGAAATGGCTTTAGATATAGGATTTTACATAAGCTTGTCAGGAATCCTAACCTTCAAAAAAGCAAATGATCTTCGTGATATCGTGAAAGATGTGCCTTTAGAACGGCTTCTCATTGAAACAGATGCGCCCTATTTGGCCCCAATGCCCCATCGTGGTAAAAAGAATGAGCCTGCCTATGTAACGTTAACGGCGGAAAAACTTGCAGAAGTAAAGTCTGTTTCTTTGGAAGATGTTTCTGCTGTGACAACGCGAAACTTTTTTACTTTATTTCACAAAGCGCAATAATTGACAAAAGGGACATATAAGTGGCGGAGGATATAAAAGTCACTGTTCTAGGATGTGGAGGATCAGGCGGTGTCCCAACAATAGGGCCTGACTGGGGGCAATGTGACCCGAAAAATCCCAAGAATCATCGCAAACGGGCTTCTATACTCATTGAAACCCGCGGGAAGAGACTACTCGTTGATACGGGGCCAGATCTGAGAGAACAGCTTTTGGCCGCTCATGTTCCTTATGTCGATGCGATCCTTTATACACATGCCCATGCAGATCATGTGCATGGGATTGATGATTTAAGAAACGTATGCAAGCAAAAGGGAACGGCCCTGGAAGCTTTTGGAACGGAGAAAACGCTCCAAGAGTTACAGCAGCGTTTTCCTTATGCTTTTGAACCTTTGAAGGCAAATTTTTTCTATAAACCTCAGCTCATTGCAAAACCTATTTTAGGAGCATTCCAAGCCGCAGATATTCCTGTTTTTGCTTTTACCCAAGATCATGGTTTTGGTATGGTGACACTCGGATTCAGAGTGGGTGATTTTGCCTATTCAACAGATGTTAAACATCTTGATGACTCTGCCTTCGAAGCTTTATCTGGTATAAAATGTTGGGTTGTTGATTGTATACAAGAAGCAGAACATCCTACACACTCACATTTTCAGCAGACATTAGGGTGGATTGAGAGAGTAGGGGTCCAAGAAGCCTATTTGACACATATGAATCCAAGTTTAGATTATCACGAAACACTTAAAAAATGTCCGCCGCATGTTAAGCCAGCTTATGATGGTCTGGTTGTGACTTTGTGATTGAGATAAAATTTTGAAATGGCTCTAGTCTCCTTGGAAAACTGTCCTATATGGTTTTCAAGGCTTTATATGATGATGTTTGAGCGACAGCAAGAAATACAGAATATTCTCTATATTTTGGAAGAAATATTCGAGATTTGATTATCCCCTTATACGAAAATAAATATTGTTACATATATAATATATAGAATGAATGCTTTTGGTCACTTTGGATTGTATAAAAAATGTCATTCTTTTGATTAAAAATTTTTAGGGTTTAATAATGGCTTCTTGTCGTTTAAATTAAAGATTATATGTCTATATTATCTATGAGAGGTGATGAATGCAGAAATAAATAATTTGCTGAAACGCACTTCTTACTCGACCTATAATGCGCACAATATCTGTGCCATTGATTCTGAAAAATATAGAGGTCATAAGGATATTTCTGGATTTGCAATACTGTAAAATCTGTTAAAGCACTCTAGCTATTTTGCCATGAGATTTGCGGTTCTATAAGAGTTGAAGCTAGAGCTTTTGGCATGAGAAAAAATAATGCGTTCTTTGATACGAATAGGATCACGTAGAATCACATATAAAAATGTCTCAACAAGAAAAAAGGCGAATAACAATGCCACTAGAGAAAAATCAAAATGTGCAAGACGTCTTCCTGAACCATATCCGCAAACAAAAAATCCCAGTGACAGTTTTTCTTGTGAATGGCGTGAAGCTACAAGGAATTGTGACTTGGTTCGACAATTTCTCGGTGCTTTTAAGGCGAGATGCGCATTCTCAGCTTGTTTATAAGCATGCGATCTCCACAATTATGCCAACCTTGCCAATATCCTTATTTGAAGGCGGTAAAGAGGCAGATGAAAGTTAAAATGATCTCTGATTTTTTCCTTCAAACCTTGCATAAATATGGTGTTGTCTCCCTTTCTACCGCCATAAGGGAGGCCCATATTGGGGAATAATCCTACCGGAAATATGTCGACATCAACCCAAAGAACTTTGGTGATAACGCCTTCACTGTCTGAACGGCAAAAGCCGAGTAAAAATAAGGCAATGTCTCGGGATTTGCAAAATATTGTGAATAGCGATGATGATGCCCTGCAAAACTATTCATTGCGTACACCAGAGGCACGTCTTGAAGAAGCAATCGGTTTGGCTGCTGCAATTGATTTGTATGTTGTTGCCGCAGAAGTCATTCGTTTGAATCATCCCAGACCGGCTACACTTCTTGGGGAAGGTGTCATTGCAGAGTTCTTTGAACTCATCAAAGACCATGAAATTTCTTTAGTGATTATTGATGCTGCTTTGACACCTGTGCAGCAGCGCAATCTTGAAAAAGCGTTCTCGGCAAAAGTCATTGACCGTACTGGTTTAATCTTGGAGATTTTTGGGGCAAGGGCGAGAACAAGAGAAGGTCAGCTTCAGGTTGAGCTTGCCGCATTGACCTTCCAAAGGTCCCGATTGGTGCGATCTTGGACGCACTTAGAACGCCAAAGAGGGGGGTTGGGGTTCATTGGCGGACCTGGTGAGTCTCAAATTGAGATAGACCGGCGCTTAATCGATGATCGCATTCTCAAAATTAAACAAGATCTTGATACCGTCAAGCGCACACGGGCCTTACACCGTGCTGCGAGGCGACGTGTGCCTTACCCGATTGTTGCCCTTGCTGGCTATACAAATGCGGGGAAATCAACATTGTTTAATCGCATAACGAATGCCCAAGTCATGGCGCAAGATATGCTTTTTGCAACGCTTGATCCAACAATGCGTGAAGTAACTTTACCAAGCGGTCGTAAAGTTATTCTTTCTGATACTGTTGGCTTTATTTCTGACCTTCCAACTCATCTTGTGGCAGCTTTTCGAGCGACTTTGGAAGAAGTGAATGAGGCCCATCTTATTCTTCATATAAGAGATATTTCCCATGAAGATACTGAATCCCAAAAACATGATGTTTATGGTGTTTTAGAAGAGCTGGGGATAAATGCAGATGTGACACCAATTATTGAAGTTCATAATAAAATTGATTTACTCGATGCAGATCAACTCTTGGAAAAAGAAATAGACCTATCTCATTCTAAAAATTGCATAGCAGCTTCTGCAATCACAGGGCAGGGTGTTGATTCTGTTTTAGAAGCTATCGATCATTACTTTGACAGTCTTCTAGAAAAAATTTCTGTGGAACTTGCGTTCAGTGACGGTGCCACACTGGCTTGGCTGTATCGTCATGGTACAATTTTTGAGCGTTGTGATGATGAAACTGTTATTCGTCTTGTCGTTGGACTTTCAACAGCAGATAAAGGAAGGCTCCTGGCAATGGTCCGAAAAGAACAAATTTTATAAGGCGATAAAAATTGGTCGCATAAGTTCAAAATGATGTATATATCAACTCTATAAAGGAGATTTGCCTGTCTCCAAAAATGATCACTTGCCCGGAGGTCGGCATTTGTCTTCTTTTGCTCTTCCTGATTGTCATGCTGTGAGTCGCTTAATTGAAAATATCGCAGCTGAAGAAATTAAAACACGTTTTGGAACTTTATCTAAACAGGATATAAGAACGAAAACAGGTCCTAATGATCTCGTTACAATAGCAGATGAAGCGACAGAAGCGCGGTTAACACCAGCATTAATGGAAATCCTTCCGGGATCTGTCGTTGTCGGAGAAGAAGCCGTTGCTGCCGATGAGACTATTCTTAAACGTCTCCATGAAAATGCTCCCGTCTGGATTATTGATCCTGTGGATGGAACATCGAATTTTGCGTCTGCAAAACCAATCGTTGCTGTAATTATCGCATTGGTTTTTCAAGGAGAAACCCAAGCTGCCTGGATTCACGACCCCATTCAAGGAGGAATGGCAACGGCTCAAAAAAATAAAGGAGCCTTTTGGAATGGCCAGAAAATGGTTATTCAGTCGCAAGATATGTTGTCGCATATGGCAGGGTCTTTAAATCTTTATTTTTTCCCAAAAGATAAAAGGGAACATATCAAAAGCGTGATGAGTCAATTAGGGGATATCTCTAGTTTACATTGTGCTGGGCAAGAATATTTGAGATTAATTTGGAATAAGAAAGCTTTTGCGCTTTATCATCGCATTAAGCCTTGGGACCATGCTGCAGGTGTTCTGTTACATGCCGAGGCAGGGGGGTATTCAGCAAAATTAGATGGTAGCCCCTATAAATCGACGGATGATGTCGGGGGATTGCTTTTAGCGCCAGATCAAAAAATATGGCATGAACTCCATGATTTATTTTTTGGAGAACATGCCGCTTTATGCTCATGATGGTGCGTCCAAAGAAGAGTGCTCCATTTCTCTAGAGTCATCCGCGATTAAAATAGGTCACGGATGACTCTAGAGCAAAGCTGGTTAAAGGGGCTGCCACTTTATCGTCCAAAAGATGCCAAATAACGTGCCAAAAGGTGAAAGATATGTCGAAAATTGCTTTTATTGGTCTTGGTGTTATGGGCCATCCTATGGCTGGTCATCTCCAGAAAGCTGGTCATGACGTAACCGTTTATAATAGGACTATAGAAAAAGCACGAGGGTGGCAAAAGCAATATGGTGGGAATGTTGCTGAGACACCTGCTGAAGCGGCAGAAAAGGCTGAATTTGTGTTTTCTTGCGTAGGCAATGACCATGATTTGCGCCATGTCATGACCTCTTCTATCGGTGCCTTTCAGTCCTTATCTGCTGAATCTATCGTTATTGACCACACAACGGCGTCTGCGGATGTTGCGAGAGAGCTTTACGAAGACGGTAAAACCAAAGCCATTCATTTTATCGACGCCCCGATTTCTGGGGGGCAAGCCGGTGCGGAAAATGGGCAATTAACCGTTATGTGCGGTGGCGATCCTGAAAGCTACGCCAAGGCTGAACCCCTTATCGGATGCTTTGCAAAATCCTGTGTTCATATGGGGCCAAGCGGTTCAGGTCAATTAGCAAAAATGATTAATCAAATCTGTATTGCGGGCCTTATGCAAGGACTTGCCGAAGGCATCAATTTTGGCCAGAGGGCAGGGCTGGATATGGATAAAGTCATTGAGGTGATTTCAAAAGGGGCCGCGCAGTCATGGCAAATGGACAATAGAGCTTCGACCATGATCCGTGGTGACTTTGATTTTGGATTTGCTGTTGAATGGATGCGTAAAGATTTATCATTTTGCCTTGATGAATCAAAGAAAAATGGGGCAAGATTACCTGTAACGGCGCTTGTCGATCAGTTCTATGCGCAAGTCGAAGCGCGTGGCGGTCGGCGCTGGGATACATCTAGTCTGATAAATCTTTTAAATCGTGATTAAAATTCTATTTGATCGATGTGAAGGGCGCGCGCGATTATGTTGGCATCGCGCATCTTATGGCTCAGAAACTCTCTAACTTAGAATGGAAATATAATCTTGCCTTGGAATCTTATAATATGCATTTAAGAGAAAGACAAACATGAAAGTAAAAGAAGATCTGTCGGAGAAAGAAACATCGGAATCTTTGCCTCCACCGGTAAAAAAATCCGGTAAGAAGCTATTCGTAACGATACTGATTTCAAAAATTATCCTTGTTGCTGTTGTTGGTCTTATTATTTTAGCGGTTATGCCATAATGATAGAACGTAACTTTAATAGAAGCAGGTTTTTTTTATTGCTCGCAATATTAGCAGGATGTTTTCTTTTTGTTATTCTTGTCGCAGAAATATTGGTCGGTATATTAAATTAGAAATTATAAATTTTTATTTCAGAATGTTATAAAGAAAATATCTTATAATTTATGTCATAAATTTGGAGATGTAATTTGGAAATTGCATTTGCCGGAGAGAAGCTCATTCTTGATTGCTCTGGAGCTGTGTATTGGCCAGCGCAAAAATCACTGTTTATTGCAGATTTGCATTTAGAGAAAGGCTCCTCTTTTGCATGTCGCCGAAATATTTTGCTTCCCCCTTATGATAGTCTTGCAAGTCTTTTGCGTGTGCAAAAACTTTTACAAAAATATGATGTCGGCATCTTTTATTCCTTAGGAGATAGTTTCCATGATTTAGAAGCAGATAAAAGACTGTCAAACCAAGCAAAAGATCTTTTACAATCTATTCATTGTGCATGTAAAATATATTGGATCCATGGGAATCATGACCCCAAACCTTCTGCTGATCTACCAGGTTTCTTTGTTGAAGAACAAGAATTAGAGTTTTTTTTTCTACGCCATATTGCTATCGCAGGGCACTGCGAAAAAGGAGAGATCAGCGGGCATTACCACCCGAAAGCTTTGTTGCAAAGCCGCGGGGGAAAAGTGGGGGGGAAGTGTTTTGTAAAAGATCAAGGACGCCTCCTGCTGCCAGCTTTTGGTACTTTTACAGGAGGATTGTCGATAAAAGATCCTGTGATAAGCTCTTTGTTTAAAGCAGACGCCGTGGTCTATATCCTTGGTCATTCTAAGATACACGCTGTGAGTCTTGCGAAATTATAACCACCCTATGAAAAGGGTATTTAATGGAGGCAATCGGGAATCACGGGTATTTCAGCAAAATTATTTAAAGTTGATTTATTATAGAAAAAGCTATAGTAAAATTCTCTCTAGATATTGTTGAATTAAGATAAGTTCTGATGGGTGAAGTCTTTGAATGAGACTGTTCATAGTTTAACTCTGACATTTGGTCTTGGCTAAAGTTGGCCCAAAGCATGCCTGTTCTTTGTGTTTTGGTTCAATTTTTCCAGGGCGTATTATGAGAGAAAAACCGATTAAAGGAGGATCTTTTAGGTCCAGGTACTTGATCCTTGCTTTGATTTCTTTTGCTGCAAAAAGCTTGAGGCAATTGTGCGGTAAAAATAAAGACATATAGCATTTCTCCTGATTCATGATAAAAGTGAAATGCTATAAAAAAGGATAGCCTTTTACACTAAGGTTATTATTTTGATATGTGATAAAATATTTTGATAGGTGCTAAAGGAATGGCGGATTCCGTAACCTTAAGATTATATGATACAAATTTGCTCTTAGCCCGTGAGTTAAAAGCAGGTGAGACGATTTCTCTTCAACTTTGGCCGCATTATCCTAATGTTGATTTTGCGGTCAGAGTGCTGAGAGACCGTCATTTTTCAGAATGCGTGATGCCAACAAGTTTTGTTGCATTTGGCACTGATGTTTTAGGATACCTACCTCCTCAGGTTGCGAATATTGTATCTGTGCAATTAAGAGATTGGGAGTTGGACCAAGAAGTAGAGTGTGGGGATAATAATCTCTCAGGAACGCTTTGCCGTTTTTTGGAGATTGATCGGTGGGGCGCCGCAATTGTTGAACTTTCAGGTCCTTTAGTGAAAGATTGTAGAGATGATATCGACCGCGCTGAAGATATGATGCCACAGCCAGAAATTTAAAACAGTATGATATCTTACTGTTCAGATCTCTTTTAAAAATGTTTTGAAATTTTTGATTCTATAGGGAGAAGAATAAGAAAAATTATGAAACATAAGTCCTTTGATCGTTAGAGGCAAAATAAAGAATAGGATTCTATAAAAATTTTAATTGCACGAGATGTTTAATATGAATGTTTTGATCTTCTAGAAACCTTCTGCTATAAATCATTGAATGTCTATTTCTCTTAAAAACGGATGCGGTTACACTAGAATTCTTCGTTTCGGTTTACGTTTTAGGCAATTTTTATGCTTTTTAATTTGGGGATTTAAGTGAACTTTTTTCAGGATTTTGAGTTTACAATCCCCATAACTCATATAAAAAAATAGGTAGGGTTTTTGAAGCCTTACAGAGATGAATGTTTCTCTAAGAAATTTCTCTAGAGTTAAAAATTAAATAGGTTTTTCTAATCTATGTTGCCGTTCAAGATCATAACGAAGCCTAAATAATGATAATCTTTCAGTAAGAGCTACAAATGTGATGAATTCTACTGACTTGGCGATGATGATGATAATCTGTGGTCTCGATCCGGTATAGAGTGTTAAAGCTCGTATAGGGAAGGGAAGTGAGCGGAGGAATGGATGGTACAGCAAACCGCCGGGGCATTGCAAGAAAGGCAAGATCTCGTTCGAAAACTGGTCGAGCTGGGGATTGCACTTTCATCAGAGCATAACCGGGATAAATTGCTGGAAATGATTCTCATCGGTGCGAAAGATCTCACAAATGCAGATGGTGGGACGCTTTACTTGCGCACGGATGATGATTGTTTGCGTTTTGCCATTATGCGCACAGAGTCTTTGAATATCGCTATGGGCGGAACAACAGGTATTGAAATTCCTTTTCCGCCATTGCCGCTCTATGATCCTGAAACGGATATGCCTAATCATAAAAATGTTGCTTCACATACAGCTTTAGAAGCGAAGGCTATTAATATTCCGGATGCTTATGAAGCAACAGACTTTGATTTTGCAGGAACAAAAAAATTTGATAAGGGCACAGGCTATCGTTCAAAATCTTTTTTAACCGTTCCATTGAAAAATCATGAAGATACGGTCATTGGTGTTTTGCAGCTTTTGAATGCTATTGATCCAAAAACTGGTAATGTCGTTACATTTTCATCTCAAATACAGCCAATTATTGAAGCTCTTGCCTCGCAAGCTGCAGTTTCTCTTGATAATCAACAGCTTATTCAAGCTCAAAAAGATTTATTAGAAGCTTTTATTAAAGTCATCGCCCATGCAATCGACCGGAAATCCCCCTACACAGGAGGCCATTGTGAGCGTGTCCCTGTCATTACCGAATTCCTGGCAGCAGCGGCAATGGAGCAAACAGAAGGCTCCTTTAAAGATTTTTCCCTGACAGAAGATGAATGGTATGAGCTGCATATCGCAGCTTGGCTTCATGATTGTGGGAAGGTCACGACACCGGAATATGTTGTTGATAAAGCCACTAAATTAGAGACAATATATGACCGTATTGAAACCGTTAGAACACGATTTCAGTCCCTTAAAGATCAAACAGAAATACGGTATTTGCGGAAAATGCAGCAAGAAAATGCTGATATTCCTCATTTAGAACAAGAACTCAGCCAAACCCTTGAGAAAATTGATGAGGATCGTCTTTTTATTGAAAAGGCGAATATTGGTGGTGAATTCATGGCTGATGAAGATATTGATCGTGTTCATGAAATCGCAAACCAAACATGGCGAGATTGGAATGGACAAGAATCCGCTTTTCTTTCCGAAAATGAGATCCATAATCTCGTCATTCGTCGGGGCACTTTAACAGACGACGAACGACAAGTCATCAATGACCATATCGTTGTCACAATTGATATGCTCGAACAATTGCCTTTCCCAAAACATTTACGCAGGGTGCCTGAATATGCTGGGGGGCATCATGAAAAAATGGATGGAACGGGATATCCACGCGGATTGATGAAAAATCAAATGTCAATTCCGGCGCGTATTATGGCTATCGCGGATATCTTCGAAGCTCTCACAGCAGGCGATCGTCCTTATAAAAAAGCCAAAAAGCTCTCAGAAGCCATTAGAATCATGTCTTTTATGAAAAAGGATAATCATATAGATCCAGAGCTATTTGATTTATTTCTCACATCAGGCGTTTATTTAAAATATGCAGAAAGATATTTACCTCCTGAAATTATTGATGATGTCAATATTGACGACTATATCAGTAAAGAACAATAAAATTGAAATATAATCTCGCAGCAGCAATAGATATGAAGAGACGTTATCGCTCTCTCCTCTTATCGGATAGCGTTGGCCATTGAAGCTGTTCATTGGGCACAACAAAGGTAAAGAGGCTTTCTGCTGGGTACAAAAGGTGAAATGCAGCTATCAGGGTCTTTAAGGCTAAGAGATTTTACAACTAATCCCACCATCAACAATTAATTGTTGTCCTGTAATATAACGGGACTCATTTGATGCTAAGAAAAGGGCTGCATTTGCAACATCCCATGCGTCACCCATATGACCCATTGGGCATTGGGCATCTCTGATGCGATACATTTCTTCAATATCATCTGCAGAATAAGCGTCTGAAAATCCTTCTCTGACCATAGGTGTTTTCATAAGGCCGGGGAGAAGAGCATTCGCACGAACTTTCTGAGAGGCATATTCTAAAGCAATAGATTGTGTTAATTGCAGTAAGGCAGCTTTTGAACTGGCATATGTTAAATATTTGACACCTGTCCAACGAATAGCGGCAATGGAAGAAATGTTGATAATAGAGCCACCACCTTGCTTAACCATATGTGGAACAGCTTGCTGGCATGTTAGAAAAAAACCTTTGAGATTGATGTTATGAACAGTGTCCCACTCTTCAAGGGAGACATCTTCCAGCCCCCCCATGCGTGCAATACCAACATTATTAACAAGAATATCGATTTGGCCAAAATGTTTGATACACTCAGCGACAGCTTGGGTCACTTGTTCTGCATTTGCGATATTGGCTTGGTGCGCAAGGGCTGTCTTTTTTTCAGATTGAATAATGGAAACCGTTTCTTCCGCAGCTTTGCCATTCAAATCAACAGCAAAAACTTTTGCACCTTCGCGCGCAAAAAGAACAGATGTGGCCTTCCCATTCCCCCATCCCTCACCGATAGATCCGGCACCAAAAACGAGGGCAACTTTGTTTTTTAGCCGGTCAGTCATTTACAATTTTTCCTCTTATAATGTCTTAATGATAAGCTTTCTGAAGGGGAGAACGGCATATCTTTGTCTTTTGCTCTCAGTTTTTACCGCACAATGCATGGTTACACAGAAAGAGCCGGCATGCGAGGAGCAAAAATGCCGGCATCAACCCATTAGCGGCATGCATCGATAAGGCTACCGATTGCTTTTGACGATCCACGAAGACTCCAATCCGTGCCATTAAAGCTCGCAGAGCGTGCTTTTTTAAGACCCGCTAAAAGCGCAAGAACAGGCCTTTTAGAAAAGTCAAGGCCAATCTGTAAACGTGATGTTTTTTCATTCACAGTCGCTGTCATGGGCATTGTAAAGCGGTCATTGTCTATGGTCATGACGACATCATAGACTTGGCCATCTTGGATGTCTTTTGCCTCAACCTGCAGCGGTTTTTCACTGGTCATATAGAGGTAAGGTGCTGCGACCAATGTTTTTCCTGCTGCGTCTTGTTGATGGCGGCATTTGAAGCCAAAGCGCATGCCGCTGCCAGCAATAGTTGCAAAGTAACTCTGATCTTTAACATTTTCTGTGGATTCGTAGCGCTCGGATGTAAAGGACCATTTCTTCCCAACAACTGCAGATGCAGGGGGGATTGAGGTGAAAATTGTGGCGAGAAAAAAGACGACGCAGGCCGTGGCTGCAAAGCGAAAATGCGATCGAATCATTCTAATCCACCTTTTTGTATAACCTTTGAAAGTGAAAGCATTTTTCAAAGAAATAAGATAGTTCTTCTGATTTCCTTATGCAAAACGCTCTCTCTTATTTGTTTAGGTACGTTGAGCCAAAACAAACATTTATAATAGTGGATCGGGTCCGCTTGAGAGAGTCCATGTTGCCGCCAATCCACTTGCTGATCTTTGCTGGAAGCAAATTCCCTTTGCTGGCAGCAAATTCTACGATGGAGTTTATATCAAACCAATATATTTGCGGAGTGACTTGTAAACACCTTCACTGAATTTTGATGCCTTAAGCCTTAAATAGGGCTTAATACCAACCGGCAAAGTTGATGACTTTTCGGTTGATATTTTGTTTAAGCGCCGCATTGACTGAGAGCAGACATTTTATGGGTTAGTATTAAGAGTGTAATTTATAACAATCATCTGCATGATCAGGAATATGCTCAAGCAGATCCTTTTAAATCTAGATTTTAGAGCAAAGCTGGTTAAA
>DDLW01000317.1 GCA_002340345.1 Alphaproteobacteria bacterium UBA2562 | reverse complement strand
AAGGGGCTGCCACTTTAACCAGCTTTGCTCTAGGCGATCACGCCCGACCGCCGCTCTTGCAAATGCGATTTGCTCTTAAAATTGCCTCACTTTAACGGACATTCTCATCTTCCTTCTTTGATGGTAAAGTTTTTTCCATTCGCCTTCCTACTCTGAATGAAAGGACAATCATGCGTATTGCCATGATCGGAACCGGCTATGTAGGCTTGGTTTCTGGAGCTTGTTTTTCCGAATTCGGCCATCACGTCACATGCGTCGATAAAGATGCCAGTAAGATTGCCCGCTTAGAAAAAGGCGAAATCCCGATTTATGAACCGGGGCTCGATAAACTTGTTGCTGATAATGTCCAAGACCATCGGCTTGACTTTACCACAACGCTTGCGGATTCGGTCAAAACCGCCGATGCGGTCTTTATTGCTGTCGGCACACCAACCCGGCGCGGCGATGGCCATGCTGATTTATCGTATGTCTATGCTGCGGCAAAAGAAATTGCAGATGCGATTGACGGCTACACTGTGGTTGTCACAAAATCGACAGTGCCCGTCGGAACCGGAAGAGAAGTTGCAAAAATCATTGCCGAGACACGTCAAGATTTAAAAGAAGGCACGGATTTTGATGTTGTGTCAAACCCAGAATTCTTACGCGAAGGCTCTGCCATCAATGACTTCATGCGCCCGGACCGTGTTGTCATTGGCACCAATAGTGAAAAAGCACGGCAAACCATGCAACGCCTGTATCGCCCGCTTTATCTCATTGAAACACCTATTGTTTTTACGCAGTTAGAAACATCAGAAATGATCAAATATGCAGCCAATACCTTCCTTGCTGCCAAGATCACCTTTATCAACGAAATCGCCGACCTTTGTGAAAAAGTGGGCGCCGATGTCCATGATGTTGCCAAAGGCATTGGCCTTGATGGGCGGATTGGTCGTAAATTCCTCCATCCTGGCCCCGGCTATGGCGGATCTTGTTTCCCAAAAGATACATTAGCCCTTGTTAAGACCGCCCAAGATTACCATGCGCCTTTGCGTATTATTGAAACTGTTGTCGATATCAATGACAGCCGCAAAAAAGCCATGGCCCAGCGTATTATCGAGGCCTGTGGCGGCAGTGTTGCGGAAAAGACAATTGCCCTGCTTGGCTTAACATTCAAACCAAATACCGATGACATGCGCGATAGCCCGTCTTTGGACATTGTCCCAGCCCTTCTTTCGGCGGGCGCAAAAGTGCGGGCTTTTGACCCTGAGGGCATGCAAGAAGCCCAGAAACTGCTTCCTGCAATTGACTATGGCAAAAATGCTTATGAGACCATGGAAGAGGCTGACGCTCTTGTCATTGTGACAGAGTGGAACGAGTTTCGCGCGCTAGATCTCGAGCGTGTAAAGGACCTATTAAAAACACCTCTCATGATCGATTTGCGAAATATATACAATCCTGAGGAGATGGTGAGCCTTGGGTTTGACTATAGCTGTATAGGGCGCCCGCTCCGCGCTCTTATGCCACAAGATTAATTTTTGCAGGCCCGGTGATGTTGACTCTGTCACCGGGCTTTTGCCATCAACGCGTCATAAAATAGAATATATGCCTTAAAAACACGCAAAATAAGAGTTTTCCCAAAATGAACTTTGCTTTACTATAAGCTTGAATGAGAATTCCCTTTTAGAGCAAAATGCGGCTGGATGGAAACATCTAGTCGACATGTCCTGCGGCAAAGCCTTTCTTTTCGAGCAAAACATATGTCATGAACACCTTTCCATTGCGGCACACCACAGCAAAGAAATAAGGCCTGGTTTCCAAATCAGATCAAAGAGAAAAAACCCCTGAAAAGCAATGAACGCCTCTTCCGACTTTCTCTCCAAGAGCACATCCTTTTTAGCCCAGGATGTCTGAGCAAATCCCACCCAAAGGAGCATCCAATGTCCGGCTTGGCTTTTGATCCTACTATCCTGCGTGAATATGATATTCGAGGCATCGTTGGGGAGACTTTAAGCGAAGACTCAGCCTTTCACTTAGGCCGTGCTTATGCAAGCCTGCTTGCTGAAACACAAGGCCGTGTCGCTGGCAAAACAGTTTGTATTGGATATGACGGTCGCCTGAGCTCTCCTCGCTTGTCAACCGCCCTACAGCGCGGCTTAACAGAAAGTGGCTTGAACGTTATCCTCGTCGGGATGGGGCCGACGCCCATGCTCTATTTTTCTGTGCATTATTTAGATGCTGATGGTGGCATCCAGATTACAGGCAGCCATAATCCTGCCGATTATAACGGCTTTAAAATGATGCTCGGGAAGAATGCCGTTTATGGCAAAACCATCCAATCTTTAGGGCAGATCGCCGCAGAAGGCCGGTATATTAACGGCCAAGGACAGGCCAATGAAAATTTGATGATGGATGCGTATGTTGCTAGAATCTTGACCGATTTTAAAGGCGGAAAGGCATTGTCTGTGGCCTGGGATGCTGGCAATGGCGCGGCAGGGCCAGCCATGAAGGCGGTTTCCGAAAAAATGCCTGGCCAGCATTTTCTTTTATTTGAAGATGTGGACGGCACATTCCCCAATCACCACCCGGATCCAACGGTTGAAGCCAATTTAGCCGATTTGAGAAAAGTGGTCGCAGACCAAGGCTGTGATCTTGGCATTGGCTTCGATGGCGATGGCGACCGCATTGGCGTTATTGATAATGAAGGCCAGGTTTTATGGGGCGATCAACTGATTGCTCTTCTGTCCCAAGAGATTTTAGAAGACCAACCTGGCGCAACCATCATCGCAGATGTGAAAGCCAGCCAGGTCCTGTTCGATGAATTGGCCCGCATGGGGGCCAATCCCATCATGTGGAAAACGGGCCATTCTCTTATCAAAGTCAAAATGAAAGAAGAAAATGCGCCTTTGGCTGGTGAAATGAGTGGCCATATTTTTTACGGCGATCGGTATTACGGTTTTGATGATGCGCTTTATGTCGCGCTGAGGCTCCTTGGTTTGCTGTCTCGCAAAATGGCGGCTGACCCAAGCTTGACCCTTGCCAAATTGCGCAATTCTTTACCAAAAGTCGTGAACACGCCAGAATTGCGGTTTGAATGCCCTGAAGATCGTAAATTTTCAATCATTGCCGATGTGCGTGAGAGATTGATAAGAAACAAATCAGACATAATTGATATTGACGGCGTGCGTGTAAAGACCGATGATGGGTGGTGGCTGTTACGCGCCTCTAACACACAACCTGTCTTAGTTGCCCGCGCAGAAGCCAAAGATGAGGCTGGATTGTCACGCTTAAAATCCCTCCTCATTGAACAGCTTCGCTTGAGCGGTCTAGACGCACCAGAAGGTTTATAATTCTGTTTAGGGCCTGTTATCTCAGATGATACCATAACAAAATTTTGTCTAGATGGCGCCGTTTTCACAGCCCATAGCAAAGCTGGTTAAAGGGGGACCCCCTTTATGCTCTCCCGTGATTTTGGTGAATTGCGGGGAGAGCCTAAGCATGGCATTTTGTTTTTCTTTACAGGCAGAAAAATGCGGCCCGTCTTATCCTTTTGCCCTTTGCGCTCTCGAGCCTTTCGCTTTTCATTTGAATCAGGTGAAAGGCTCTCTGTTTTTGTTTTTGCCGCAAAACGGATCAAATGAAACGGGGCCCTTTTCATGCCAGTAGAACAGTCTCTTGTACCAGCCACTCCCCTCTCGCAACAGCATCAGCCCCCTTGGCGTCCGAATTCTTCTGATTATGAAGAACGCATTACGGTTGCGTCACAAGAGGAACTCGAGGCTTTAGAACCGCATCCAGCCATTCGTCAAATCGATGGCCATGGCGATATCACGGATTTATCGCCGCTCCGTGCGTTCCCACAGCTACAGCATATAGAATTTTCACGAACCCCTTTAGCCGATATCCAACCTTTGGCCGATTTGCCAGCGCTTCAAACTGTTATGCTGCGCAAAACCCAGGTCGCTGACCTATCGCCTCTTGCCCATGCCAAGACTCTTGAACTTCTGAGTGTGAGAGGCAGCCATGTTTCGGATGTCTCTCCCCTCAAGGGTCTTTTGGCCTTACAAGGTCTTGATCTGATTGGCACGGCGGTCTCTGACATTACGCCTTTGAGGTCCTTACAGACCCTTAAAAATCTTTTCCTTTTTCGCACGAAAATCGACACTATCGCCGCCCTTTCAGAGATGCACAGCCTCAAAAGCCTAGACATTTCTGTCACCGCAATTTCGGATCTGACCCCCTTAGCGAACTTAAAAGCCTTACAAGCGCTTAAAGCACAATCCTGTCCCATTTCGGACCTGACACCACTTTCTGGGTTGGAAAATTTGCTGTCCGTCAATTTTTCAGAGTGCCTTGTCACAGATATGACCCCTTTGAAATCTTTATCCCATTTGAAGACAATCTCTTGTTCTGGAAGCCCTGTCTCCGATCTCTCTGCTCTTTCTGATCTGCAAGCTTTGAAAGATTTAGATTTGGTTGGCTGCCCTGTGGAGGATTTCACGCCTTTAAAATCTTTATCGAATTTACAAAGATTGTGGCTGTCAGAAGAAGAGGAGGCTGATCTTGAGAGTCTTAAGTCCCTTACATGGCTGAATGTTGTCTATCGTTAAGAAATGATAGATGCTTACAAATATTGAAGGTTAGAAATGATCTTCATGCCAATAAGAAAATGATTTATCATTGCCTAAAGGGTCTTATATTTTGCAGTGCACAATAGAAAAATAACGCACTTCTATTTTTTCTTTACAAAATTGACGCAAAGTCTTTCTATGATCCACATCGCATACATCATGATAAATGCGTTATCCTCATGCCTGTTTTGCCAGTGGGTGTCAGCTGAGGATGAGAGACTATAGACTTAGAGCAAAGCGCGATCAGGTGGATCCCCCTGATCGCTGCGTTTTGCGGCAAAAACAAGACTCTAGAGTCATTCGCGAC
>DDLW01000208.1 GCA_002340345.1 Alphaproteobacteria bacterium UBA2562 | reverse complement strand
GCCTTTCGCTTTTAACTTGAAGTCGGTGAAAGGCTCTATCTCTTTGTTTTCACCGCAAAACGCATGGTTAAAGGGGCTTCCCCTTAACCAGCTTTGCTATAGAAAGCTTTTTGACAGACTTTTTCTCGAAAAAGTCGCCCCCTTTTCGCGCAAGCGAAAACAAACCAGCGTCCTCCCTCGGGTCATCGGCTGGTCATCGGAATAATTCTTTCAATACGCCCCGCTTTGATCGCACTGTCGCTGTCTGGAAAAATCTGCCCCGGTGGAAATTGTCCAGGCCCTGCGGTTTCAACCAGCAAATATGTCCGGCCCCCATGGCGCAAATGGCGCTCTGACCCCCTGACAGGCAGGTCAATGCCAAGCAAAGCATGGCGCGGTAGAATCACCATGATCGCCCGGTTTTGCGGCAAAAGGCTCGGCATCATCGCCGCAAGCGCAGTGGATTTACTATCGCAATCCCCTTGATTGATGGTCAGCATCTCGACAGGCTGGGCAAAGCCCGTCCGGGAAACACTAAAATTGCCATTCTGATCTTTGCCACGAAGTTCATTATAGGGAATAGATTGTAAGAACAGCAGAGCCGCTTCCAATTTTCGGCGCGGATTGCGACTTTGGGTCATGGCCATCAGCGCATAAGACACAGCCGCCATGGCCTCTTGGTGATGGGCGGCAATGCGGGGGTAATCAAAGGAAATGAAATTCGTTTTTCCCGTACGGCGATCCAGCTGATAGAAATGATCGCTGAGAATTTGGCGGTAGCGTTGTTGCACCATAAGATCAAATTCTTTTTGGTCCCGGACTTCACGATCCCGGAGAAACCGATCCAAGCGCTTGCCAATCGCGCTATTCAGCCGGTCAAAGCTTTGGCGGTCCATAATATTCGACTTTGTGTGGAGGCTATATTCATAGCCGCCATTCGCTTTATAGTCGACTTTCATGGTCACACCGTTGGGGAGATTTGCTTGCTCCCGCCCAATCGCTGCTTTTAACGCCCTATGGCGGCGATCAATGACCTGTTCTTTCGCCCGTTCGATTTCGCGATCCAACCGCCCCCGCAATTGCGGGGCATTGATCCCTGGCAAGCTCCGCGACAAGGTTTGCACCGTTTGATAGGGCAAGCCAAAGCGCATTTCATGGTGGCGGCCACGCCTGTCTTCCATTTTATAAGAAAACATTTCTTGGTCGCCTTTGCGCCAGCGCTGATGGCTTAATTGTCCGGCATTCAAAGCGGCAAAAGCCGGGGGGAACAGAGCGTCCTCTGCCATCAGGGCGGCGGCGGCACCGACGCCACCCACGCCGATGAGACCGCCCATCAGCTGTCCCACCAGATGCCGCCGTGACAGCCAGAGCGCCTTATCCTCATCACAGGGGAGATTTTGTGAGTTCATAACCAACCGCACCTCTTCAGGTCCTCTCAGACGCACTGACAAAGTCTAGAGCATTTCGCTTTTAATTTGAATCAGGTGAAATGCTCTCTGTTTTTGTTTTTGCCGCAAACGCCCCGTCACTTGGGTTCTTGGCCTATAATACTCTCTATATTGCCATCATGGATCACTTTTAAAGTGTTCGAGACCAAAGAGACTCTGACGGTCTTATAAAATAGAGCGTATGTCCCATAAAATGATCATAGGGCATGCGCTCTATTGTGTTGAATTTGCCCAAGGATCCATAGGTCATTTGTGATCACATAACTTTGACCTTGCTATAATTTTGATTTTTGACGAGACCCCTATCCTCCCGATCACAGCCTCTTGATTGGGACGCTTTATTGGGCCTCCATCACAATGTCATTGTCTTTTGCGTAGAGAAAGCAGGCGTCTTGTTTCTTTTCCCGGCAGCGCGCAAGGACAGTTTCGACGACGGTGCTGTCGCCTTTATAGCCGGTAATATAGTAATAATAGCCTGAGTGGGTCAAAGCTATGGCTTTCGGTGTCGCCCCTTGGGCGTAATTTTCCAGCTTGACCTGGGCCGCATCCCGGACAAAGGGGACCTCTTTGGCCTGGAAGGACCCTGTGGTGCGATATTGCGTGGGCGGGGTCATCTCGGCCATGAAGTTGAGCGTCAGCCTTTGCCGGTCATTGAGGGCAAACAGCACACAGGGGCTTTGCGCCCCCAGCTCGCAGCGTTGCAAGGCCCGCCGGGCGGCTTCTTCCGGAGATGTTTGGCCGGTGAAATAGGCCCAATTGCCCTTGCCATGCACGGCAACGGCTTTGGCGTTTTTGCCGGCTTTGTAGGCCTTTTCCAGGCGCTGCCGGGACTCTGCCTTTAAAAACACCAAAGTGGAAAATGCGATATCCCCAGAGAAAAATTGCGCCATGAAGCTGTCGGCAAGGGGATGATGATGGGCGACCAGCAATTCTGGTCCCATGGCCACTTGGTCGAAATTGTCTCCTAAAAGCGGGGTGAGATGATCGAGGGCTGTTTTGATCTCTTTGGTGGCCTTTTCTGAAAGCGCTGGATCGTCTGGTCTCTCCTCGTCCTTGGCGGGGTCTGTCTCTGGGGCGGTCATGGGCGGTTCAGAGACAGAGGGTGCCGCCGCCGGGGCTGCCTGTGTTTCGGTACTTTCGAGAACATCGCGCTCTTGGAAGACCCCCGCACCATCCTCCCAAAATGTCGCGATGATCACAGAGCTCACCCCCCAGAGCCCCCCACATAAAATCAAAAGATAAAGCCCGCCCACAATCACCATCTGCTTTGGTCTATTGCCCTCTGCACGCGCAGAAGACGATCGCGACAGCGCAGAGACCGTGTCTGTCTTGGAAGTCTGCCTGTTCTCTAAGGGGTCATCCATCATCATCCAGATCCTGTGCAAGGGTCCATGAAACGCAAAAAGGCCCGTCTACGAGAGCAAAGCTGGTTAAAGTGGCATCACTTTAACCATGCGTCTTGCGGCAAAAACAAGACTCTAGAGTCATCCGTGACTTAGGTTTGGTCGCGGATGACTCTCACCGACAGAGTCTTTCGACGCTTTGGTTCATATTTTGCGCAAGCACCGCACGGGCTTAACAGTTGGTCGTCTCTATCCCTTTAACGCGCCTCACAGAGCCGCTTCTTTGGGATAGGGGTCGGCTTCACAAGGGCCAAAATCCTCTTTCTGGAGCTTGCCATAAATGAGCAAGAGAAAGGTAAACTCATCCGCCAATTCTTTCAGGCTCTCGAACCGCCCGGACGCGCCGCCATGGCCCGCCTCCATATTGGTGCGCAAAAGCAAAAGATTCTCGTCCGTCTTTGTCGCCCGCAATTTCGCGACCCATTTTGCCGGCTCCCAATAGGTCACCCGCGGATCAGAAAGACCCGCAGAGGCAAAAATATGCGGATAGGCCAAGGCTTTAATCTGATCATAAGGGCTATAGCTGCGGATCCGCTCAAAGACCTCTGGATCGGCTTCGGGATTGCCCCATTCCGTATATTCGCCAGGGGTTAAGGGCAGGCTGGCATCCAACATTGTGTTCAAAACATCAACAAAAGGCACGGCAGCAACAACCGCTTTGAACAGCGCGGGCCGGAGGGCCATGGTGGCGCCAACGGTCATGCCCCCCGCACTGCCGCCTGAAATCGTGATCTGCCCCGCCCCGCTATAGCCTTGGGCAATCAGATGCTCAGCGACGGCAATAAGATCAGTGAAGCTGTTGGTTTTATGCTCCATTTTGCCATTTTCATACCACCAACGCCCCTTATCACTGCCCCCGCGCACATGGGCAATGGCAAAGACAAAGCCCCGCTCTAAGAGCGAAAGACGATTGCTGCTGAAATAAGGATCAATGCTATGGCCATAGGCGCCATAGACATAAAGATAAAGGGGGGTCTCTGGTCCCAGGACCGTGTCTTTGTGGCGAATCAGGGACACAGGCACGGTGACCCCATCTGGCGCCGTCGCGCCCTGCCGCTCTGTGATATAGAGGTCTGGGTCAAAGCCAGAGGGGATCTCCCTTTGCTTGCGCACGGTGAGGGTCTCAGCCAAAAAATCATAATCTAAAACTTGATCGGGCCGCCCCAGGGCGCTGTAAGACAAGCGAATATAGCTTTGTGTAAACATGCCAGGCTTGAGAGCCGCCACGCGATAGGCCGCATCCGGCAACGCAAGAGGCTGTTGTTTGTCCGTCGCCTCATCATAGACCCAGATATGGCGCAACCCGCCTTCCCGCACGACCAGCACAATCCTGTCTTGGAGTAAGAGGACATCTTGCAAATAAACATGATCTTGGGCTGGGATTCGCTCTTGCCAGGCCTCTGGTGCGGCGTCTGGAGCGGTGACCAGGCGGAAATTTTCATGCTGGTCGTTGGTACGAACGTAAAATTGGCCATGGCGATGGTCGAGATCATAGTCATGGCCTGTTTCCCGGGCCCGAAACAGCGTGACCGGGTCTTGGGGGCGGTCTGCGGGCAGCCAAGAAGTCTCTGCGGTGTCTTTATCCTGGGATTCGATCAGAATCAAAGTCTCATCGGCACTTTTCCGCACCGACACCCAGAAGGTAGGATCTTTTTCCTCATAGACCAAGCGATCATTGGCAAGGGGGCTGCCGAGCTTGTGGCAATAGATCCGGGTGGGACGGTGATGGTCATCCAATTTCGCGTAAAAAACATGGGCATGATCGGCGGCCCAGACCGCATAGCCTGCGGTGTCTGGCAGGCGATCGGCGTGCAAGACACCGCTTTCCAAATCTTTAAAACAGATCTCATAGCGTTCAGAGCCCTCAAAATCGACACCATAGGCCAAAATCTTATGGTCTTGACTGACGCTCAGCGCATGCACATCACAAAAAGCCTGGCCCTCGGCCAAAAGATTTTCGTCTAAAAGACAAGTCTCTTCCGGCGTTTCCCCCGTTCTGTCTTGAACGGCCCCTGTCTGGGGCCCATCTGCGGCCTCCAGCACCTCTGCGTCTACTGCGCGGCGGTAATGGATTGGATATTGCTGGCCTTTGGCATAGCGATGGAAATAAGAAAACGGCCCTTTGCGCACCGGGACAGAGTCATCATCCTCTTGCAGTCGGCCCTTCATTTCGCCATAAATCTGCCGCCGTAAGGGCGCAAGATCCCCCATGATCTCTGTCAAATAGTCATTTTCAGCCGTGAGATAGGCCAGGATCTCTGGGTCTTTGACCTCTGGAAAGGCCGGATCCCGGAGCCAATGGTAAGGATCTTCAAGGGTCTGACCATGGACCGTCACCCGATGATCCCGGCGCATTGCCCGTGGGCCGGGCTTTTGGGTCCAAGGATGGGGGTGGTCTGTGGAGGTCTCGGAATGCCGTGTCGTCATGGAAAAACCCTTATCATAAAAAGCACAAAAGCCATATCACACTTGCCCACTCTATGGTAAGAGCTATGGCCCGTCTTTATATACCAACCGAAAAGTCATCGATTGTGCAGGTTGGTATGCCAGGTTGGTATGAGAGCCCCTTGAGAGGATTGAAGAGAGACCGTGACACGCGCCGAACCGTCTGCCACTGCAGCCCCATCTGAAACGCCCCCGAAAAAGCAAAAGCACAAGCTGCGCTGGACCGCCGGCACCTGGTTGCTGGTCAAAAGAGTCGGGCGGGACTATGTCCGCGATCACATCAGAAATATTCTTCTCGCCCTGTTGTTCATGCTCTTGGCGGCGGGCAGTGCCTCTGCCCTGCCTTATGTCATCAAATATATGCTGGATGATGCCCTCAATGCTGGCGACCTGACGAGCCTCTATAGCATTGCCGCCTTCATGCCAATTTTAGGCATTGTGCGCGGTGGGGCCTCTTGGGGCCATTCCGTCTTTATGCATTCTGTGGCCTTTGCGATTATTCGCGATATTCAAAACAACATGTTCAGCCGCATTCTCCACCAAGATCTGACCTTTTTTGCCCATTTCGGCGCGGGCAATCTGATCTCCCGCGTGACCTATGACACCAACCAACTGCGCAATGGTTTAGAGCGTTGTATTCTCGGCATTGGCCGCGATCTCACCATGCTGGTTGGGCTGACGGTGTCGATGTTCTATTTGAATTGGCAGCTGGCCATTCTGGCTTTTTTTGTGATCCCCCTTGCGGTGTTCCCGATTATGCGCATTGGCCGGCGGCTGCGAAAGGTCAGTATCAACACCCAAGAACATATGGAACGGGTGACGACCCTCCTCGACGAGACCATTCGCGGCAATCGGCAAGTCAAAGCCTATGGCATGGAAATCACCGAAGAACAGCGCTTTTCCGAGGCCACACAAGCCCTTTATCAGCTGCAAGTCAAAGGGATCCGGACCCGGTCTTTCTCCCACCCGGTCATGGAGACCATGATTGGCTGTATCATCGCCCTTGTGCTTTTGGTGGGCGGTCATTTGGTGATTACCGACCATACGGTCACGGCTGGGGATTTTCTGGGCTTTCTCACCGCCGCTTTGATGACCTATCAGCCCATGCGGTCCTTGGCCTCCCTCAATGCGGCTTTGCAAGAAGGGGTTGCCGCTGGCCAGCGCATTTTCGGTCTCATTGATACTTTGCCAGAAATCCAAGACACCCCCACAGCGACCCCCCTGTCCTTAGGGCAAGGGCCAGAAATTCGCTTTGAAAAGGTGAATTTCCGCTATGAAGACACATTGGTTCTAAAAGATTTGTCCCTGACCGTGCCAGCCCAGAAAAAAGTCGCCTTGGTCGGCCCCTCTGGGGCTGGGAAATCGACAATTCTCAATTTAATTCCCCGCTTTTATGACATCGAAACCGGGCGTCTGTCTTTGGATGACCATGACCTCCGAGACGCCACCTTAAGCTCTTTACGCAGCCATGTTGCTTTGGTGACCCAGGAAGTCGTGCTTTTCGACGACACGATTTACGCCAATATCGCCTATGGCCGCCCAGGGGCCAGCCGAGAGGAGGTCATCACAGCGGCGAAATTCGCCGGCGCCCATGACTTTATCTCCCATTTCGAAGAGGGCTATGACACGCCGGTCGGCCCCCGAGGCACCAAATTGTCCGGCGGCCAAGCCCAAAGGGTGTCCATCGCCCGGGCCATGTTGAAAGACGCCCCGATTTTGCTGCTCGATGAAGCAACATCTGCCCTCGACACCGAATCCGAGCGCCATATCCAACGGGCCTTACACAGCCTGATGGAAGGACGCACCACCCTTGTCATTGCCCATCGCCTGTCCACTGTGATGGACGCAGACATCATTTATGTCATCGAAAATGGCCATGTCGCCGAATATGGCACCCACGCAGAATTGTTAGAAACCAAAGGCCCTTACGCCCGACTTTACGCCCTACAATTCACCGCAGAAGCGGGCAGTGAGCGCCTTGATCCCACGCCAAGCGTTTGATCGCGACTCTAAAAAGCTTTTTGACAGACTTTTTCTCGAAAAAGTCGCCTTATATTTTCGCGAAAGCGAAAAAATATATTAGGCCGTTGCTGGACGCTGGAGCATGGCGATGACATCAAGGATCTTGACAAAAGTCGCATCTGGAATGTCCAAATGCTTGGCGATCTCTAGGAACGACGCCTTTTCGCCATCATCAATATAGCCATCGGCAAAGGCAATCCGGGCGGCAAAGCAAAGGGCTGTCTCGCGCAGCGGCTGGGACAAGGTCGCACTGGCATTTTGGATCGCATCGCTGTGCCCAGAGGTTTTGATCTCCTCAAAAATCGAGACCATCAGAGCCTGGACATCCTTTGGCTCTAGCTGGAAAAAGATGGGGCTAAAAGCGCAGAGATTCTGCAATTGATAGAGTTCTGAGTCCGCGACATCGCCATCTGCGACCATGATCGAGACCGCTGGCGTTAAAACCGCGCGCGCGATCCGACTGTCAGCGCTGTGGCGGGTTTTGCGACGTTTTGAAAAAAATCCCATGGTTTTCTCCTCTTGCCCCGCATCATACAGGAGGATCTTCTGGGGGCCTATCCCCCTCAGGCCTATCCCCCTCAGGCGTATTCCCTTGGCGCCGGTCCTCTTCGGGGAGACGCAAGGATGTGAGGCGATCCACCCTGGCCTGATATTTTTCTTTGGCGGCGGGGAGATGCGCACGGTCAACTGCGGCTTCTGTTTGCGCGAGAGCCGAGGTGAGGATGGCCTGTATGTCTGGATCTTTGATCTTATCAAATTTGTTGCCCTGGGCGGCCTTTTGGAGGGCCGCCAGCGGATCGCGCCATTGGTTGAGACTCTTTGACATGCGCGTACGGTATTTTGGGTCTGTGCTGTCTGGGATGGGCAAAGTCATGGCTTGCCACAAGCGTGGATGGGGGCTTGGGTTCTGTGCCTGGATAAAATCGCTACAGGCCGGATTAAAGGCTTCGGCCTCTTTTGTCAGAGCGTCACGGGCGTCATCAGCCAGCAGTAGATGGGGCGCCTCACATAAGGCCTTGTAGAGCAAATAATTGCTATCGCGCTGTATTTGCGCCGCAAAACGGGTCTCCTCATGGCGGCAGAGCACCATTAAGCCATCGACAAAGGCGGCGAGGGCGGCGTTGGGATCATGGTCAAAATATATTTCGGCCCCCTTGTCCTCTTTTTCCTTGGCGATCTCTTGGAGGACCTGTAAGAGTGTTACCTCTTTGGTCTCAGCGGTTTCAGAAGGGGCAAAGCAGGCCACCAAAGCGGCCAATAAACCAGACAGACGGGTGTTGAACAGGAGATCCCGGGCCGCTTGATGCTGTTCTGTGCGTTCGGCAAAACAAATCGCCGCCGCCATATTGGGGACTGCCCGCAATAAAAGACTGACCCGCCGGGCACGATCTTGCCGGAGATGGGCCTTTTGCGCGCTTGAAAGCGTCCTTTGGTCTGAGGGGGCCAAGGCGGCGATTTGGAGGGCTTGGCGTAAGGTTTTGGCCAATGGCTCTGGTTGTCCAGTCGTAGACCACCGCAAGGCGAGCCCTAAGGCATGGTCCGGATCGTCGCGCACCAAATGTGCAATCATGTCAGGCAGATCATCCAGATCATCTTTCGCATAAATGACACCCGCTTGATCAACAAGCCGGAAGAACTGACCAATATGGTTGTTTTTATTGTCACGTGAAGCAAGGGCCATACGCTTTGCATGGGAAAATTCTGCCATGGCATTACAGCGATAAATGGCATTTTGCTCTAGGAAATTCCTGTCTTCGAGGACGCGTTCTAGTAAAAATTGCGGGTCGGGATCTGCAAAAGTGTCAAGATCCGCCAGCGGATTGGACCCTGGGCGTGTGGTTTGAGATGTGGCGTCATGATGGGTCTCGCTGTTCTCTCGATGTTGCAAGGCCAGTTGATATTCACTGACCCGCACCCGTACGAAACGAATCCAGCTTTCCATGGAACGATATCGGAAATCTTCTGTTTGTGCCTCTCCGCTATGGGAAATGCCAGCGGATTGCAAAAGGGCAAAGGCATGATCCAGGAGCGCTTCTGCCATTTGAATTTGCTTAAGTTCAAAGGCGATGGCCGCAAAACGACAGGGCCAGATTGGATCAATGCCCGAAGAGGCTTGATCAAGAGACGCCCAACTGCCACGGGCATTTCTCAGCTGAATGATCCGTGTATGGGCCCTTTCCAAACTGGTGAGCACATCGCGGATATTGCCTGTTCTCAGATTGAAACTTGCTATAATAAGATAATAATGACAATCGTCATCAACAGATTCATTGTGATTTCTGAAGAAATCAGAAAAAAAGCTCATATTTGTGGGGATGACATTTTGGCTATTGCGGAAATAAATCTTAAATAAAATATCTTTTATGCGCGCTGTGGGAATAATATTTCCCGATGATTGGTTTTCTTTATGATTATTTATTATTTCAATAAAATTGATTAGTATCCTTCTATAATTCTCTAAATGGTAAGAGCCAATTTCAAGCCTTAATCTTGTCCTGAGCTTATTGAGCATACGGATCGTTTCATTTAAAACTTCCAAGACGTCTTCTATGTCAGATATTTTTTTGTCTGAAAAAAGAGTCTTTTTTTCTAAGTCCTTTAAAGTAAAATTAAGGTAATGAAAAACATAGAGAACCCATTTTGTCATATGCTCTGAAATAAGTTTTGATTTCTCTAAATTATCGATCGGTAAAACAGTCCATTCTGGATAAGTTTCCATAATAGGTTTGATGTCTTTTTCGTATATCTCGTTGATATTCTTAAGGTCTGGCTTGAAATCCGTGTACTCATTTGAAAAATCTTCAGGTGTTTGATTTAAAATACTATCTGAAAGATTTATCTCTTCAATAAGATCTGAAATATCACTGTTACATGTGATCTTTTTCGGCCAGAAGAAAGAATAGGGGGACGCATATTTTAAGCTTTCCACCAAAGCCATTAAGGCGGCCCTGTGATCATTCTCAAAGCCAAGCGCATGGGCTTTGCGCACAATAGGGGCCATATCGACAATGCGCATATTCAAATTTTCTTGGTAAAGCCGATGGGCGGGCTCCATATTTTCCCTTGAAACCGCAATTAAAACAGGTGGGTGAGCGGCCCCTGACAGCCGATCGCGAACCCATCCTAGCCAGTTCAAAAAATTCGGGTCTGTCGCAGAAAACCCAATCAAGCAAATAATATTCTTAATCAAAGCCATACGCATGAGAGTAACAAATTCAGCATGGGTGCGCTCATACACCCGGAAATCTTCTTCGGAGAAAATAAAGGGCGTTGCGTCGGGTAAACTGCCATGCAATTTAACAATCAAAGGTTCTGGCTGATAGGCCAATTGTTCCGCCCGGGTGACCACCGCATAATTGCGATGGGATTCATGGCGGGCGGCACGTTCTAAAAGCGTGTCCCAATTGGTTGTAAAAACATTTGTCCAAGGCAAGCGCATAATGGCCCGCAGCAAAGCCCCTGGTTCATATTGTTCGTCGGGGATGGCACGGACAATGGCTTCATCTAAGGCGGAGCGTCCGCGCACTGTGGCAATGGTTTCGGCCAGACGATTGCCTTCGGCCAAGCCCTGCTGGCCAGATTTTCCAGGGGAAAGCCTCATTTGAAGATCTGTTTCGAAATCACTCCAAAGCTTTGCCCAAGTGGGGAAGCCTTTCGCATTGGGAATGAGCCGATTGGCATTTAAAGACAGGCCTGCCCCTGCAAATAAAGCCACCCCACCAACATGGACGCCATTGACCCGGCGATGCAATCTTTGCTGTAACCATTTGACATGAATAAAATCATTAATATTTTCGAGTTCATTTTGGAGCTGTTTTATTTTTTTTCTGAGATCCTGTTGCTGGTTCGTCATGGCCAGAATCCTGTCTTTTAAGTGTAAAAAAAACTAGACAATATATTTTTAGAGACATAAATATATCGCCCACATCCAATCAGCAATATCATAATTTTTAAAACCTCAATATTCCTTAGGCCTGGATCTGGCACATCCTTTGGGAGGTCAAATATTTAAAAATGGCAACTGAAAAAGGGCAAACAGACCCCCCTGAAGACGATGACGATTTATTTTTTGATGACCTTCCAACGCTGGCTGATTTCCATATCCTTGAGGGCCATAAAATCACAGAGCTGATGATCTCAGACTTGGCAAAGGCTGTATTTCCCGAAATCATGGCTAAAAAACAGTCTATTTTTGACCTTGCGAGGCCTTATAAAGAGCTGCAAAATTATTGGCAGGAACAAAAACGGCGCGATCGACCGAAGCTGACAGATCAATTAGATCTTTTTGAAATTGTTGAAGAAGGTCACGCCCCCAAATGGCGTCCCCATCGGTTTGCCCCCCCAAAACTCCTGGGGCGTCCAGAAGCGCAAGAAGGAACTGGGGTGCGCTATTTCGCCGTGCGCGAAAAACAGCTCGCGGGCGGCATTTTGCGCCTTTATGAGGACCATAGTGAACTCTGGGAAGCCGCAGAAAGACAGCGTGGGAGTGAAGCCCTTGCAGGACGCCTGGTCGATGGCTTGCTGCGCTATGGTCAGCCGGGTTTTGATGCTTGTCTTATTCCGAAAGCTGGGATTTCCGGTGATTTTATGATCGCCCGTTCCTTGACAGAGGATCCCTCTCGTTTCTTATGGCTGGTAGGGGATTGCACGGGCCATGGGGTCGAGACAGCGATTATTAAAGCCTATCTTATTCTCGCCATTGATCATCTCATTCAATGGGAAATCACAGCGGGGAATAAATTCCGGAAAAATAGTCCCAAACTTCAAAAATTTCCTTATGGCGATTTCTGGTCGCCTTCAGGGCTTATGTCGGCCCCTCCAAATGAAGAGGGGGGTGAAGGGCAAAGGCTGGAAATTTTAAGAACAGAACAGCCAGAAAAGCTTCTGATCTATCTCAAAGACAGGCTGGAAAAAGGCTTCACGGTCGATCCTAAAGAGCATGAAACGCAATCACCACCTCAACAAGATAGGGGTGATACCGTTGATGCTACCGATCCTGACGGCAGTCTTGTGGCGGATATCCCGCGCGGTTTTGTCGGGCTTGCCGCTTTGATTAAAGGCAAAAAAAATAAAGACATTCAGATAGAATTTGCATCACAAGACATGCCACTCTGGGCCCTAACCTTTACGAAAAAAAACACCACGCTCAAATGCATTTTTAAAGGGCTTCCTGAAAAGTCAACGTCAGACATTGTGACGACCGATGCTGTTCTTTCAAAGAATCACACGCTTTATCTCTCTCTCAGTGACGGCGTGACCGATGCTCTTCGTATCAGCCAGGCTGACGGGGATTGGTTGCCCGAAGGAGAAGACTTGAGGGAATGGATTCTGAGTGCGGCCAAGACAGGCTGGAAACATTGGCATAAGACTGGTTGTGCGCAAGGGCAGACACAAGATAAGTATCTGGCAGCACGTCCACACAGAAAAACTTTAGGCTATGCTGTACGACGGGTTTTCAAAGACCGGCTGGAGGCTCTTGAAAGGGCATTCGAAAGAGGACTTCCAGATGACATGATGGTGTCTGTCCTTGACGTCAATGCAATTATAGGTGCGAGAAAATAATGTATCTATTCTTTTAAGGGTTGTCTTTAAGGCCGTTAACAGGCAAAAATCACTTGCAGGGGAAAGTGAAATGACTTAAAAGTGCGCAAGCTTGCAAAATCTGAAGCCCCCCCAGCATTGTTAGAAAACCCTCGCCTTCCTTCCGCCATGCGGTGAAGACATGGATCGTGATTTCATTATGCGCTCCAAGGCAGAGCCCATCTGCGCTTTCGATGTCTTTTATCCCAGGAAAGAGGCTTTAACGCTATCTTTTGAAACCTTTGGCTATAGTTTGATGAATAAGATCCGTAAAAACCGAACTTGCCTTTTATGATGAAAGAGACTCTTGTGGGTGCGAACACTGTGATCGCCAATATTTCTGGCACATCCCCAGATACATATCGTCAGGCGATTCAAGATATTATGGCGTCTATTCCTGAGAAAAGCCATGCGGGCCGGGTGATCGAAGCCGTCGGCGAGCTTTACGCGAATCAATTTGATCATAAGGACTATACACCGGCTCAGATTGAAGTGTCCCTAGATCACAGAACCGGCGAAGTCACAGTCAAAGCCTCTGGACAAAATCATCCCGATAAGATAAGGGCGCTCGGACAGAAGCTGCAAAGCTTAGAGTTCGGCAATCCCATAACGCGCCTTGGCAAAGGCTTGCAAACGCGCTTTGAGGCGAATCGTAAGGGCGGGCGCGGCCTATATTATATGATGCGCAATAGCATGGCGAGCGAGACAGATGAAAATATTCTGCATCTCCGCTGCCAGCTAGAGGACGATCATTATTCTATAGAGGTTGGGTTGCCCGTGTGAAAAACAAGGCGACCATGGTCGAGGGGGATCTCCTCAGGCCGTTTCCTATAAGATTGTAGGGGAAAAAAATGACAGATAAACAGCCCCCCACTTTTGTCGGTCCGCAGCCTGATTTCCTGGCGGCAAAGGGGGGCTTGCCTGCCTTTGATGCGCGCTTTAATGACAGCTCAGATATCTGGATTAGCGGCCCGGATCGGAAACCAGGGACCTGGCTAGGGTCTTCTGCGGAAGTGTCGGAGTGGCTGGATGCGATTGTTGAAGCCACAGGCTATCATCTCAAAGAAGCCGCAAAGGGGGGTGAAAAGGGCAATCCGGTGATCGTGAATGTCCATCTTAATGTGATGGCGATGCAATCTCGGCTGACCCCCCTGAAAGAGGCGCTTGAAGAGAGAAATCCAAACGCTGGGGGCATTGAACGTTTGGTGGCGGCGATTCAAATTGCTGTGGAAGAGTCCCAAGAAAAATTGCAGTCAAAGCTGCTGTGGCATAAGGGCGGAGGCCAAGCGGTTCAGCATATTGGCCAGCTATTGGCGGAAAGTCCTCTCTATAAAGATGCTGTTGATTTGGTTGATGATTGAGAGGGCTTATTCTTCTGAAGCCTTTATGGGATCTTGGGGGGCATGGTCTTCGGGATCTTTTTTATGGAGATGGTGAAATATTATTGACTTATATTTTTTATATATAAAGAAGATATAAAATAAATCGCAGGGAAATATATGAGAAAAAGAATTTTCACAAAACTTTTCTTTTATTTTGAGACAGAAAAATATTGCAAGTTTTTGTTTCTGGCGCAAAACAGAACAAAGGCAGGGCGTTATCCCTTTCCTTTGCTCTAAGATTTATTGCATTGTGTTTTACGATCTAAACTTGTTATACTTAAAGGGATTATCTCCCTCTTTCGAGAAAATATCGCAAGCTTCGATACCCACCTCTGTGCCCTTCCCCATCGTGATCAGACGGGACGACTTTGGATCTGAAATGACAAACTTCAAGGTTACAACAAAACTTCTGACAGTTCTTATCGCGGTTCTGATCGTGATTATGAGTCTTGCGAATATTCTGACAAATTATTCTAATTTCCAAAGGCTGAAGGAAGACACTCTGAACGAAGCCGCCCTTGCTGGCGCCAAAGAACAAGAACATGTCAGAGGCTATTTGGATAAATCCGTGACCATTACCCAGCAGGTGGCAACCTCGATCGCGGCACTCTTGGATAATAGCCAAACGCCAGATCGCGCCCCAGATCGCGATGCGATGACGCGGATTATTACCAAAAGTCTCCAGGATAACCCGCAGCTGCATGGTGTTTACGGGGTTTCTCCTGGGGAGAGTCTGGATGGCCGCAATGCTGATTTTATTGGCCATGATGACTATCATGATGGCCAAGGCCGCTGGGCGCCCTATGCATATCGCACCCTGACGAAGACCGGGCACCGTGCCGCCAATATCGATAATGAAGAAAAATCATGGTATGAAGTCAGCTTTAAAACCAACAAGCCTTATATCACAAAACCTTATCGCTGGACTTTGGAGAAGGACAATCCGGACAGTGAAGTCTTTGGCTTTTCCGTGTCCGCGCCTTTACGCCGGGGGGATCAGCTGATCGGGGCGGTGGGGATCGATGTGATTTTAGCAGAACTCCGGGCCACCCTGTTGAAGTCAAAGCCTTTGGGGACGGGCTCCATCTATTTGCTGTCGGATGAAGGCCTCTGGCTGTCTCACCCTAACGAAGCCTTCATCGGCGAAAGCTGGCGCATGGGGCGCAGCGAAGACGAAAAAAGCCAAGAGGCCGCTGTCCTCGCGGCTTTGAAACAGGGGACGGCGCTGCGTTACCAAGCCTTTTCAACGGTTCATGAGGAAGAAGTCTACCGCCTTTATATCCCCGTGCGCTTGGAGGCGACAAACACCCTTTGGACATTGGTCATCAATGTCCCAACCCTTGCCATTGAGAGCAAAGCCCAAGCGCTTTTGATCCATGACATGCTGGTGATGGTGTTGATCACAGTGATTTTAGCCCTGGCGATGATGGTTGTTGGCCAACGCATGATTGGCAAGCCCTTGCGTTCGGTCATGGTCAGCCTGAAATCTCTGACCGGGGGCGATCTTGAGACACATATTGAGCATTGCCACCGCTCTGATGAAATTGGGATCATCAGCCGGGCGATGGTGGATTATCGCGAAAAAGCACAAAAAATGGCGCAAATGGAAGAAGAGCGCCAACGGACCGAAGCCGAGACCCGCCAGAAACAAAAACAAGCCCGACTGCGCATGGCCGACCAATTTGAAAGTGCTGTTGGGCAGGTGGTCAGCGACATTCACCAAGAGGCCTCGACCCTGGCCAACACCGCGCGCGGCATGGCGACCCTCGCCCATGAGGCCTCGAGCCAGTCCGCAGAAGTGGCCTCGGTGGCCGAACAATCGGCCAGCAATGCCGAGGCCGTGTCAATTGCCGCAGGTCAATTAAGTTCTTCGATCCACGAAATCAGCGACCGGCTGTGTGATGCCTCATCGATTGTCCAGAAGGCCTCCTCGGAATCCCAGCGCACCGATGGTCTCGCGCGCTCTTTGACCGAAGCCACAGACCGCATTGGCGAAGTCACCAATCTGATTTCCGGCATTGCCGATCAGACCAATCTCTTGGCCCTCAATGCGACCATCGAAGCCGCACGGGCTGGCGATGCTGGCAAAGGCTTTGCCGTTGTCGCCGGCGAGGTCAAAACTTTGGCCCAGAAAACCGCCAAAGCCACCGATGAAATCGCCCAACAAATCGCCACCATCCAAACGGAAACCCGCACGGCCGTTGCCGCCATGGCCTCGGTCTCAGAAACCATCGGCCAAATCGAAGAAATGACCGCCATCATCGCCGCCGCCGTCGAAGAACAAAACGCCGCCACCGGCGACATCGCCCGCCATGTGAATGAGGCAGCAGAGGGCACGAAGATCCTGTCCGCCTTCATCACCCGGGTGCAATCGATTATCGCCGATACCCAAAGTGCATCCTCTGAGGTCGAAACCGTGTCCTCCCAGCTCTCGAACCGCTCGGAAGATTTGCAAGGCGAGCTGGATGTCTTCTTGACCAATGTGCGCGGCTAAGGGGAAAGGGCTTGCTCTAAAAGGCCGAAGGTCCTTCAGATTTTCGCTGGCGCGAAAGGGGGCGACTTTTTCGAGAAAAAGTCTGTCAAAAAGTACTTAAGATTGACTCCCTGTCTCTTGGCCCTATAAAATTATTCATTCATTGTATCACACAAGCCAAGGGACGCCGCTCATGGCAAATGTAAATCTTTCTCTTCCGGACCAGATAAAAGACTGGAGTGCCGAGAAGGGAAAGAGTGAACATTACAAAGATGCCAGTGATTATGTCTGTGATCTCATTCGAAAAGATCAAGAAAAAGAACAAAAAATCAACAATATGAGCACCGCTGTGCAAGAAGCCATGGAAAGCGGTATAAGTTCGCACACAATAGAAGACCTCTTCGACCTTGCCCTCACCCACCATCATGCGAAGACGCATGACGGCCTATAAGCTTACGCACAAAGCGTCTGAAGATATCTTTGCCATATTTGAGTATGGTATCGAGACCTACGGACCTGAGCAGGCATTGAATTATCGCGATGAGCTGATTGCGAAAATAAAAGAAATTGCCGCGCGGTCAAAATTATACAGGCTGAGGACAGAGATGGCATATCCTGCTCGTGTTGCGATATATCATAATAAAGACCTCTGCATAATGGTTGATTTTTCTGTTTGTCTTTTTCGGCTTCTGTTTTTGCAGGTTATTTTGGCCGAATTTGGCTCTATAAGTGGCACTTTAGGGTTGTTTTCGGCTTTCTCCTTCCTTTTTAGGCGGACTCCGG